>JBMOJB010000066.1:0-18471 GCA_049316985.1 Saprospiraceae bacterium | reverse complement strand
AATTAGGAATTAGGAATTACGAATTACGAATTACGAATTACGAATTACGAATTACAATAATAAGCTTTCGAGCATAATCAATTGTTAATTGTTAATTGTTAATTGTCAATTGTCAATTATCCCAAGTATGATTTCATATTGCTGCTATTGTACGCTTTTCTAAGTCTGCGAATAGAGCGTTCTTTGATTTGTCTTACTCTTTCACGGGTTAGGTTGTACATTTCTCCGATTTCTTCCAATGTAAGTGCTTTGTAGCCGTTGAGCCCATAATAGGCTGAGATGACCTCCACTTCTCTGGGTGATAAAATAGCCAAACCCTGAGCAACTTCTTCTTTCAACGACTCTTTCATCAACTCTTCATCCGGTCCAAGATGATCATCTGTGGTATAAAGATCCAACATGGTAGCATCTCCTTCTTCACCGGTAATTGGCGCATCAAATGACATATGACGTGCATTCCCTTTCAGCATATTACTGACTTCTTTGGGTGTCATTTCAAGTACTTCAGCCAATTCCTCGTGTGATGGTTCTCTTTCATTGGCTTGCACGAATGAAAGGTAAGCCTCATTGACTTTGTTGTAAGACCCCACTTTGTTGAGTGGCATTCTGACGATTCTCGAATGTTCGACAATTGCCTGAAGTATCGATTGGCGAATCCACCAGACAGCGTAAGAGATAAATTTGAATCCTTTGGTTTCATCAAATCTACGAGCGGCTTTCATTAGACCCACATTTCCCTCATTAATCAGGTCGCTGAGTGATAAGCCCTGATTTTGGTATTGCTTAGAAACCGAAACTACAAAACGAAGATTAGAACGCGTCAATTTTTCCAATGCTTTCTCATCTCCTTCGCGAATTTTTCTCGCCAAATCAGCTTCTTCTTCTACCGACAATAGGGAAATCTTTCCGATATCATTCAGGTATTTATCCAGTGCAAGACTCTCACGGGAAGTGATTTTATTAGTAATCTTTAATTGACGCATATTTATTTCAAATTACATTTTTGAAAAGTAGAACTCTTTCTTGTATAAATACGAAAAAAGAAAAAAAAGTTTCTTGCTTTTCTAAAAAATATGGTTAAAGTATAATTAATTGTAAAAATGAGTATTATTTAACTCTTTGTTTTGCAATGAATTAAAAAATTGGCATTTGTAGTAATTGCTTACTGTGCGATTATGAAAGCTACATTAATATGAAACAGGTAGGGAAAAACAACATGTTAATGTAATTCGCTTCGACTTTATAGAGTCAAAAAAAATGCCAAGTTTAGGAAAAGGAATATAATGTCGTTTTAATTTGAAAATATTCAGATTGAATGCATCCAAAAACTGGTAAATATCGCGCGCTATTTTTTTAGTTTTTCAAAAAGGTTACTGTGTAGTACAGGGATTTTCTGATGTTGGTCCACAATTCCATATCACAGATCAGTTCTTTTCTGCTATAATGTTCAAGAGTAAAAATTCCATTGTCTTTTTCCTGCAACAAAGCCAGTTGATTTAAAGCTACGCTTCCTCTGCTGAGTATGAGATGGTATTGCAATAGAAAAAGACGAACCTGAAGTTTTGAATAACCCAGCTGTTGAAATTGCTCAAGATTTTTGGCGGCTTCCTGTAGAAAATATCGCCTGAGGTGTTTGATATCCTTGCTGGTGGTAGCCAAAGTACTTATGCCTTCATTTCGATCTTTGTAAATATCAAAAATATCATTGGTGAGTTGAATCATCGCACCCATGTGAAAAATAGCATTTGCTTCTTTTTCTGAATATTTTCCTGCAAGTATTGCATCAAGGTAGAGCAAAAGAGAATAGCCACCTTTACCTTCTGTAATGGACTTGAGTGTTTCAATAGGTAGCGTCTGAGAGAGTTGAATTTCGCTACTAACTTGAAATTCAATTGCTTTGTGCCAGTAATTCGTCCAATTCACGCCACCGGACAGCTTTTCAATTTCTTCAAATAGGCCGATACATAATTTTTCTTTTAGGGTGCCTCGTTGAATTTTCTTTTCAGTTAACAGCTTGATTTCTTCGCGACTAAAATTCTCTTCATCCAAAAGATCGTCGAACAAAGGTGTCAGGCCGCAGAAAAGTAAGGCAATTTGCTTTTGATTTTCAGTTAATTGTTGGTTTCTAAGGGTTTCAATCCAACTGATAAAAAGCGTTGCGATTTTTGTGTACAAACTGAAGCGCTTTTCATAATTTTTCGGAAGCTGCTCTCCATATTTTATTTCAAGAACTTCAACAGCTTTAAACAAAAATGGCTTGTGTTTTTTCTCATTAACGATAAAAACCTTGTAGGCCATTTTTGCAAAAATGGGTAGCAAAAGAAGTGAATTAATAAAGAATTGCATGCCACAAAATACAACTTTTGAGATAAAATGCGAAAATCTTCCCACTTTAAATCATTTTTTGTCAGCTTGGCGACATTTTCGCTATAATAAATCAAAAAATTTAAGTATATTCCTAATTCACCTTTACTTTTGTAATACAAACCTTATAAAAATGAAATACCTTTTGAGTGGTGGATTTTTCCTTTGGTGTATCTCAATGGTGTCTGCGCAAGAATTTATGATGCAGGGATGGTACTGGGACTACTTTAAACAAAGTAACAATGGGGATCGATGGGCCGCACATCTCGAAAAGATGGCGGCCGATTTGAAGAAGTCTGGAATTACTTATATGTGGTTGCCTCCTTTGTCTCGAAGCAGTACGCCAAATGACACCACCAATGGATATAATCCTCGGGACCTATATGATTACGGTAATCCAATTAATGGCATTGAACGGCCGACCATGGTCGGAACCAGAACCCAGCTCAATAGCCTCATTTCCACATTTGAGAACCATAATATTAAGTGTGTTGCTGATTTGATTTACAATCATCGGGATGGAGGGCAATTGGAAGTTAATCCTGCTGTAAAAAGTTATACCGATAACCTTAATGGGAATAAAGATCCTTTTCCGTGTGATCGACTGGTATTGGCACTGCCATTAGGTGCTCAAAACCCCGGTGCCAATGGAGCTGGAGATTACTATTTCAAGTTTTCCTCCAAGACAGGCAACTATGGCAGTGGTTATCGATATAACCTTTACATGAGGACCAGCAAAACCCAGGCTTATCTCGGAGTTGCAGATGAAACAGAGCCCAATGGTGGGGGAGACTGTGGGCAGCCTTTTAATACAATGCTTCTCGGGCAAGACATGCGAGCCTACCTGGGATCTTCCGGAAATTGCAATACCGATGAATTCAAGCTTACTTTAAGTGCTGCCGACCTGCGAAATAATGGCAGTACTAAGGATACACTTTGGATATACATGCGTCCACTAGAAGGTGGATATGCTGATCAAAGACCTTATGGATTGTGGAGTGGCCCGCGAAGTGCCAATATCGTCAATGAAATCCTGTATATGACCTATACTGATTTCAATAATATGCCAAGCGGTAAAGGAGCCATGAATTTCGAGAATTTCAGGCCTAACACAGCCAATCAAGCTGCAGAAACGCTCAGAGGAGATCAGAATTCTATGCTTTTTTTCTACGATTATGACCAAAGTAGTAATTCAACCAAAACAGTCCTCAATGAATGGACTCGCTGGAACTGGGATTCAATCGGTATCAGAGGATTCAGGTGGGATGCGGTAAAACACTTTCCTGCTAATTATATTTCTGACCTGTTAAACTACCTGAATGCCGCGGGAATTAATCCCGGGTTGGTTGTAGGTGAAAGTTACGATGGAAGCCCATCAGTTTTGAAAGGTTGGGTAGATGCTGTAAAGTCGGGCATGACGCCGGCTGCGTTGGCTGCTATTCAACCCAAAGTATTTGATTTTTCACTTCGCAGTGCTTTGAGAGATGCATGTGATTACAGCGGTACAGATGCCCGAAATGTGTTTAGTGCGGGTGTAGTGGATGGTGCAGGAGGAAGCGGTCTGAATACCATCACATTCATTAACAATCATGACTTTCGAAGTGCGAGTGGTTGGGATGCACCGGTTCAAAGCGATCCAATGCTGGCCTATGCCTATATTTTGACCAATAACAAGGTAGGCTTGCCTTGTATTTTTTACCCTGATTACTATGGTGTGACTATTCCACATGCGCCAACTGTAAATTTGAAAAGCAAAATTGATGATTTAATAACGCTGCATAAAAAACATATTTTTGGTGCCAATCAGGTCGAATACCTCAATAAAGAGGGATCTTTTTACCAGACAGCCACAGGTAATTATATTTCAGGTAGTAAAAGCAACGCATTGATTTATCAAATTAAAGGTGGTGCAAGCGGTAAAGACGTTATAGTTGCGATTAATTTTGGAAATAGTACCTTGAAAGTCGATCACGTAATCAATACCAATGGAAATCCGGTAGGAACAAAATTCTACGACCAATTGGCCAATTCAGCTTTTCCATTTGCAGTGTTGAATGCAGCAGCAAAAATCTATCTGGAAGTACCGGCAAGAAGCTACAAGGTTTGGGTGAAAGAAAGCCCTTTGCCACTTCAGTTAAATGCTAAAGTACTACTGGGTCATGCAGACCCGCAAAATGGGCTAATGAATGACTATTTACGCAACTTGCCATCATTTCCGCTGTCGGATCCATATAAATCTCCAGGTTTAATATCAAAGTTCGTTCCGGTAAATGATTTAGATACCGCCAAAACCAATCCGACAGTTCTGTCGGTTTCCGGAAATAATGCAATTGTCGATTGGGTTTTTATTGAATTGCGCAACGGCACATCCGGTTCAAGTACTGTTGTATACACAAAAGCAGCTTTACTGCAAAAAGATGGTGATATTGTTGACACTGATGGCAAATCAGCACTTGCGTTTAATAATGTTCCCTATGGATCGTATTATGTTGCCATCCGGCATCGCAACCATCTTGGATTCAGAACTGCCCAGGCAATAGCTTTTTATGGACAGGTTTTCAATCTCAATTTTACGAACGGATCCATTGTATTGAATGGCTTGGCGCCGTTGTATTGTAATCCGACAAGCAGTTTTTGCGTGATGAATGCGGCAGATGCGAATATCGACGGTTCTATCGATGCTTTCGATACTATTTTCTGGGAAACGCAGAATGGTCTGTTCGATGACTATTCTCAGAACGCCGATTACAATCTCGATGGTTCCATTGATTCATTTGATTCTATTTTGTTTGAAATTTCAAATGGAAAATTCGAGGAATTGGATTAACCATTCAACTACTTTACTGTTTACTTGTTTATAATCAATATTTTTAATTTCAAAAAAAAACTTCAATGAAAAAAAGTCTTATAGTGCTTTGCCTTTTAACGTACAGTTTGTTCGCTCAAGCTCAGGTAAAAAATTACCCGCTAATCGAACATTATACAAATACGAAATGCCCATCTTGTGCGGGTAATAATCCCACTTTTTACACAAAAACGCTGCCTTTTATCAATAGTTCGGTTCACCATATTTCTTACCACCCAAGCTTTCCTTACCCAACCTGCGAACTATACCTGGCGAATACCAGCGAAAATAATGCAAGAGCTGCGTTCAACGGAGCGAATTACACCCCATCTTATGTGCTAAATGGAGGTAGTTTGCAAAGCGTAACAACACTAACAATCACTTCGTTAAATGCTGAAATTCTCAAAACTAGTCCCATAGAACTTAAAGTAAAAGAAATTTCCGCTGGTTCGAATTTGACCGCTAACATCAAATTAAAAACCTACGGTGATGTCGGCAGTTCAAAGTACAAGCTGATGGTAGCGCTTTGTGAAAAAACATTGGCTTACAACGCACCAAATGGAGAAAAAACCCATTATGATGTATTCCGCAAAATGCTAACGTCTGTTAATGGAAATGATATCGTTGCAATGCCTGCTGTTGGGAATGAAACTGAGTTTAATTTCAATTATGAACTCAATTCGAAATGGAATGCTGCTCAGATGTATGTTCTGGCATGGGTAGTCAATGCGGATACGAAAGCAGTGCTTAATTCAGGTTCAAAATTCACTTCATTGGTTTCTAATGATGAAGTCGCTTTGGCTGATGGTGTTCAAGTCTATCCTAATCCGGCAAATCAGGTTTTGAATATCGATTTGTCAGATGATAAATATATGGGTTCGAAATATGAATTGATTCATCCATCAGGTCAGGTGTTGCGTGAAGGAAAAGTGGAAGGAACGAAATTTCAAATTTCAATTTCAGATTTTGAAGTGCCTTATTTCATCGTCAAAATTAATGGGCCTGACGGAATATTTGCTACGAAAGTCGCCAAGCAATAAATACCAACAATTTTTTTTTGAACACATCGTCTATACTTTTACATACAAATTAAAGCTTGTTTAATGACGCTTACAATGGAACAACTGGCTGCTATGCAAAATAATCAGATTCAGGATGTTTTCCGAAAGGAACGCAGCCGACTGCTTAATTTTATACGACAGCGGGTAAAAAGGCAGGAAGATGCTGAGGATATTGTTCAGGAAGTTTTCTATGAATTGATGATGATGAATCGCTTGATGAAACCCGTGGAGCACCTGGCTTCATGGATGTTTACTGTAGCGAGAAACAAAGTCACCGATCTGTATAGAAAAAAGAAACCACTTTTGATTGAAGACATGGTAATGTCTAAATCAGAGGAGAGGGATCAGGAAAATCAATATCTATTAGCTGAAATTCTGCCCTCTGTCTCTAATCATGGGGAAGACAACATCATGAAAGATGCTATTTTATCAGCACTCGTTGAAGCACTCGACGAACTGCCTGCTGAGCAAAGTGATGTGTTTATCTGGCATGAATTGGAAGACAAAAGTTTTAAGGAGATTGCAGAACTCACCGGTGCACCGATGAATACGTTATTGTCCAGAAAGCGCTACGCCATATTGTACTTGCGTCAGAAATTGCAGCATTTGTATGATGATTTATTACTTAACTAAGCGGTTGGTTACAACAACTTATTAATTTAAAAAACTGTATAGATGAGATATTTCTTTATTGTAGCAGGCTCAGTTCTTTTGGGTTTGTCTTTTTTTGTCCTGATTGGCTGGACCACCATGACTTTGTGGAATATTTTGATTCCTACTATTTTTGGTCTATCGAGTATCAGTTTTTGGCAGGCAATTGGATTATTGTTGCTTAGCAGAATTCTTTTTGGAGGATTTTGGAATGGGGCTTGGAAGAGCAGACACTGGCAGCAGAAAAAAGACCATTGGAAACAAAAAATGCAAGATCGTTGGAGTACAATGTCAGAGGATGAAAAGATAGAGTGGAAGAATAGACTGGAAAAGCACTGCGGTTTTTCTCAAAAAACCAGCGACGCTTTTTCTTCAGTTCCTGAGAAAGAAAACCTTAATTCCTGAAGGAATGCTATTAATTGAAAAAGCTGCCCCAAGCGGGGCAGCTTTTTTTTATTGGAATTACTTGTTTGATTTTCGTAAGCTGCTCGTGTTGAATCCGAAAGAAATACCATATTGAGATCCTTCTCTGGAATTGGGTCTGATGTAGATGTTAACTGGTATATTCAATTTTCCTGAACGGAATGTTTTACCCGCTGCAAATATAAAACCTGTACTTATTCCTATTGTTCCTCTTTCATCCAGTCTTTTTACAATTTCGTTTGGATTCTGACCTTTTGTATAATCCCACGTATTTGCCAATCTCCAGTTGCCGTCGCTAGAATCATAGAATCCTTCTGCTCTTCTTGACAATAAGAAAGTTGGTCCGAAAGCAAATTCCAATCCAAGTCTGTTTTCGCGAAGTCCATTTAAAATGGTAATACTTGGGATGACTTTTCCCTGATCTAATCCGGTAATCATCGGTATAAATTCGAAAAGCGCTTGAAAATTTCCCTGACCGATGTACTGTGCCTCTAATTGGTATCCAAATTGAAACATAATCGGTGTTGCATCCATGCCGCCAAATTTTGATGGAGCTTTAATCCTTTTTGCAGTTTCGCCTGAGAAGAAAGCTACCCCCATTCTGGGACCGTTCAGATTGACCTTATCAATATCAGGTGAATTAACGGCAGTATTAAAAGCATCACTTTTAGTCAATTGGTTGTATATTGCCTCATCATATGTTACGTTGAACATCTTTTTCAAGGTCAGGCCAATCATTTCCTGAATCTGATTTTTTACATTTAGAAAATCTAAAACCTGAGATTTCTCAACAGTTGCGCTGCCAACGTCTATTAATCTGAAGGTTACGTAAATTCTGTCATTGAGTAATTCGATGCTTCCGGTCAACATTTTGTCGGCCTTGATTTTTTTACCAATTTCTACCAAACAAAGCTTACCATAGCAATTATCTGCGATTTGACTATCTTTGTCGAGCATAAAATCAATGTCATAGCGATCCATTAAATCATAGATCTGAAGTTTTTCCAATTCGAGTCGGGCAATATTTCCGGCGGATTTCTGATCTAATGCGAAACCTTTGGTATCCAAGTTTAATATGGCCAATTTAGGTCGGACGGTGTTTTTTTGTGCCTGATTAAATTGAACTAATGCGAAGAAAGCGATGAATACTAAGATGAACTTTTTCATTTTTTCAAGTTTTAATTGTGTTTAATTGTTAATTGTATTACAAATATACAGCCTTCCTTTTCCTGATGTTTGACCAATTTTATCTAAAATTACAAATATTGTATCCACTTTATCTGTTTTTGTGTACCTGTATTTGAGTAAGCTACTAAATTAATACATATAGGATTATATTTAATTAGAAAGACTGTTTTGTGTCAAAAAATCTAATGCAAATTAAACGTTTACTTGCTGTCCGGATAAAAAAAACACCGCCAGCTTGGCGGTGTTTTTTAAGATTTGAAAATATCATTTACAGTCAATTCAACCACTTCTCCCCAATTCTTTAAGTATTCAAGGTCAATATTTTCTTTGTTACCCAAAATCAATATGGAGTAGTTCCGTTTTTCTATATATTTTTGGTGAAACGCTTTGAGTTGCTCAGATTTGAAATTTTTAACCATTGTATATAAATCTTCTCTGGTGTCATGCTCGTATCCACGTGACTTATTGCTAAGATATTTCCAATATATCTGACTGCCGTGGATTCTTTCAGACTCAATCCTTTTCAGGATGGAAGTTTTCGTTTGCTCAATTTGATGCTCTGAAATCGGCATGGTATCTAAGATAGATTGGATTGCCGGCAAGGCATCGTGAATTTTGTCCGGTTGCGTTCCAACATAAGCTTGAAGAAAATGAGAGCGGTCATTTTTACTTGGTGATGAATAAACCGCGCTTGCTGCATAACCCAATGCGCGTGATTCTCTTATTTCCTGAAAGAAAATGGAAGAAAGTCCATAGCCAAAATAATCATTGTACATTTCAGCCATCAGGTATTCCTGCAATTGAAATCCCAGATTTCCTTTTGACAAGAACATTATATCAACTTGCACCATTGGAAAATCAACAAAGAAAACCTTTCTGTCGGTTTCCAGTTCTTTGAAGTAATTTGGCAGTTTTACTTCTTTTAAAATAGGATTGACCAAATGATGTTGATTAATTATGCCGCTAATTTCTTTTAAGCTGTGATTGCCTACGTACAAGATATCGTGTTCATATTGCGGTAATTCCTTTACTATCTGCAGTAATTTATCAGCTTGCAATGCCTTAAGTTCTGCTTCACTCAGGTCTTTCAGGAAGGGTGAAGAAACACCGAACTTTGCATAGCTAATCATCGCATTTCGCAGAATATACTCTCTGTTTTTCTTATTATTTTCAAAGGTTTTTATGACATCTTCAATAATGTTTTGAAGGGCAGAATTGTCTGTTTGCGCGCTGGATAGGATGTGCTCCAGCAGCACAATGCCTTTCTCCAGATTTTCTTCAAGACCACTTAGGCTGATGTAGGTTCGGTCATCGTTACAAGAAACTTTGAAGTAGAGTCCGAGTTTAAAAAATTCCTGTTGCAACTGCATCGAATCATACTGATCCGTACCCAGGTATGGCAACATTGAGATGGCAATTCCAAGTTCGCGGTCGCTTAGTTTTCCCATTTCAAAAATGTAATGCAATTCAAAAAAGCCGGGAATATTGCCGGCAATTCTTTTTAAAGTCAAACCATTTTGGACCTGCACTGTTTCTATTTGCTCAGAAAAATTAATAAATTCTGGTGAAAGAGGTGCTGTAGATTCCTTTAAGAAATCTTGCGTAAAGGCAGACAAATCATCTCTGTTTAATTCGATTGGTGTTATAGCAGGTTTGGCGACTTTCAGGACATTTTCATCAGTACCATTGCGTTTGTACACTATTGCATTCGACTTAAGATGCTTCTTGCAGAATTCAGAAATTACTTTTTTATCTGCCTTTTCCATTCTTTCAAAGCGGCTGCAATAATCTTTCCATTCCATACCCATCACAAAAGCCGAAGTGATCGCAGCTGTTCGCGTTTCATTTTTTTCAAGATATTTTATCTCATTTAACTTCAAATTTGTCAACACGGCGCTTAGCAACCAATCGGGATAGTTTCCATTACTTAAATTGTCAATTTGCTCCAGGATAAGATTTTCAACTTCCTCCAGACTTTGGCCTTGTCGAGGTTGAGCATAGGCCATTAATATGGAGTAATCCTCATGTAATTGTGCCCAAACCTGACATTTTAGAACTTTCTGTTGGTTGTTCAATGCAATATCGATTAGCCCTGCCTGCCCGTTGAACAGCATCGATCCAACTAATTCGGTGATGACACTGCTTTCGTCGGCAGCTTTTGGCAATCGCCAGCCCATTAATACCATTTCAGACTCCTGTCCCAAAACCTCTCTTTTTTGTGTACTATCAAATATATCCTGATTTTCAAAGTGAAAAGTTGGAATGGTTTTTTGCACTAATGTTCCCCAATACTTCTCTGCCAGTTCTACGACTTTATTTTCATCGAAATCACCAGCGAGTACGATTCCTATATTGTTGGGAACATAATAGTTTGAAAAAAATTGTTGTATACTTTTGTGCGACGGATTTTTAAGATGTTCACCTTCTCCCAAAGTCGTATGTGTCCCATACGGATGTGTTGGGAAAAGCGCCTTATTCAAAGCAACCAGTGCTTTTCGGATATCTTTATCCTGGCTTATATTGAACTCTTCATACACGGTTTCAAGTTCAGTATGAAAAAGTCGCAATGCCACCATACTGAAGCGCTCCGCTTCGAGTTTCATCCATCTTTCGATTTCATTGGCAGGAATGTCGTTGACATAGACCGTTTGTTCTACCCAGGTATAAGCGTTTGTTGATTTGGCTCCCAGTGCACTACTTAATTTGTCATATTCATTGGCTGCCACCAGTTTGGCAGCTTCATTACTGATCTGATCAATCTTTTTGTAAATTTCTGTTCTTTTTTCCGAATCAGTTTCCTGTTTGTGTTCTTCATAAAGATCAGAAATTTGTTCCAGCATCACTTTTTCTTTTTCCCAATCCAAGGCACCGATTTTACTACTGCCTTTGAACATCATATGTTCAAGATAATGTGCCAGTCCGGTGCAATCATCAGGATCGTATTTTGAACCAGCACGGACTGCTATATTGGTAAAAATCCGGGGTTCATCTTTGTTTACGCTTAAAAACAATTTTAAACCATTGCTGAGCGTGTACATCTTTACACCCATGTGGTCGTTGGGAACAAATTGTAAGTTCCACTCTTTTTTGGTGACTTTGTTCAATTCAAACATATCTTAATAGCTGTGGTTTTTACACGCGTTAAAGTCAAATGTACTAAGGAAATTACAAGCCGCCAAAGTTCTTGCTTAAGAAGTGAAAAAGCTAATTTTGTAGCTACTTTTATGAAAATGTTAACCTATTTGCGTTCAATTATTTTTTAAAAAACTCGTAATATTTTTTTTTTACTACTTTTACCCTAAATAAAAATTTTAAACGAAAATATTAACAATGAAGAAAGAGATTCAAGGTTGGCACAGTCCATCATTAGGCAAACATATGGAGATAGTCTCATACGGCCATTTCGGATTTAATTTGCTTTTAATTCCTACCGCAGCTGCAGATTATCTGGAATATGAGCGTTTTTTACTAATTGATGCCTTAGAACCATTAATCAAGGCGGGAAAACTAAAAGTATTTTCTATCAACAGTATCAATACTGAAAGTTGGTTGAATAAGGAAATGCATCCACCGCACAAAGCAATACGTCAGAATCAATTCAATAACTACGTTCATAATGAGGTTATTCCTTATATAAAAAATCATTCCGGTTCAGATTCGCCGATTTATACCTGTGGTGCGTCTTTTGGAGCCTTGCATTCGATGAACTTATTTTTGAAGCGTCCGGACTTAATCGATGGTGTAATTGCAATGAGTGGTTGTTATGATTTATCGGTATATACGGATGATTTCTTCGATCAACAAGTATATTTCAATTCGCCGCAGCATTATGTTCCCAATCTGACGGACCATCATACTTTAGAGCAAATTAGAAAAGGTAATATACATATTATGACAGGTTCAGGAAATTATGAAAGACCTGCTGCTTCAAGATCTTTTTCTGATATTTTGAAAGGAAAAGGCATTGGTCATAACCTAGATATTTGGGGTCACGATATGCCTCATGACTGGCCTACCTGGAGAGCGATGCTACCGTATGTGGTTGCTCATAAACTCTAATATAAACTTACAATATTTAGAAAAGTCCCGCTTTTGTGTTTACTCATGCGGGACTTTTTTACTTTTGATAGTAAATTGATGCACTAATTGGTTTGGTTTCAATTTTTCCGGATAACTTATCTTCCTTTTTTGTCCATTCTAAATTATCCAAGGCGACTTGCCATTTCCCTTTGGGCAGCATAATCGTTTTGTTTTCTGTCGAAGCATTTAATACGATCAACATATTTTTATAAGGCTCTCCCTTGGGTTTTCCCGTTATTGAAAATGCAATAAACTGGTCCTCGGATTCGGGTAAAAATTCAACTTGCTTTTTTACTTGATCACTGCTGTTTAGATATAGTGCAGGATGTCCTTTTCGGAATGCAATCAGTTGTTTCATGTATTCAAATACTTGTATGTACTGAGGTTTTCTTTCCCAGTCCATTTTATTAATTTCATCCGGTGCATCATAAGAGTTTTCCACTCCCACCTTCGTTCTGCAGAATTCTGCACCTGCATGGATAAACGGGATTCCTTGTGAACAAAATACAATTGTCTCTGCCAAAAGAAACATGCGGATTTTATTTTCTTCGCTGTCATCCGGATTTGAGTTTTGCAATCTGTCCCATAGTGTATGATTGTCGTGGCACTCGGCATAGGAAATCATTTGAGAAGGCGCAGTACAGTAAGCCTTCTTGCTGTAGTTAACTTTGTTCATGTCGACTTGCGGATGTTCAACGCCACCCACAAGTCCGAATTTTACGGATTCCTCCATTCCCGGTTTGCCACTGGCAAAGCCGCGATCGGTAGGTTCAAACACAGAGCCCTTTATTCCATCTCTTAAGTCATCACTGAAGACCGCAATTCCATCTAGTTCTTTTGCATTTGCTTTGATTGCTCTTTTTTCAACAGGTAGGGGGGAATCGCCGGCAGTCCATCCCTCGCCGTACAACAAAATATCAGGTTTTATTTCCCGCAATGTTTTTGCGATGAGGTTCATGGTTTCGATATCATGGATTCCCATTAAATCAAATCGGAAGCCATCAATATGATATTCTTTTGTCCAATAGACCAATGATTCCAGCATGAATTTTCGCACCATCGTTCTTTCAGAGGCAACTTCATTGCCACAAGCTGATGCATTTGATAATTTGCCGATG
The DNA here is from genome assembly GCA_049316985.1 of Saprospiraceae bacterium. GTDB lineage: Bacteria > Bacteroidota > Bacteroidia > Chitinophagales > Saprospiraceae > CANHEE01. The sequence goes on along the minus strand of JBMOJB010000066.1, from coordinate 4,741 downwards.
GGAAATTGTCTGAAAAAGTAATTGGGAGCCAGTTGTTGAAAACTAAATTCATCGGCATTGTTCACGTGGTTATACACTACGTCCATTACCACTCGTAGTCCATTTTCATGAAATGTTTTAATCAGGGTTTTAAATTCTTTAATCCTGGTGGATCCATCCTGCGGATTGCTTGCATATGAACCTTCCAGGCTATTGTAGTTTTGAGGATCGTATCCCCAGTTGTATTTAGGGCGATTGTCTGTTTCATCAATTGACGCGAAATCAAATACAGGCAAAAGATGCACATGTGTGACACCTAATGCTGCAATATGATCTAAACCGACACTTTGTCCGGCAGTATTTTTAAGCCCTTTTTCACAAAGTCCCAGAAACTTTCCCCTGAATTTGGCATTGCTGCTGATAGTTGCGTCTCGGACATGTAGTTCATAGATTACGGATGATGAGACTGATTTTAACTGAGGACTTTTGTCGTTTTTCCATCCTACGGGATGCGTGTCATTCAGGTCGATGATCATGCCGCGCAGACCGTTGGCTCCTACTGCCTTAGCATAGGGATCCGGCACTTCTTTTAACCATTTTCCTCCGATATTTGCTTGAATTGTATAATATTTATACTTGTGATCGCCTATAATTTCAGCTTTCCATGTCCCTTTGCCATTGGGGAACATTCGGATTTCTTCAGCAACCGAACCTCCTGTTCCTGATCCATACAATTTTATTTTTACGAGGGTAGCGGTAGGTGCCCAAATTACAAATGATGATTTTTCGGGTGAGTAGCTAAGGCCAAGATCATTTCCATCGTACGGAATATATTGGTCCATAGATTTTTGCTGCGCATTCATAGCGAAAATTTTTACAAATAAAACTGCAATTAGTAATTGGAACTTCATAAATTACAATTGAAAATTGAAAATGGAAACCTTTTAATTTACTTTCAGATAAAAACTATTGGTGCTATGGTCTGTTTTTTAATTCCCTAATTCCGTTGCACGATGTAAAGCTGCGAAAGTGCCATCAATTATATCCTGGTGCAAAGTATTTGCTTTGAATGAATACAAGGCCGCCTCGGTAGTTCCTCCTTTTGAAGCAACTTTTTTGATCCATTCTTCACAATTCAAATCTGCATTACTAAATAGGCTCAGCGCACCACTGAAAGTCTGCTGAACCAACAGCTCAGCTTCTGATTGTGAAAAGCCCATTTGTTGAGCGCCCTGCATCATGGCGTCCATGAAATAGTATACATAGGCTGGCCCGCTACCTGAAATTGCCGTGGCGGCGTCTATCATTTGTTCTCCTGAAACGTAAATGGTTTTTCCGGTAGTATTTAATAGATTTTGGATCATGACCAGTTCTAATCGCGTTACTTCGTCAGTTGCCGTAAAAGCAGTCATGCCGGCCCCGATCTGAGCAGGTAAATTAGGCATCGCTCTGATTACTTTAGTGGCTTGCAGTGCTTTCTCAATACTTGCTATTCGCACCCCGGCCATAATGGATAAGATAACTTGATTGGGTGAAATCAGGGATCGAATACTTTCAAACAAAACAGCAGAATCCTGGGGTTTAACGGCAAGTATGATTAGATCTGCACTTTGAATACAATCCTCAGGCCTGAAAAATACAGAACCAATATCTTTGGCACTTAGCGCTGCTGCTTTATCCTCCGATCTTACCAAAATCATCATATTTTGTTTGCTGGTAATATGTGAACGGACAAAGCTCTGCGCATAAGTCAATCCCATATTCCCGCCACCAATTATTAGTATTTGCATCGTAATCGTTTTATATACCAGGTTTTTTACGGAATAGTTTTAAAAACGTTGTCAGCGCGGCAGTATATTTTGCAAATCAATTTGCCATTCAGTACCAAGACCTAATCCCGATTATTGAACTTCGCTGTGCATTGTTTCATGTCACAGAATAGCCAAATCACATGGCCGTTTGCAAACATTTGGACTTAATTTTGCAAGTTAACTTTGGCGTGACAAGGAATCGAATACTATACAAGCAGTTCTATAGAAGTTTTTTTACAAGTAAATAAATTATATTTTGCAGTACGGTTGTATTTATTATCGTTGCAGTACATTTGGTAAAAAATATTTGATAATTAGCAATAAAATATTGTTTTTTCAATTTTGTGGAATATTGAATTCCAGGACATGAAAATTAGGATGACGTAAAAAAAAGAGCGTTTAAAGGCAGATTATTGAGCGTACGACTGTATGATTAAAAGCATTGTTGGTTTTGCGAAGGTCGCAAAACCTAAGTTTGGGATTTTCTCTAAACCTGTACACGATACGGGGAGTGAATCTTTGTGCTTTTTTTCAACCGCGCCGATGTCAAGGTTTGTCCTTCGGGTACTGCTAATAGCGACCTTAATTTTTGGGAATTTGATGTCCACAATTGCTGCAAGTACGATCAAATTTGTGTTTGAAAAATCAATTTCTGGTCTGGAAATTCCCCTGAGATCTCCTTCAGGGGATAGTCTGCTAGTCCTCAACAATGTCATCAATATAAAAGAAGCATTAGCTAATGGTACGGTGGGGAATTACGTTTGGACGGATCTTAATGCAAATGGATTAAATGATGAGGCAGCTTCTGCCGGTATCAATGGCGTTATTGTTGAATTTTGGAGTGCGGGTGCAAACACAACAATTGGAGGTGGCGATGATGTTTTAATCGCCACAAAGACCACTGCAAACAGCGGCTCCAATCGCGGATTTTACAGCTTCTCTGTGAGCACATCAGGTAGTTATTTTGTAAAATTCCCTACGGTGCTCAATGGTAGAGTTCTAACTACGCAAACAAGCACTGCAGGAACAAATAATAACAGTGATGCAAATGTAAGTACTGGTTTCAGTCCCGTTTTCGCAATTAATACAGCAGGCTCCGGAGTTGCTTTGACAAACAACACTATTGACGCCGGTTACCGATGTAGCGTCGCTGCTCCCGTTGGAGTGGGTGCTGCGCGTTGTGGAACTGGAACAGTTGGTTTAAGCGCAACTGGTTGCGTGGGTGGCACTTTGAATTGGTATTCAGTGGCATCCGGGGGCACCGCCTTGGGAACTGGCACGAGCTTTACAAGCCCTTCTATTTCCACAACTACAACCTACTTTGTTGAATGCAACTACAATGGATGCATCAGTTCAAGAGTTCCGGTGACAGCAACGATAAATGCCTCACCAGCTGCGCCAACTGTGGTAGCGGCATCCCGTTGTGGTCCGGGAATTGTAGACTTACTTGCAAGCGGATGTGCAGGTGGTACAATTGCCTGGTATGACGTAGCAAGCGGCGGAACAAGCATAAATGTTGGTACATCATTTAGCATCGGAAATTTGTTGGCAACTACAACCTACTATGTCGATTGTACAGTAGGAACCTGCACGAGCAACAGAGCTGCCATTATAGCTACGATAAATGCACTTCCTAATGCCACAGCTTCTAATAGTTCCCCGGTCTGTGCTGGCAGTGCGATCACTTTGAATGCCTCGGGCGGTGTTGGGTACAGTTGGAAAGGACCCAATAACTTTTTATCATCGGTGCAAAATCCGACGATATCCAACGTAAATGGCTTGAATTCCGGCAACTATTCGGTTACCGTTACTAATGCTGTGGGTTGTACTTCTGTAGCGAGTACGAGCACTACCATAACATATTGTGATGCGAATAATGTAGATTGTGCCACTTTCCCATCCTTTAATTTTACAAGTCCTGTGCTTATTAGTGGTACTGCAGGAACGGTTGGTGCAAAGTACAGATTCTCCAATGTGACTTCAGGTACAGATGCAATTTTGACCATCAGTAGCAGATCACATAGTGACATCGCCATCATTAGTTTGGACGAACCCTCAGCTACTTATGGCGGCTATGATGCTGCATTTCAACCGATTATTGATTACAACTGGATCAATAGCGGAGGTTCATTTGATCCATCCGGAGAAAAGTCGATTACTTTTGCTTTTGATTTCGTAAACAGCGGAACTATGATCGCCAAAGTATTGCCAAAATTGGCGATGACCGGACTCGATCTGGATGGTAGCGGAACAGTCAACGAAGTCCGGGAATTTATCGAATCCTCAGCCTACAAAAGCTATGCTGTGAATACAAGCACCGCTTTAACTTTGAGTGGTGCGCGAAAAGCCAAAGGCCCAATCACCACTTACGCCGGTATCCTTGAGTCAAATCTGGATGCGATGATTTCGTACTACTACACCAATGTGTCAGGTGTTAGCGTTACTTATGGCGCCGATTGGGGCGGGTCAACTTCAGGTTTTCTGGACAATGTGGATCCCAGATCAAGCGATGAGAGAAGATTGAATTCTTTGAATTTTAAGTGCTTCAACTTAACAGATCTGGATTGTCTTCCAGTACTTCCACCAACTTCAAGTGATGTCAGTAGGTGTGGACCCGGGACTGTTGTGCTAAATGCTTCGGGTTGTGCCGATGGTACTTTGAGTTGGTATTCGAGTGCAGTAGGGGGAACCCTACTAGGAACAGGTAGCTCATTTGTGACACCATCCATCAGTGTGAGCACCACATATTATGTAGAGTGCAATGTATTGGGTTGTATCAGTTCTAGAACAGCGGTGCTTGCAAGCGTACAACCCATACCTCCGGCACCAAGCGGTATCGGGGCTTCCATTTGTGGCACAGGTACAGCTGTTTTAACATCCACAGCCTGCACCAACGGCAGTATTAATTGGTATTCGTCCAGTAGCGGCGGTGTTTCTTTAGCTAGTGGTAC
>JBMOJB010000065.1:0-19092 GCA_049316985.1 Saprospiraceae bacterium | reverse complement strand
GCGCAACCGCGCTTCGCGCTAAAGAAAGTGTTGACACACTTTTTTGAACACTCCCATGGTTGATTTTTATGAAGAATGCCGCGTTGTTTACTGTGAGATCAAATAAAGACCAATCTCCACCTACTTATTATAAATTTTCCAAGTAAATTTAGAAACTTAAAATTGACCCGCAGATTTTTTCAATAAAAAAGTGATCATGGTTCTGCGAGCTGTAGAGAAAATCGTTCTATTGGTGGGGTCAGGGCAACCACAAGGGTCGCCCCAACAATGTTTCGTGCGAATACACTTCGATAAATACAATCCATATAAATCCTGCAATCCCGAAAATCCTGATTCCAACGATTGGATAACGGCGAAATGTTGTACAAAAAACGCTTTGGATTTATTGCATTATGCACCGCCTTCAGTAATACACATTTTCAACTTTCAATTCCTGCCTGCCGGCAGGCAGGTTCAATTTTCAATTTTTAACAAACATCCATTTCACCATCTCTTTAAAAGTCAGTTTCTTGCCGTACATCAGAATTCCCACGCGGTAGATTCTACCGGCCAGCCAGACGAAAGCAAGGACAGTTAGTATCAACAAAGCCATCGACGCGATGATTTGCCATGCCGGTGGATTGAAGCCTAACCTTGCAGGCATAACAATCGGTGAAAATAAGGGGAAAATCGATGCGAATACGCTCAGACTGCTGTCGGGCTGACGGATTGCGTGAAACATGATATAAATCGCGAGAATTATCGGAATAGTAATCGGCATCGTCAAGCTCTGCGCTTCGCCTGTGTCATCGCCAATCGCAGAACCCACTGCTGCAAAAAGGGATGCGTATAGAATGTAGCCGGTAACAAAATAAAATACAAACAAAGGCAATATCAACCACCAGTTGATTTTGCTCACTTCGGCCATGATATTGTGGAAATCTACATTCTGAGATGCAGCTGCCATATTGGGATCAGCGTTTAAATGCTGCGCAGCAGCAGGATCAAATCCGAAAAATACGGATGCAAGCGTGCCGATGCCCACTGTCAACAATATCCAGATCAGCAATTGTGTGAATCCAACGGCTGCAACACCCAGAATTTTGCCCATCATCAGTTCAAATGGTTTTACTGATGAAATCATCACTTCTACTATTCGATTGGTTTTTTCTTCCATTACACTGCGCATCACCATCATACCATATATAAATAAGGTGAGGTACATCACAAAACCCATTAGTCCGCCCAAAATTGCGGTGACACCTGCACCCAGACTCGATTCGTCTTTGTCTTTTTCTTTGATGGGCTCTGTGTCAATACTCACGTCCGTCTCTAATGCTGCAAGTTCCTTTTCCTGTATACCCAACTGCAACATTTTATAGTCACGAAGGCGTTTTTCAATCTGTCGACTGACGGAATTGCGGACGTCAAAGGTCATTTTTTCGTCCGTATAGATTTGGAGATCAATTTTTGGATTGTTCCATTGCAAGTCTTTCGGTAAAAACACAATGCCGCTGATTACTTTGGAGTCATAGGCCGCCATTTCTTCTTGCAGCGTTTTTTGACTGAAGTTAAAGGTGAAACCTTGCTTTTTGGGTAGCGAATCCTTTAGGTAATGCCCTTCATCCACTATCGTAAAAGTACGCTGTTGGTCGCCATCGTAACTGGTCAAATAAGCCGAAATAAAAATCAGCAATCCAATTCCAAGGGGTGTAAGTATAGTCGCTAATATGAAAGTGCGCTTTTTAACCCTTGTCAAGTATTCTCTTTGTATGATCAGCCAAAGTTTTTGCATAATGTTGTTTTAATTTTAAAAGCTAAAGATAGGCAACGCCCCAACGAAAAAGGAAATAAATTGATAAAAATGCTTCGCAAACTTCAGTCAAATATTAAAAATTGAAAAAAAATAACGATAGGCCAACCTTTTTAGTCGACCGATGTCTCTCTGCTAGTGTTAAAATTAACGCGAATTTCAATTTGCCTAAGCGCTTAATCGTTCATTCATCGATAATTTGATTTTCCGGACTACAAACGCATTTTATTGGCCGCTTTTTCCAAATCAAACTTTTTTTATTCAATAAATCTCAATTATGAAAATTATCATTTTTTCTCTTCTGCTGCTTGTAAATGTGCAGCTGGGAACTGCTCAGGAATCGAATTTGAATTCAACCGAAACATCAGTGTTTGCATATTCACCTAAGACTTATGCACAAGATGCCATCTACCTCAAAACGACATTCTGGGGACAGCGTTACATCAAAAACGGCGAAGCAATGCGGCTGGGTTTTATGGGAAATAAAATTAAAAAAGAATTTGAAGCTTATCCCGAAGCTGCGCTTGAATTCAAAAAGTATCAAAAAAATTTGAGAATTGGAAAGATTGTCGGTGTAGGCAGTGCGGCACTTGCTTTTGTTGGCTTGGGAATCTATGCCTCTCGCACCAAAGATTCAACGGCTGAAGAAGAACCTAACGCAACAGAAACAGCTTTATATATAGGTGGTTTGGTTGGGGCTTTGGGAGCCTTGAGCTGGTCAACTACAAGCAGTTATAATGCCTTGGAAAAAGCCATATATCTGCGGAATATGGCCATTTGTACCAACTAAAGAAAAATGTGAATATCGATTGATGGGATGGGGTTTTCGGTAGAATATACTGAAAACCCCTTTTTTATGCCAACAATTAGAACTTCACCATCTGGGCGAATTGTCTGACTCTGACCGTAATGTCTCTTGATTTCAGGTTCTTTAATCCTTCTGTACTGAATCTTTCTACACAAAAAGAAGCCATCGCGGAACCGAAAATGATCGCTTTTTTCATGCCTGCCATTGAAATATCACCTGTTTTTGCCAAATATCCCATGAATCCACCAGCAAAAGTATCTCCTGCTCCGGTTGGATCGGTCACCTGTGGCAATAATAACGCGGGAGCGTAAAATACCTGGTCTTCTCCGAAGAGGATCGCTCCATGTTCGCCTTTTTTAATTACCAAGTACTTAGGACCCATAGCATGTATCACTTTCGCTGCTTTCAACAATGAACGTTCGCCCGATAGCTGGCGAGCTTCTTCATCATTAATCGTCAATACATCAACCCGTTTCAATACCTTTTTCAAATCATCCAGTGCTATGTCCATCCAGAAATTCATGGTATCGAGTACGACCAGTTTTGGTTTGGATAGCAATTGATCCAGTACCCGCATTTGAACAGATGGGGTCAAATTGCCCAGCATGATAAATTCCGAATGCTTATAAGTTTCAGGTAGAATAGGGTCGAAATCTGCCAACACATTGAGGTCGGTAACCAAAGTATCGCGCCCATTCATATCATCGTGGTAACGACCAGACCAGAAAAAAGATTTCTTTCCTTTTTTTATTTGTAAACCTTCGAGGTCGATGCCTCTTTTTTCCATGTACTTCAATTCCTTCTTCGGAAAATCACTACCGACCACGGCTACAACCCGCGTGCCTTTTACAAAATATGATGCGGCAAGTGCAATATAAGTACAAGCACCTCCTACCACGTTTTCTGCGCGGCCGAATGGGGTTTCGATGTCGTCAAAAGCGACGGTACCTACGGTTAATAAGCTCATTGTTATAATTTGAAATGATTAAATTGCGTGGGCTTGAAATCGCAGAAATCTATTACAATTTAGCCCAAAATAAAAAAGTCCTTTGGTGTTCACCGCAGGACTTTTTGTTGCGCTCCCTCGAGGACTTGAACCTCGGACCCCATGATTAACAGTCATGTGCTCTAACCAGCTGAGCTAAGGAAGCGTGCTTAATTTCAAAAGCGATGCAAAAGTATGATGTTTTTAGATAGCTTGCAAATTTTTCTTCAAGATTTTTTCAAAATAAATTTCTGAAAAAATTATTTTACTGAAAATCAAAAAGATAAATATGGCTGGTTACTTATTTTGTAATATCCGGTAAGCTAGTTCCATTCTGCATATAAACATAAATGATTGCGCCTAGTAAACAGAATAAAAACATAGCAAAGTAAAGCATGCAATAACCTTTCTTACTTGAATTGTTGATGCCGTGCTCGTTGGTATTTGCATCCTGATTTGTGTGTTCCATTATGAGTTTACGATTGTGTTAATGAACAATATTAAAATTTTGGCAAAAATAAGGTTATTCCGCAAAGAAAGAAATTTGTCGCACAAAAAAGTTTTCACAAATTTCCATTCTTTTTAAGTATACTTTTTATGATAATCTCGCAAGTACCGTTTGATTGCCTTTTACCACTTGATCAATGTTGACTTCTATTTTCGCATCCAAAGGAAGAAAGATATCTACCCTCGATCCAAACTTGATGAATCCCATGTCTTCACCCTGCTTCACTTGCTGTCCTTCCTTTACATACGCTACAATTCTACGTGCCACTGCGCCGGCAATCTGCCGAAACAATATCTCAGCTTTACCGGTATCGATAACCGTTGTGGTGCGTTCGTTATCGGTAGAGGCCTTTGGATGCCAGGCCACCAGGTATAAACCTGCATGATATCGGAAGAACTTCACAATACCGCCGACCGGATTGCGATTGACGTGGACATTGAGTGGCGACATAAATACAGATACCTGAATTCTATCATCACCGAAATATTCACTTTCTTTGGTTCTTTCAATCACGACAACCTTGCCATCGGCCGGTGAATACACGATATTGTTATCCAAGACTGCAATTTTGCGGACAGGGTTTCTGAAAAACTGTAAAACCAAAACCAGCAATGCGGTTGTGAAAATGAGTAGATAAGGGAAAATAGGAGTAATGAAGATAAAGGCCAGTAAATTACTGACAACAAAAAACAAAAACGAAAATCCAATTATTTTTTTTCCTTCCTTGTGTAACATGTGTTTGTTTTATTTTTTTTGACTGAGTTCGTATTCTTTAAATAATTTTTTGACGGTATTTTTAACTTGAATAGAAAATTCCTTCTCAATAATCCAATGGTAATAGTTTCTGTCTTTGTAAACTGTCTCTGCAACAGGTAAATTAATGTACTTTCCAAAATTAAAAACCACGACGCCGTTGATATCGTATTTTAGTCTTTGTGTTGCGTCTATTATGCGCAGATCATTGGTGAATTCGTGAAGGGCTCTCATGTCGTTTTGGATAGGTGCCGGAATTTTGTTTTTATCCTCGTCGAAATAATCTACCGCTTTGTATTTTTCCAATTGTCCTTGAAATACTTTGACAGTAGCTTTGACATCTTCCAGCGCATCATGGGCTTCCTGAAATTCTTCGTTGCAATAAAATTGAACGGCAGCTTTCAGGGTGCGGGGTTCCATTTTGTAAAAAATTCGCTGCACATCAATCAGGTTGCGCTTTGAGATATCAAAATCAAAGCCGGCACGGTCAAATTCTTCCATCAACATCGGAATATCAAATCGATTAGAGTTGTAACCGGCAAGGTCTGCATCGCCGATAAAATCGAAGATTTTTTGCGCGACTTCCCTGAATGTGGGTTTGTTGGCGAGGTCTTTAGGGGTTATGCCATGGATCGCCATAGATTCTTCAGAAATTGGAATGCCCGGGTTGATGAGCATTTTCAGCTCCTCCTGCGGTTTATCGCCGGGGAAATATTTAATCAACGCAATTTGTATGATTCTGTCTCGGATAATGTGCAGACCTGTGGTCTCTACATCGAAGAATACCAGATTTTTTTTTAAGTTGAATTGCATATTAATTTGGCTTTAAGTTGTTAATTGCTGACAAAAGCGGAGAAAAATTGATAATTTGATGAATTACTTAGTCCTTTGGAGTTTGTTTGTCCAATTGAACAGCTAAACTTTCAAACAATACTTACCTTTGCCGCTAGTTGCTTTTTGTAATACAGGAATGCCGGCATTTGAATGTTCCAGTATACGCCCAGCAAGGTTTACAAGTTCACACAACGCCTTAAATAGCTTAGTTGGGCGGCGCAAAAGTAAGAAAAAATATCAATTCAAAATTTAATTCTGTCTGCTTTGTGTACATTCTGCTAAGATTCACGAGCACTAGCTGAGTTTTCCATCCTCCATTTTATCAGTCAAATATTTAAAAATAATTCATACAAATTAATAAAATAGTTGAAAGGTAGTGAAGCAATATTATTTCGAATAATTTCTTCATCGCACCTCTGAATTAACTATAATTTTGCGATAATTGGAGTTGGTGTAATTTAATTTTTAGCATCCTTTGTAAGTTCAATTTCTAATTATTTGATTTTTAAAGGTTTGTAAGACAGATTTTAAAAAAAATTGAAAATAAAATTGAAAATATTTGATTATCAAGAAATAAAGCCTCATTTTTGCCATCCGTTTTTAAAACCTTTTTTTCACAATTCTCTCTAAAACAATTATTTAATAATGAGAAAAGCGGATATTGTAAATATCATTGCAGAAAAAACCAACATCGCAAAAGTGGATGTATTGGTAACTTTGGAAACGTTTTTCCAGGAAGTCAAAAGCACAATGTCAGGCGGCGAAAACGTCTACATCAGAGGTTTTGGCTCATTCGTGATCAAAAAGAGAGCGAAGAAAGTAGGTCGTCATATCAAAAATAATAAATCGATTGAAATACCTGAGCACTATATTCCTTCTTTCAAACCGGCAAAAGTTTTCAACGAAGAAGTTAAAGCAAATGTCAAGTCCTTGCCGGACGATGATGGTGCTGATGATTAGAAGTTCAGTTCGTTTTTGAGTCTTGTAATTGTTTTTTTCGAAATTATTCTTAAATAATAACTCAGGTTCTTTGCAGGTATCACCCTGCTTTTTTTATGAATAAGCAACAGACTATTCTGATTTCGATATTTGTGGCATTGTTTTTTGGAATGTACTTTGGTTGCGATTACGTACCCAAAAATCATGAGAAAACAGCGGAGAAGGACAAATCTACAGAAGAAGTGGCGGACATCGACAAATTGGTCGAAAATGCAATAGCAGCATTGCCGGATGACAAAAAGGCCGTTGTTGCTACTTTGGAACAACAGTTGAAGTTGGCAGATTCAGACACCGCAAGGTTGAATGGGTTGAAAAAATTGTCCGGGGAGTGGTTTAGATTTAACAATTTGGCAGTTTCCGGAATTTACGCCGAGCAAGTTGCAAAGGTCGAAAATTCAGAGAAAGCCTGGATGATCTGTGGAATAATGTATATGGATGCCGTCCAGCAAAACGAAACGAGCGCAATTCGCCAATTTTGCACAGTGAATGCCGTGAATGCGTTTGAAAATGCGATCACAGCTAATCCGGAAAACATTGAAAACAGGATAAATCTGGCGCTTTGTTACACCGATAATCCCCCACAGGACAATCCGATGAAGGGAATTCTGATGTTAAGGGACCTGGACAGCAAATATCCTTCTAATCCTAAAGTGCTTTTTCAATTGGCTCGTCTGGCTATGCGGACGAATCAGTTTGATAAAGCAATCGCACGGTTGGAGCAAATATTGGCGATACAAGCCGGCAACACTTCCGCAATCTGTCTTTTGGCAGATGCCTACAAAGCAGCGGGGAAAAATGATAAAGCAATTGTTTTCGCAAAAAAATGTGAAAGCAAAATAAAATAATTTTTTTTAACTACTTAAAAGTAACTAAATATGCCTTGCGGAAAAAAACGTAAACGTCATAAAATTGCAACGCACAAGCGTAAAAAAAGACTTCGTAAGAATCGTCATAAGAAGAAGAAGTAATTTTCTGACGGTATTGGACCTCTTCTTGTAAGTCCGGCAAAAGGCAGATTCCCTTGTAATTTATTTGCCTTTTGCTTTTTTCATTTGAAAAAATGAAAAGCATCCTTTCCATATTGTATAACCTTTTTTTGTCTGATTCACAATTAGATGAGCTTGTTGTCTTTGTTAGGTACTTAGACGATTGGTGCTTCTAATTACGTAAGGCCGATTGTAGCCGTTTTGAATTGATTGGGCGCGCTGATTTTTGAACAGTAAAGGTTATATATCTTGAATAATAAAGAACTAATTATCAATACTACTCCCACAGAAGTCGAAATTGCACTGCTGGAAGACGGGAGATTGGCAGAAATGCACCACCAGAAGACCAATAACAACTTCACGGTGGGTGACATCTTTTTAGGCAGAGTCAAAAAACTCATGCCTAGCCTTAATGCTGCTTTTATTGATATTGGTCATAAAAAGGACGCATTCTTACATTATACTGATCTCGGCCCACCGCTGCGTTCCCTGCTGAAGTATAGCAATAATATCCTCAACGGTACCCAGAATTCTCATTTACTGGATAATTTTAAAGAAGAACCTGAAATTCTCAAGACCGGTAAGATAGACCAGGTTCTGACGAAAGGGCAATTGGTATTGGTGCAAATCCTCAAAGAGCCAATTTCCACCAAAGGACCCAGATTAAGCTGTGAAGTAACAATACCGGGCAGATATTTGATTCTGGCTCCTTTCTCTGATCGTGTCTCGGTTTCTAAGAAAATTTCAAGTGCCGACGAGCGCAAAAGATTGCAATTGTTGGGTGAAAGCATTCGTCCGAAAGGTTTTGGATTGATTATCCGAACGGTTGCAGAAGGAAAGAAAGTAGCAGAACTGCATGAGGAAATGATTGATATGATGGAGCAATGGCATTCCATTTTTAAGCAAATGAAAACAGGTGCTGCGCCGATTAAGTTGTTGAGTGAACTCGACAAGACTTCCTCGATTTTACGCGATCTATTAACAGACTCTTTCAACAGGATAGTTGTCAATGATAAGGAATTTTACAATAGCATCAAATCCTACCTGCAAAATATAGCGCCAGACAAACTAGACATCCTGACTTTGCACAAGGGGACCCGCACTATCTTCGATCATTACGGCGTAACTCGTCAGATAAAGGCCTCTTTTGGCAAAACAGCAACTTTAAACAGTGGTGCTTATGTAATTATCGAGAATACAGAAGCAATGCACGTGATCGATGTCAATAGTGGTCATAAGGTAACAAGCGGAAATACAGATGATTCCATTTACTCTGTAAATGTAGAAGCTGCAGAAGAAATTGCCCGGCAACTGCGCTTGCGAGATATCGGCGGATTGATTGTCATCGATTTCATTGACATGAAAAATAACAATCACCGCCAAGCTTTGCAGCAAGCAATCACTGAATTTATGTCGAAAGACAGAGCGCAGCATACTATACTTCCATTGAGCAAGTTTGGGTTGATGCAGATTACTCGCCAGCGTGTTCGACCGGAAATCATCGTTAATACAGCAGAAGTATGTCCAACTTGTAATGGCAATGGGATTGTACAACCTTCCTCACTATTAATCGACGATATTGAACGCGATCTTGAATTTCTAATGGTCAATAATGCAAAAGTCAAATTGCGCTTGAAAGTTCATCCCTTCATTTTTGCTTTCTTAAAGCGTGGGTTGATCAGTAGACAGGTAAAATGGTATCTGAAGTATTACCGGTGGATTGCTATTCACGAGGAAGGAAGTTATTTTCTCAATGAATATCGTTTTTTTGATGAGAATGACGACGAGATCAGATTAACATAATTTTTGAAAATAAAAATCGGCTGCTGTTGTACTTGACCAGCAGCCGATTTTTTTGGGGATGGGCAAAAAAAATCCCCGAAGAAAAAAGATGCTTCAGGGAGTAGAATTTTTTTGACAATTAAATATTGAAAGTCGCTTACGCGATTTTAACATCTACTGCATTCATTCCTTTTTTTCCACGTTCAGTGTTGAAAGTGACTTGATCGCCTTCTCTGATTTGATCAATTAGTCCTGAGACATGAACAAAAATTTCTTCTTTTGAAGAATTGTCAATTACGAATCCAAATCCCTTTGATTCGTTGAAAAACTTAACGGTTCCGTTGTACATTGTAAAAATAAAAATTATTGTGATTTGGCAACTTGCCGACGCAAAGATATGTTCATTCAAATAAAAATCCTAATTTATTATAGCTAATTTTATCTTAATATTGAGTTAAAAGAATTTTTTACTACTTTTGTTGGTAAAATTACCTAAAAAAATGCCTTTCTTGACAGATCATTATGTATAAAAATGCAACTCCGCGTCAGATTGCCTTCTGGATCGCGGCGATTATTACTTCTTTCTTTGCTTTGATCATCTGGCTATCAGCAGCAGGGATCAACACATTTCTGTTGTTCAATATCATTGTCTTATTCGCCTTGATGTCTTATTTCGTGGCTTTTTCTTTTATTGACGCTTTTATTTACAGAAAAGTAAAGCTGATTTACAAGACGATCCACAAAAATAAATCAGTGAAAACCCAAAAAAGGGATGAGATTTCTGATGATATTTTTGATGATGTCGAAATGGAAGTCATGCGATGGGTAGTAGATAGTGAACGACAAATCAGCGATTTGAAAGCACTGGAAGAATATAGGCGAAATTTTATCGGAAATGTATCTCATGAACTAAAAACTCCAATTTTCAATATTCAGGGATTGCTCGAAACACTGCTTGACGGTGGACTTGAAGACGCGGAAATGAGTAAAAAATTCCTGCTGCGCGCTGCTAAGAATGCCGAACGCTTGCAATTAATTGTTGACGATCTACTCACTATCGGAAAACTCGAATCAGGCAAGACCAGCATGCAAATGGAGGTTTTTGAACTCAAAGGCTTGATGGATGATATAATGGAAGATATGGAATTTAGCGCCGTAGAAAAACACATTAGCCTGGTGTATAAAGATGGTGCACTGCCAAAATATATGGTCAAAGCGGACAAAGAAAGTATAAAGAAAGTGCTCATTAATCTAATAGCAAATTCGATTAAGTACGGCAAAGACAACGGCAGAACCAAGCTTGGATGTTACGACATGGCCGACCATATCTTGATAGAGGTCAGCGATAACGGAATTGGAATTGCACTCGAACATATTCCACATCTTTTCGATAGATTTTACCGAGTGGATAAAGCCAGAAGTACGAATAAAGGTGGCACCGGATTGGGACTGGCGATCGTTAAGCATATTCTGGAAGCTCATCATCAAACCATCAACGTGCGCAGTAATGAAGGAGCAGGGAGTACTTTCTCTTTTACCCTCGAAAAAGCCTGAATTGCAATGATCAATGATCAATTATCAATTATCAATGATTAATAGCTAAAGTTTCGGAGCATCATGTAATCTGAAAACAGCACAAAAATGCAAGTAAAGTTACTGGAACTAGAGGTTCCGTATTTTTGAATGGATGGCTTTGAATATATACCACATTTTCAATTATTTAATAGTTGAAATGCATCGTAGAGTTTGCGTGATTCTATAAATCCAGGAGAAAATCCACTTTTTGAAATTTTCCAAAAGCGCAAAAATAAAACTGCTTATACAGATTCAACTAAACGGCAGTATTTAATTGATCTTTGATCATGAAAATTTGAGCTAGGTTCAGTGGATTTTATTTCACGCAGGGACCGCAAAGGATTTTTGCAGCGTATTGAAAATTTACCTATTATTGTAAATACCGAAATTGAAGTTAATGATGATGTCATTTCTAAACGGAACTTCGACCCTGTTAAATTGACTTTTTGGGTCATGCCATCATTGCCACTTCCAAATTTTAGATAATTCATACCATCAACAAAGTTGATAGTCAAATATTATCAAATTTTCAAATTATTTCTATACTGCCGGTGCCAGTCTGACTACCAACCCATCAATTTCATCTTTTATCCTGATCTGGCAACCCAGTCTACTATTGGATTTGACATGAAATGCCTCGTCAAGCATTGCTTCCTCGTCCTGGGACATCGTCGGCAAGGTATGTTCACTTTCCACGTAGCATTGACATGAGGCACATAGTGCCATTCCTCCGCAAGTGCCCTCTACGGGTAACTCATACATTTTACAAACCTCCATGACATTAAGGTTCATGTCTGTGGGTGCTTCCAGTAAATGTGGCTTTCCTTCTCGGTCGAAAACTGTTATTTTAATCATTGGTAAAGCGCTGCGCGCGGTTAAAAAGAGTTTGTTGCGCTTCGCGCGTTTGTTGTGCTTCGCGCGTTTGTTGCGCTTCGCGCGTTTGTTGCGCTTCGCGTGTTTGTTGCGCTTCGCGCGTTTGTTACGCTTCGCGTGTTTGTTGCGCTTCGCGCGTTTGTTGCGCTTCGCGCGTTTGTTGCGCTTCGCGCGTTTGATTGCTGTTTTTCTTACTGAAAAATGATCACTATTTAATTGGCTGCAAATGTACGATTTCATTGACAAAAGTTGTCTGGAATTATGCAATTTTGATAAATTTGAAGTGACACTGCCATAAATTACAAATTAGCGCTTGCGCGGAATTCCTATTTTCTAAACATCTAGGCATCTAAACCCCTAAGCATCTAAACCTCCAAACCTCCAAACCTCCAAACTTCCAAACCTTCAAACCTTCAAACCTTCAAACCTCCAAACCTCCAAACTTCCAAACTTCCAAACTTCCAAACTTTACATTTCAAAATCAAGCAGGATTTGGCAATGTTTTCGGAAAAATGTATATTTACCTTTTCGTTAATTTTATAAAAAATTTATGCTTTTTGAAGACACTGATCCTGCTGTAAGTCCAGTTAAGAAAAAAGGACCGACAGTTCAAACCGATACCGGTACACCATTGATGAAGCAGTACCATCAGATCAAAGCGAAATATCCCGATGCGATCATGTTGTTCAGGATTGGTGATTTCTATGAGACTTTTGGCGAGGACGCTATTCGCGCTTCGCAAGCGCTCGGGATTACACTTACCAAACGCAACAACGGAGCAGCGGCGGCTGAAGAATTGGCCGGATTTCCTCACCATAGTTTAGATGTATATTTGCCAAAATTGGTGAGAGCCGGATATCGGGTTGCCATCTGCGAGCAACTGGAAAAGCCGGTTGCCGGCAGAGTCGTTCGTCGAGGTGTTACTGAAGTTATTACACCCGGGGTAACTACCGACGATAAGCTACTTGATCACAAATCAAATAATTTTCTTGCAGCAATTTTTGAAGGACAAAAAGAAAATATAGGCGCTGCATTCCTGGATGTATCCACGGGAGAATTTTTAGTCTGTGAGGGAGATTGGTTATACATAGATACGCTTTTGCAAAGTTTTAGTCCGTCTGAAGTACTATTTCCCAAGAATAAGAAAGTGGATTTTGGACAGCGTTACGGCGATCGATTTTACATCTATGCTTTGGATGAATGGATTTTTGCAGAAGATTTTGCCAGAGAAAAGTTGTTGCAGCATTTCGAAGTGAAATCATTAAAAGGGTTTGGTGTCGAAGAAATGAACACGGCCGTAATCGCCGCCGGTGCGATACTTCATTATTTGGCTACCACCGAAAAAACTAATTTAAAACATATTCTTACCCTTAGCAGAATTCAACCCGAACGCTATATGGGTTTGGATAGATTTACCATCAGAAATCTGGAATTGGTACACAAAAATTACGATCAGGGAACCGCACTGATTGATATCTTAGATAAAACGATTTCACCGATGGGTGCCAGGTTGTTAAAAAAGTGGATATTGATGCCCCTGAAAGATCGTGCAGCCATTGAAAGTCGATTAGAAGTCGTCACATACTTTATTTCTAACCCGGAAACTGTCGATACCATCAATACTTCTATCAAACAGATTGGCGACCTCGAACGATTGATTTCCAAAGTTCCACTGGGTAAAGTCAATCCGCGTGAAGTAAAACAAATACAACGGGCACTGTCTGCAATTGAGGAAATTAAGGAAGTGTTATCCTCAAATCCTAATCAACAATTGCAAAAAATCGGTGACGGATTTAATATTTGTAAAGTATTGCGCGAGATGATTGCGCATCAATTGGTTGAAGAACCGCCCATTAATGTCCATAAAGGTGGTGTGATTGCCGACGGATTTCATCCCGAACTGGATGAGTATCGCAACGTAATCGCCAATGCCAAAGAACTCTTGCTCGATATTCAGATGAAGGAAAGTGTACGTACCGGAATTCAGACCCTGAAGATTGGTTTCAATAATGTGTTTGGATACTATCTTGAAGTGACCAATAAATACAAAGACAGGTTTGTGATTCCGGATGATTGGATTCGCAAACAAACAATGACGACCGGCGAGCGATACATCACACAGGAGTTAAAAACGTTGGAAACAAAAATTCTAAGCGCTGAGGAAAAGATTCTGGGATTAGAAGATGCTCTTTTTCAGGCTTTGGTATCCAATGTTGCCGATTATATCCAACCCATTCAGTACAATGCACAGCTAATCGCAAGACTGGATTGCCTGCTTTCCTTCGCAGAAGTGGCACAGAAAAAAAACTACTGCCTCCCCGTGATCGATGATTCACTCGAAATTGATATTAAGGCGGGAAGACATCCGGTTATTGAGCAGCAGCTCAAATTGGGTGAAGAATATGTGCCAAATGATGTGTTTTTAAGTCCCGAGACGCAACAAATCATGATGATTACCGGACCAAACATGGCCGGTAAATCTGCTTTCTTGCGTCAATCTGCCTTGATCACGCTAATGGCACAAATCGGATCTTATGTGCCTGCTTCGACCGCGAGAATAGGTATCGTAGATAAAATTTTTACCAGAGTAGGGGCAAGTGATAATATTTCAAGTGGAGAGTCCACTTTTATGGTAGAAATGAACGAAACCGCCAATATTATGAACAACATCAGTGCGAGAAGTCTGATTTTGCTGGATGAAATCGGCAGGGGAACCAGCACTTATGATGGGATTTCGATCGCCTGGTCGGTAGCAGAATACCTGCATGAAAATGGTGCTTGTGCTCCCAAAACACTTTTTGCTACCCATTACCACGAATTGAGTGAATTATCGGAAAAGTTTTCGAGAATTTGCAATTTTACGGTAGCCGTGAAGGAAACATCGCAGAAGGTTATTTTCTTGCGGAAAGTAATTCCTGGCGCCAGTCAACGCAGTTTTGGTATCCACGTGGCCAGAATGGCCGGAATGCCCAAGAGTATCGTTGATCGCGCTAATTTTATTTTACATCAGCTGGAACAAAAACACATCACTGTTGAAGGAGAAAAAGCACAGGATAGTAGAAAAGCACTTCAACAACTTGAACAGCCGATGCAACTAAAGATTTTTGAAACAGTAGATCCAAGAATGGAAAAAGTAAAAGCTGCTTTGTCAGAAATTGATGTTAATTCAATGACACCCATCGAAGCAATGATGAAACTGAACGAACTGAAAATGCTGACTAAGGAAAAATAATTACTTAGCATTAGCATGCTTACCTTGGTTTTTTAAATACCAAATTTTATTGAACTATTTTTTGCTATTCAATCTTTCAACTATGCAAGATTATTTTCAAAAATTCAGAAAAAACATCATCGGTAATGATGTTCAGATCCAGACACCTTACCATGCTTCGCAACCCGTAGTTTATGCCGACTGGACTGCAAGCGGTCGTTGTTACAAAACGATTGAAGAAAAATTAATGCGTGATGTTTTTCCAATGGTGGCCAATACACACACGGAAACCAACAGCACCGGTATGTCCATGACCCTTGCTTATCACAAAGCCCTGCATATTATTAAAGAACATGTCAATGCCGGGCCCGATGATGTCATTTTATCAACGGGCTCAGGAATGACGGGTGTGGTAAATAAATTGCAAAGAATTCTGGGATTCAAAATACATGAGAAATTCAAGGCTTTCGTGCCGATCGCAGAAGACGCACGGCCCATTGTATTTGTTTCTCACATGGAACATCATTCCAATCAGACAACCTGGCTCGAAACGATTGCCGATGTAGAAATCATACATCCCGATGCTCAGGGATATGTGTCTTTGGAGCATTTTCAGGGTCTGCTGGAAAAATATGCACATCGAGAAGTAAAAATCGCAGCGATTACCTCTTGTTCGAATGTAACCGGTGTTTTCACACCTTACTTTGAAATTGCTGAAATGATCCACAAGGCAGGCGGATATTGTTTTGTAGATTTTGCCTGTTCGGCGCCTTATATTGATATCAACATGCATCCGTCGAATCCCCTACAATATCTGGATGCTATCTATTTTTCTCCTCATAAATTTTTAGGAGGACCCGGTTCTAGTGGGATTATTGTTTTCAACAAGAAATTATACAATAATCGGGTACCGGACACGCCCGGTGGAGGAACAGTAGAATGGACGAATCCTTGGCGTGGTCGTTCTTATATCTCTGATATTGAACAACGTGAGGATGGAGGCACACCTGCGTTCTTGCAGACCATCAAGGTGGCACTTAGTGTCAGGTTGAAAGAAGAAATGGGTGTAGAAAATATACTTAAAAGAGAAAAGCAACAAAATGCAATCATCTGGAGGAAATTAGGAGAGATTCCCAATATTCATATTTTAGCAGATAATATCAAAGACAGGCTTAGCGTATTTTCATTTTATATTGAAGATCTTCATTATAACTTAGCAGTTAAGATCCTGAACGACCGTTTTGGTATTCAAGTGCGGGGAGGATGCTCCTGTGCCGGTACTTATGGGCATTATTTGTTGAATATTAAGCGAGAGCGTTCCAAAGGCATTACTGATATGATTGATTCAGGGGATAACACTTACAAACCGGGTTGGATTCGAATGTCGCTCCATCCTACTATGCCGGATGATGAAATTGTCTATATCGCAGATGCGATTATTGCGCTTGCAGAAAATCACGAAAACTGGGCAAAAGACTACATTTCAAATAAAGCAAAAAATATTTTCACACACAAAAACAATGATTCTAACGAGCAATTGCTATGTCAGGTAGAAGAATGGTTTGATTTGCAGGAGCCGGTGCACGCGCACTAATATTCTATCTGGCTTTTTTATTGAATTCTTGGTCAAGGGCAACGGCTTCGAAAATCAGATTTTTCACGATTTCGATAGGAATGTCTTTGATGCTTCCGAAATCCACATAAGCGATTTCCTTTAAATTGTCCTTTTTCAAAAGAGATTGTTCGTCGCTGAGGAGCTGACCTTTGGTGAAGCCCAATCGCACACCCTGCCTGCCTTTTCCTCCCCAGGGGATGCAGCCCGGCCATATGAAACAGAATCGACTGTTTAAGTAATAGAAGGGGACATTGTAAGCCAGTTTTTCCCGTACTTCAGGAACATTATCTAAAATGAGCGCACGGAGAAATTCTGTGATATGCAGTTCATGCTCGGGTAAATAATCCAGAAGTTCTCCAATATTTCTAAAATCTACTTCCTGTGGCTTCTTCATTGATGTAGCGTTGTATTTACAGGATGCGAAAATAAGGGTTAGATTTGAATTGAAAGTCAAATAAATAAAAAAACGCATGTTAGGTTGTTCCACCCATGCGTTTAAATTAAAACCCTAATTATTTTCTTTTAATTCATTCTATTTTCATCGATTTTATAAGCGGTATCGTGTTTCGATACTTTTTCCCAAGCTGCTCCCAGGTTGTCATACCTTTTGTTCACTTTTTCTTTAAGTTCCTTGCGGGCAAAGAAAATCCTGCTTTTTACCGTTCCCAAAGGCAAATTCAATTCGTCGGCAATTTCCTGGTACTTGAATCCCTCATAATGCATAATGAAAGGAATCTGTATGCTTTTGTCAAGCGAATCTACCATACCATTTAGTTCTTCCATCATAATATTGGCTTCTCCTTCATTGCGCACCTGAGTAGCAGTAGAATTGATGAAATACTGGTTATCGGTAGAGTCAAATATCGTATTGGCTGTCACCTTTTTGCGGTAGTTGTTGATGAATATGTTTTTCATGATCGTAAACATCCAGGCTTTAAAATTTGTACCGGGCATGAATTTTTCACGATTGGTCAAAGCGCGATAAGCAGTCTCCTGATAAAGATCCTTCGAGTCTTCCATATTTTTTGTCAGATTGTATGCAAACGAATTCAGCATAATTTGCATCTGGTCTAAGCGGGTATTAAATTCAATTCCTGACATATAGTGCGTTTTAAAATTTTGTTTAAGTATTAGCTTTAATAAGTTAAACAAAGATAGGCTCAATACTTGAATTCTGCAAATAAAGTTAAACAAAATTGTGATAAAAAATTAAAATTTAACGTTTCTGTGTAGCTTTAAAAAAATAATCACTTGACAATCATATAGATATGTTATTTTATCTTTAATTAATATTTTTTTGAAGTTTCAAAAATATTTGAAAATAGATTAACTATCCGGAGTGTTGAATCGGTTCAGTGTTGTATTGTTTGGGCAAATGAAAAAATACAGCAGGACGTAGATCAACATAAAGCCAAAAAAAAACGCATGTTCGGATCATTCCTGCCATGCGTTTAAATTCAAACCCTAATTATTTTCTATTAATTCATTCTATCTTCATCGATTGCGAAAGCTGCATCGTTTTTGGAAACCTTTTCCCAGGCTTTTCCCAGATTGTCATACCTTTTGTTGACTTTTTCCTTCAATTCTTTGCGGGCAAAGAATATTCTGCTTTTCACAGTTCCCAACGGAAGATTCAATTCGTCCGCTATTTCCTGGTATTTAAACCCTTCGTAGTGCATGATGAAAGGAATTTGTATGCTTTTGTCCAGCGCATCAACCATACCATTTAATTCCTGCATCATAATATTGGATTCTCCTTCATTGCGCACCTGTGTAGCAGTAGAATTGATGAAGTATTGGTTGTCGGTGGCATCAAATATCGTATTGGCTTTTACTTTTTTGCGGTAGTTGTTGATGAATATGTTCTTCATAATCGTAAACATCCATGCTTTGAAATTTGTACCGGGCATGAATTTTTCACGATTGGTTATCGCGCGGTAAGCGGTCTCCTGATAGAGGTCCTTCGCGTCTTCTATATTTTTTGTCAGATTGTATGCAAAGGAATTTAGCATGATCTGCATCTGGTCTAAGCGAGTATTAAATTCAATTCCTGACATATAGTGCGGTTAAGATTTTGTTTAAGTATTATTTCCAATAAGTTAAACAAAGATAAATCCAAGACTTGAATTCTGCAAATAAACTTAAACAAAAATTCGCTAAATAATATAAATTTAACATCAACTTAATAGTGTAAAAAACATAAATATCTATTTATCAATTATTTATATTGTTTATTGATTTATAAAAATTATTTTGAATTTTCAATAATTATTGAAAATAACTTTAATTGTTCACAAAAAAAATCCTGTGCGATGTTGGAGGGCACTGAAAAAGTCATAAATATTCTTCTAAAAAAGGGGGTAAAAAACTA
>JBMOJB010000064.1:0-19110 GCA_049316985.1 Saprospiraceae bacterium | reverse complement strand
AAAAAAATTGCTTATAGCTATTGGAGTGGTTTTTCCGGTCTGGAAGATCTTCCTGAAAATTACAGTACAGTCGTTTACGAATTTGAAGATGTCGGCAATGGCAGTACAAATTTCACATGGACACAAATTGGATATGCATCCGAAAAAAGTCAGCAGCATTCGCAGGAAGGACTCAAAGCTTTTATCGAAACCATTAAAGAAATCGCTGAACAATAAGCTGAAAAGCTATTTTTCATTAATAAAACTATACTATGTTTCATTTTAGACTAGCCGACGAATCCGATATTTCAGATGTATCCGAAATGATTGCCCGCCTTTTTGAAGAAGTGGGTCATACACCAGACGCTGAAGACATCGCCAGTGTGTACACCGAAATCGAAGAAGATGACCGCCACTCTACCCTGCTGGCTTACGACGATGATGAGGATCTGGTGGGACTGATTACCTTGACAGAAACCTTGTCTTTGTATGCTTGCGGATTGATCGGAGTAATCAATGAATTGTACGTCGTCCCGGAATACCGTTCTGAGGGACTGGGCAAAATTCTACTCGACAAATGCAAAGAACTGGGTGAAGAAAAAGGCTGGAAAAGGCTTGAAGTGACTACGCCCGGAGACGAATACGAAAAAACCCTCCGCTTCTACGAAAGAGAAGGTTTTTATAAGATTGGACCAAGGTATAAATGCGAATTGTAGAAGCGTGTGTTGATTTCCGTGGAAAATCCAACCAAATTTGAAGATTTGAAGATTTGAAGATTTGAAGATTTGATGATGTTCTTCAATCAACATCGTTGATTTAATATTTTTAGTCTTTTCAATTTTTGGAAAGTTCTAAAGAACTCCGAAGGAGTTTAAGATATCATCAAATTTTCAAATCTTCAAATCTTCAAATTATAATATCACAAAGCTGCAAAATAAACATTTGCTAGCACTATTCATAAGAGCAGGATTATATCGCAAACCCTTTTATTTTCCTTTGAATTCGGCTTTGCGCTTTTCAACAAATGCGCTGGTGCCTTCGCGGAAGTCTTTGCTCATGCACAAATCTCCAAATGCTTCGCTTTCAGCGATGAATCCATCCATACAGGAATCGAAATAGGCGTTGGCTGATTCAATCGCTTTTTTGATGGCAATCGGACCTTTGGTTCGCGTCTTCTCGATAATCTCAATTGCTTTGGCTACTTCTTCTCCGGGTGCGACGACATAATTGACCAGTCCCATACGAAGGGCATCGGCCGCGTTAATCATATCAGATGTTAGCAGGTATTCCATTGCTTTTGCTTTTCCGATATATTGAATCAGTCGCTGTGTGCCACCATAACCGGGAATCAACCCCAGATTCAGTTCCGGCAATCCGAACTTTGCTTTTTCTCCTGCTATTCGCATATGACATGACATCGCGAGTTCGCATCCGCCACCGAGGGCAAAGCCATTGACAGCAGCGATGACAGGTCGGTGAAAGCGTTCGATCAGGAAGAAAATATCCTGTCCGCGTTGTGATAGTTCTTCCCCTTTCTCGGGATCCATTTCGGTGAGTTCCTTGATATCGGCTCCGGCAACAAATGCTTTTTCGCCTGCTCCGGTAATGATTACGCCAACAATGTCGTTTCTCTTGGCGTATTGTTTGCCGAATACGTGCTCGAGTTCGGAAAAAGTATCGTAGTTGAGTGCATTTAATGCTTTCTCTCTATTCACTGTTACGAAGAGGATGTCACTTTTCTCTTCAACCAGCAGTTGATGATATTGCATAATTTGTGTTTTTTGAAAAATATAATGTCCAAAGGTAAAAAATAATTTGAAATCAACGGCAATTCTTAGGTATTATGAGCCAGTGCAGCCATACGATCATTGATTTCCTTATTGATTTGATAGGCTACTTTTAAAGCTTCATATCCATCCTGAATATCTACTTTCATTGGCAGATCATTTAAAATACTCTCTGCAAATGAATACAATTCCAGCTGAATTGCATTACCCGGCTCCACTTTCGGCGAACTCATGTGCAAGTGCTTTACACCATTGTAGGTCTCAATCGGAATCAGATTTTCAGTGGGTGCATTACTAAGATCATCTTCATACATTCTGATTATCTGAGCATTCTTTTCCATGAAATCCAAAGAAATGTAGGCATCTCTTTGGAAAACGCGCACCTTGCGCATGTTTTTCATCGATATTCTCGAGGCAGTGATATTGGCCACGCAACCATTTTCGAATTCGATACGGGCATTGGCAATGTCCGGACTGGTACTGACGATACTTACGCCGTTGGCACTGATTTGCTTGATTTTGGAAGGCACCAGACTCAGAACAATATCCAGATCGTGGATCATCAGGTCGAGCACGACAGATACATCTGTGCCTCGTGGATTGAATACCGCCAGGCGGTGTGCTTCGATAAACATCGGATTCAAGGGCACTTCGCGAATAGCCAGCATGGCCGGATTGAATCGCTCTACATGTCCCACCTGAACCTTTACTTTCTTTTCTTTAGCCAATGCTAGTAATATCTCTGCCTGTTCGACAGTTTCTGTAAGCGGCTTTTCAATAAAAACATGCTTACCTGCTTTCAAAGCTTTTTCGGCCACTTCAAAATGCGCAAAAGTGGGCGTTACGATATCAACTGCCTGCACTTCGGCAAGCAAACTATCAATATCATCATAGCGTTTGATTCCTTTATCAAGGGCCAATTGCGCATTTTTATCGCTGGGTTCATAGAATCCAACAAGCTCCAGATTGTCGCAAAGTAGAATGCAATTCAAATGGAATTTACCGAGGTGACCCACGCCAAAGAGACCTATCTTGACTTTTGTTGAATTGGCATTTTTGTTCATCATTTTTGATTTGAATTTTCTTCTTTGAGTAGCAGATCGATGTCCAGCATGAATTTATTGACCGCATCAGCGTCAGTACCATCTGCAAAAGCCCTGACTCTGCCTTTTGAATCTACCAGTATGATATTGCCGGAATGGTCGAATCCGCCGGGTGCATCCGGATCTTCCTTCGCCACCGCAAAATACCGATTGGCAATCTCATATATTTTGAATTTATCCCCGGTAACCAGGCTCCATTTCTTTGAATCGATATTGAGTTTAGAGGCGTATTCCTTTAAGCGCCCGATGGTGTCTCTGGTCGGATCAATGGTATGCGACAATTGCAGTACTTTGTCATTGCTTTTGTACCTGTCGTAAATGCGCAGCATGTTCTTTTTCACCTTCGGACAAATCGTCGGACAATGTGTAAAGAAGAAATCAACGATGTAGATCTTTCCTTTGTAAGTGCCATTATTAATGATAGCACTGTCCTGATTGACAAATTGAAAAGCAGGAATGGTTGCATAAATGGTATCACCGTTGACAAAATCGCGTTCGCCGAGAATCGGGAGTTTCTTTTCGTCCAAGCCACATGAGCATATAAAAAGCGTACTTATGGCGATAAATAAGGTATTTTTCATAATAATTTCAGTAAGTTTGCAAAGGTACAAAGAAAAGATGGAGCAGTAAAATTGACGATAAAGACTTGTGTTAAATTTTGTGTTAAACAAACTTCAGTATTTGGAAAAATATTCCTAAATAGGTAACTTTGCTCATATCATGAAAAACTATGCGAAAGATTTACATCTACGGTTCTGATTTTTGGGAATTTTACAATAATCAAAACGAAGAAGTCCAGAAAAAAATTGACTGGATATTTGGATACATTGAGCGTATTCCATTTATATCTGAAAAATTTCTAAAGCATATTGAAGGCACTCAAGGTCTGTACGAAATCAGGGTTAGCATTCGTTCCAATATTTTTAGAATTATGTGTTTTTTCGACCAAGGAAATTTTGTAATAATACTTTCTGGTTTTCAAAAGAAAAGTAAAAAAACACCACGATCAGAGATTAAAAGAGCAATAATATTAAAAAACAACTATTTTAAAGACAAATATGGAAAATAAGCTGGTATCGTGGGACGACCACATTGATAAAAAATATGGGAAGACTGGTACCTCATCCAGAAAGAAATTTGAAGAAGATGTCGAAAATTTCAGCATAGGCATTTTGATACAAGACGCCCGAAAAAAACAACAGCTTACCCAAGAGGAACTGGCTCAAAAATGTGGAACTACTAAAAATTACATCTCTCGCATTGAAAATAACGCCAGCGATATTCGTTTGTCAACGCTGATGAGAATAGTAAATGAAGGGCTGGGGGGGAAATTAAAGCTAAGTCTTGAATTTTGAATTTTCCTAACCCGCAATTTCCTTTTCTGACAATTATATGAACAACAGAAAACTTCGATGATTATTATTTGTTCTACTTTTGCACAAAATAATCAACTTGACCCGAGCTGTAACCTTCTTCATCCTTTTCGTCCAATTTATTGCGGTTGCCACTGCACAAAAGCAGTTTGACTGTGGTGCGGCATATCTGAGTGTCGGGCAGACAACATTCACGAGAATCTACAAACTGGAGATCAGCGGAAATCAGGTACTCCCTTCCTTATACACTTCTATTCCCGGATTAAATCTTAACGGTTTTGGTTTTCGTCGTCAAGACCGAATGATGTATGCACTGAATTCAGATAAAAACCCGGATGAGACCACAAGCATATATCGTATTGATGGGGAAGGCAATTCTAAACTTTTGGCCAAACTTCCATTTGACCCTTCCTATAGCTATTTCGCAGCTGATGTCAGTCCGGACGGTAGATATTATACCGTGCTCGCCAACGGCAATTCGCCGGCGATCTTTTATGTTGTTGACCTTTTATCAGCAACCCTGTCTTATAAAACAATAGTAATTAGGGGTAGAGATATCAGCGCCCCCGATATCGCATATAGCGTTAATGGAGACAAATTATTTGTAGAAGACGAAAACACAAAGTCATTGTTGGAAATTGACCTTGACAATGCGCGTGTTCAGGCTAGTTACCCTTCTATATACCTAGGTAGCCTCTTATTTTCCGGCTTATTTGGTTTTGATTGTGCATTGTTTGGCTATGTAAAATCAAGTAATTCTTTTATCAGAATCGAAACAGTGGGAAAAACACAGCCAATTGGAGTTGCCAAACGGTTGAACACAGTTAACTTTTTGCAAACAGCAGGAATAGATGCCTGTTCCTGTCCGCAAACTGTGAAATTCGAAAAAACTGCTTCCAAAATAATCAGCAAAGATACTTGTTCGAGAGATTACAAATTTGTTTTTCAATTTGATAACGAATGCAATGCTGACCAGAAAAATGTTGATTTCAGCGATAAATTCCCAGGCGATTTTTTAATAAAAAAAATTGAGCGACAACCATTTGGAGGAACGATGTCGGGTGGACCGGGCGACCGGGATATTGCCATTAAAGGAATGAATATTCCCTCCGTAAAGGATAGTATTGTAATTATTGCTGCTTTGGCTGAAAATTACAAGGATTCTCTTTATAAAAACCAGGCCTTGTTGAAAAATCTGGTGTACCCCGATGGTACTTTGTATGCTCAAGTATCGGATAATCCCTATACCATCAAAAGCAATGACTCTACGAGTGTAAATGCACCCATCAACTTACAATTTGATAGAGATACAGTTTCTATTTGTCAAAATGGCGAAATCAAGTTAAAACCACGTACGCAAGGTGCAAATCTGCAATACAAATGGAATACAGGTGCCTTAAGTTCTGCACTTGCAGTTGATAAACCGGGAAACTACCGGGTCACGGTTACAAGCGAATGCTTTTCGAAGGTAGATAGCATTCTGGTCATCGATAGTCCGCTTACCGTAAATATTGGTCCGGATTTGGCGATTCTCCCCGGCGATTCTATCCTATTCAAACCGGAATATCAATCGTACAACCCGATAAAATCAAGTAACTGGACCGCTAATTCAGGTGCGTTGTTGGCTTGTAAAAATTGCTTCAACAATGTTGTCAGAATAAGAGCGGATGCAACAACAGTTAAGATCAAATTGACCGATGAGCAAGGGTGTATCGCAGAAGATGAAGTATTAATCAACACCAGAAGAAAAATTTATATACCCAATGCGTTTTCACCCAATGATGATGGATACAATGACTATTTTTTCATCAATACAGAATATGAAGCAACATTGGTTCAATTTGAAATTTACAACAGATGGGGTGATAAAATATTTGAAAGCAGGGACTTGTGTAAAAGCAACTCACAATCCTGCAGCTGGGATGGAAAATTCAAAGGTTTGGATCAGAATCCGGGTACTTATACATACCGTGCAGTCGTTCATTATGGTGACGGCGTGCATTACAATTACAAAGGAGAAATTTTGCTGCTCAGAGATTGATTTACAATCCAATTATAAGCGCCACACTACCCCACTGCGCTGACTTCCCACCTTTATACTCTGCCGTTCGGTAAATCTGTGAAAACGAAACTGAAAAATGAGGCGCCGCAAATACATACCCAAACTCAAATTGGGCATAAAACTTTTCAATCTGCGCTTTGCTAAGTCTGTATGGAGAATTCTTAAAATTAAAATAACCGGCTTCCAGCAGACTGTTGTCCAGCACTACCCTGCCCATTCCTTTTCCAAAGAAATAAAACTGATATTTTCGCTCTGATGAATTGCCTGGGGAGAAATCGCTTATCGGAGAATGTAGCGAAAGACCGAGCGTATTCCGAAAATAGTCATTCATAAAACCCAGCCGAAACTCTCCGCCGATACCGGCAAAATTCATCAAAGAACCACAATTTGCTTCAATTTGACCTGTAAATTCAATTGGTTTTGCAGGTTTCCACAATCGCCATTCATATTGCGCTGCAGTATTTAATGCCAGGTCATTTGCAATCTGATTCTCCCAACCGACCGGCTGTTTTCGGTTAGTAATTGTATGAAACCAAGTCTGCATTTCCTTTTGTTTAGTTGCAGGCCCAATCATACCCAGACTGTAGCTGGTCGTTAACCTCCTGTTGGTATTGGCATCATTGGAAATACCGGTTGCAGAAAACAATGCAAGTCCTGCATAAGGTCTGCTCTCGAGTTGACCTGAAAGTGTGTACGCGTTCTCCGGTGTATACGCTTGTGTCGTAAATCCATATCGAATCTCCAAAGACCTCGAAGTTGCCGAACCAACCTGCGGAAAAGCAAGCCTCAGTCGTTTTCTTTTAATTTTCATCTGGGACTGAAATTCAATAGAAAATCCATTCGTATAATACCGATCAGTGCCATCTCTCATTTTGTAATAATCATTGTCATTGATAATTCGGATTCCGGTAGACTGCGCAATGCCGTATTGAACACACATTATTGAGAAAAATGAAAAAGCAAAAAAAAGTAGTGATAAATTACGGCTCATAATTTGTCTTTAAAAAGGTAAAATAAAACTCTTGGCTTAATAATTGTCATTTTATTGACAAATTATTAGTTTATGTATTCTGTCAAACAACAAATATGGGATGGTTTTCATTAAATTTGCAGAACTTTATGATATAAAACAGCATATTGCCTGACAAAAGACGGTTCATTTATTTTAATTTCACAAATGTTCATTACATTTGTAGTTGTAAATATCTGAAACAACCGACTCTAATTTGTCCGCGACATCATAATAACGGTCAAATTATTTATTTACAATTTATTTAATTCTTCTTTTAAAATTTTAAAAATTAGTATGAAAAAATTATTTACACTTATTTTAGCTTTAAGTTGTTTTACAATTTTCGCTCAGAATAATCCTGGGCTGAAAATTACCTTCAACGGTAAAAATATTGCCAATATCTCTGCTTCTTTCGGAGGAGTAATGGATGCTGACACACCGTTATGTGCAGAAGTTGTGCATGTTAAAGGTACGGGAACGAGCACTCAAGTGCCTCCATTCCCAAGTGAAGAGGGCTGCAATTCTTTAACGAATGCTGCAGAACTCAAAGGAAAAATCGCCTTGATCAGAAGAGGTACATGTGAATTTGGAGACAAATGTCTACGTGCAGAGGAAGCAGGTGCGATTGCTGTTATCATTTATAATCGTATCGATCCAGACAATGCAAACGAACCTATCAATATGGGTGTTGGCGCAGTGGGTGGTAGTGTGACTATCCCTTGTGCGATGATCAGCCTTGATGATGGTTTGTTGATTTATGATGCTATCAAGAAGGGAACAAAACCGACTGTCTGTTTCTCAGTTCCAAGTAAGCAAATTAATGAAGCGTATGCAAATCCTTGGGGAAGCATGTATCCTCAAAATCAATTGGACACTATCTATCCAACAATTTCCTTTACCAATACCTCTGATTCTGTTTCAGCTGTAATCAGTAAAGTTGATATTGTTTCGCCTTCGGGAGTAAAAACAACCCTAAGCAGAACACACAATTTAGGAACAACAGAGACAGGATTCGTTAATATTATTCCAATCGCAGGCTTATATCCAAGCGAAAAAGGAGTTTACAAAGCGTCTTTTTACACAACCTTCCTAACTGACACAGTGACTTCTCAGTTTATTGTATCTGACTATACCTTTGGAAATGATTTAAACCAGGCTTTACCTAAGGGAGTAACCCGTGATAAAGCAACATTTGTAGCGACAGATCTAAAAGTATCTAACATTTTGAATTTCTACGCTACAGGCGTGGCAGATTCTAAAGCTACTTTTGCTACTTTCGGACTCAGAAATGCCAGCAAATTGAAAGGTCGTGATATTAGTATTACCTTGCTTGAAACAGACGTTGATCGTATTGACGCGATCACCCAAACAACCTTAAGCCCGGGTGATATTGGAGATATCGTAGGAGATATTGTTACTTATACGATTAAAGGTACTGAAAGTGCAGATCAATTAATAACAATCCCTTTGAAAGACGGTACTAAAAAAGGTATTGATATGAACAAGAATTCTGCTTACGCGCTGGTATTGGAATATGATGGCACTTCCATTAAAAATGACTCGATAGCACCTGAATGGACACTTGGAAAGACAGCTCCTAGTCGCTGGCCCGGGATAAATATGTTTGGATCTGCATTGATGACAGGTGCAAGATATTATTCTGGTGGATGGGGTGAAATTGAAGATCCGATTGGTCGTTTGCACATCGATGGGTTTACTATCGGAACTAAGAATTTGGCAACATTGGAAGCTACTGAAGTTTCTTTCTTCCCTAATCCGACAGCGGATATGGTGAATGTAAAGATTGACCTTAAGGAAAATGCAAAAACGGTACAATTGGGTATCATGGATTTCACTGGCAGAATAATAAACACTTACGACCTGGATGTCCAAAATGGTATTATTCCGGTCAATATCAGCAATTATCCTGCAGGCACTTACTTCTTTACCGTAAAAACAGATAAAGCATTCACTACAGAAAAAATTATCAAAAGATAATTTTTCAGGCTTTTAATAATATGACTCCCAAATTATACCTACAGGTTGATTTGGGAGTTTTTTTATGCTATATTTGCTCAAACTTTCATTCCATTTATTAATTAAATACAAAATTATTATGAAGAGAATTATCCCAATTGTAATGTGCTTCTCTATCAGTACATTTTTTACAACTGCCCAGACTATCCTTGTCAAGTCCGGCAAACAAACGCTGCGTACAAATATGCAGCAGGTAAAAATGGATAAAGTTGCACACACCGGCTTTGAATCCGATGAATCCACGGCTTCGGTTCCTTTTTCAGCCGCTTCAAGAGGACTTGGATATTCGATTGGCACAACCAATTATGATTTGGGGTCAAACGGAGCAGTCAAAGCACGTCTAATCAATTATGGTGCAAAAAAACTATCGGGTGCTTTTAATTTGGGCACGGGCGATATCGCTGCAGGAGTAAATGACAGAGGTTCCGGGTACAATACGACTGACGGCAATGGCAAATTTGGACCGAGACCCACCAAGCGAGTAGAAGCCGTACGGACAGGATTTACCACACTTTGCAGAGACGCAGATGGCAATGAATATCTTTTTGCACATCAGGCGCCGTACAAAATAATGATGAGCTACAAACAAAAAGGAGTAAATACTTGGGTGCCAAAGCTTATTCCTTCAGAAGCGGAAGGTGGTGTCTTGTGGAGTGCCGCTGCAATCGGAGGAGCTAATGGAAAAACTATTCACGTTATTGCACTTACTGCTCCTACCGGCGGGACTACTAACGGAACCTTGTTTGACGATATCAATGGTGCATTGCTCTACTACCGCTCATTAGATGGAGGTAATACCTGGGACAAAAAAGATGTCGCACTTCCCGGAATTAATGGTTTGCGGTACAACAGAATGAGCAGTGATGCTTATACGGTTGTTGTCAAAGGAGATAAAGTAGCCATTGCCTCTTTTGGGGATTTTTATGACACGGAACTATGGACATCCACTGATAATGGAGGTACATTTACCCGCAAGACAGTATTTGACTTCCCTTTGACCAATTACCATATTGACGACCTGTATACGGTTGATTCTATTCCGCCGGCACCGGAGGGATTGGATCCATTGGCTATTTTATCTACTGATGGTAGCGGTGCATTGATGATTGACAACAACAACAAAGTTCATTTGGTAGTTGGTCAGATGTACTATCTTGATGCTGCAGCAGATGCTGGCGCATTTACCTATTATCCCGGTACCAATGGTTTTTTCCACTGGGATGAAAACACTCCGGATTCACTATATAGCATTGAAGCCTATCCTGATCTGGATGAAGACGGAACTGTGAATCTGGATGGATATGGTACGACCTTTAATGCACTCACTTGCCATCCTTCTTTGGCACAAGGTGCCGACAATACGATTTATCTGGCGTATGCAGTGCCTTCTGAGAATTATGTAAACGCAGATCAAGGTAAAAACTGTCGCCACATTTTTATAATGCATACCAAAGACGGCGGCAAAAACTGGTCCAAGCCCTATGATGTAATCGATGACAAATCTTTGTTTGATTCGAAAGAATTTTTGCTGGAGCTGGCAGATTGCACTTTCCCTTACCTGGCTCAAAATGTCGACAACAATTTGCACTTGATTTATCAGCTGGACTATACTCCGGGTATGCACGTGTCACATCCTGCATCTGAAACGATTGATTTTGAAGACAATTACCAGGTATATACTGAAATTCCAGTCGCCAAAATTACCCGTGCAGATGATGTAGTAGCTGCAGAAAGTATTTCATTTTCTGTGTCTCCTAATCCTGCCGGCGCAGTAACACAAGTTTCGTTTTTGATTGATGAAATTTCAAATGTTCAGGTGAATGTACTTGACTTAGCCGGTAGAAACCTGATGACGATTGACGCTGGACAAAAAAGTGAAGGCAAACATAGCATTACGCTTCCTCTGGATCTTAGCACAGGAATGTATTTTGTTCAGCTGAAAACAAACAACAAGATTGCCACGCAGAAATTAATTGTGAAGTAAAAAAGTATGCTATAATACAAAAAAAACACCTGCTCTCGCAGGTGTTTTTTTTGTATTTATTTGACTTTATCAGCGTTGATTAGCCACCTTTCCACATTGGAGCATTGCGCTCGAATTACCGGGTCAACAGTAATATAAGTGCCACTTACCTTTTTCATCAACCACTCATTGATGTAGGAATTCTTTTTCGATTCCAAAGTTGACTGCTGTATTTTATTATAATCCTGCTTGAGATTTGCTTTGTGAGGATCAGTTCTGGAATTGAGTTTTACCAAACGATATTGAGTTTCTCCAAAACCCGTTCTCGCTTCAATTGGTTTTGAAATCTCACTGATCTTCATGGATTCAGTTGCGAAATATATATCAGGATCCAATTCTCTTGTTTCGAAAAATGTGTTCCCCGAAGCTTGGTTAACCATTCGGCCATCATTATGATAACTTTGGGCTGTTTTGTCGGAGAATTCTTTAACCGCCTGCGAAAAAGTAACTTTATTATCATTGATAATTGTGCGTACACTATCCAATTTTGTCTTTACCAGATCAAGATCTTGCTGTGTCACTTCCGGTTTTAATAGAATATGCCGGGCGTGAATAGAATTCCCTCTCCTTTCGAGTAATTGAATGACATGAAAACCAAACTCTGATTCGAACACATCCGAAATCTCATCTTTTTCCAATTTGAAAGCAATACCTTCAAAAGCGGGCACGAAAGTTCCTCTTTTGGCCCAGCCCAAATCACCGCCTACTCTTGCAGACATCGGGTCATCAGAATATTTCTCTGCCAAAGTTGCAAAACTCTCCCCTTTTTCTATTCGTGCACGCAAATCTGCCAGTTTATCTGATGTTATCTTTTTTTGAAGATTATTGGCTTTCGGTGTCACCACTATTTCACTGATTTCCACCTCAGAATTGAAATACGGCAAGGAATCCCGTGGAATGCTTTTGAAAAAAGCCTGCACTTCTGATGGCGTCACCGCCATTCCTTCCGTTATCTTGATTCTCATTTTTTCAATTTGCTTTTTATTTCTTAGATCGTCTCTAAACTGCTCCTTAACCTGCGCGACTGTTTGGCCGTAATAGCTTTCAAACTGGGTCACATCGTTGTTCATTTGACTGAGGATCTGATCGACGCGTGCATTCAATTCATTGTCTACTTCTTCATCAGATACGATCAAAGAGTCTCTTTTAGATTGATTCAGCAGCAACGAATTGAGTAGTAAATTGTCGATGATCATGCATTTGGTATCCGTTGGCAAATCGGGCTGTTGGGATTTCATATAGCTAAATTGCTCTTCTACTTCAGAAAGAAGAATGATTTCCCCACCTACCGTTGCAATCACCCTGTCCAATAATTGCTTCTGTGCTTGAACACCGGAGCAAATAAAAAGTAAAAGGATGATGTATATTGATCTTTTCATATGATAATACTTCAAATTCACGTCTGAGATGTATGTTTAGTTAAATTTTTATATAGAGATTAGTTTTCAATTTGGTCAATCCTTTCGACAAAATAGGGAATTCGATTACTTAGATCGACCGCACATAAATGTGAAAAAGCCGATTTATTGTAATGAAACTCATAAAAGCAACCGTTGTCTATTCTTAAGTATTTTCCGCCCTCTAATTGACTTAGCTGTTTCACAATAGTGCTTTTTTCTGTTGGAGTGTGTCCATAAATTACCATTCTTTGTTGTAGCCATCTTTCGTTTAGTTGTGACTCCCAGCCTCTGGACCACAACATGGCTACAGTATCTTCGAATGGATCAGGAATGAGCATATTCAATCCGGCATGTACAAATATAAAATTATCTTTCTCGAGGTAAACAGGTAAATTCTTAAGAAAATCAACGTAAATCTCGGGGATGTCCCAGGCATTTTTTACATCAAAGCTTTTAAGTGTCTGCATCAAACCATATTTTATGCTACTTTGATGAACACCTTTTTCTGCAATACCTCTAAAAAGCATTTCTTCATGATTGCCCTTAATACAAAAAACGCGATAATTGTCATCCATTAATTTCCAAATGGTGTCTATTACTCCTTTGCTATCGGGACCGCGATCGATATAATCTCCTAATAAGTAAAGCTCGTCGTCCTTAGTGAGAGCGATTTTGTCCAATAAGTCAAGAAATGTCTTATTATTTCCGTGTATGTCAGATATGGCTAGTATTCTATTTGGCATTTTTAGACTCGCACCCAGGTCATTGTTTTTGTTGAAAATATCGTTCAGGAAGTTAATAGTAAATTTTTACATTATTTTTAGCAAGCTCTCTTTGATAAAGCTCTTCACGCTTGGCCTCAATTAGTTTTTGCTTTCTTTGATGCAAAATGAATTTAGAAGCCTGATCCTTTACAAATTCAAAAGGTGCATTGTCTTGCTTATTTTTAATACCCAATATCTTTAGAAAATAAGAATACCTTTCGTCCTTCCGCGTGTACTCTCCTGTACTAAGCTCTTCCGGGTCAATTGTTCCCTTAGGTAGTTCCAATGCAATCCGATCTGCTTTGTGCCAGGTGCTGTCCACCAGTAAAAACGTACTTGCATAATTAGAGGCATAGCCATAAATCCTATTTCTGTCCGCTTTTTTATTGCCATCCCACCATTTTTCAAAATCCTTTATGTTAGGAGCGGAATTTGGCAATTTTACAAAAAGACATCTCAAAATCGAAGTTTGAAGGGTATACAAATCTTTGTTTGCATCGTAAAAGGCCCTCAATTCCTTTTCACTCAAAGTAGTATCCAAGGTGCTGGACATTAATTTCTGCTCATAAGTATTGAGTACGAGCGAAGTTCTGTATTCTCGGACTAATTTATCGATATTCACGTCCGGCGGAATATTGAGTTCCGCTTCTTCCATAACCAAATTGTCTTTTACCCACCGGCTGACAAAAGCTGAAATAATAGTTACACTATCATTTTTAGTAGTGCCCTCCGGAAACATCCCTTCCAATTCGGACATACGAAGTTCTCTTTCACCTACTTTAGCCAACACGCGGCTGCTATCATCGCTAATCTTGTTACCACATCCTGATAACAGGA
The DNA here is from genome assembly GCA_049316985.1 of Saprospiraceae bacterium. Taxonomy (GTDB): domain Bacteria; phylum Bacteroidota; class Bacteroidia; order Chitinophagales; family Saprospiraceae; genus CANHEE01. The sequence goes on along the minus strand of JBMOJB010000064.1, from coordinate 4,733 downwards.
CAGATAAACCAAACGCAAAAACAACAACAAATCTCATGATCTCTAATTTAGCCGCAAAGATAGTAATAAAGCACAAAAAGAAATCTCCAAAAAGAGAATGTTTATCGCGCTTTGGTTGTATTCAGCCTCATAAACCATCTAAAATAAAAAATCTCCGATTTTGAGTCGAGCGCAAAACCGGAGAACCACGAAATTCTAAAAATATCAGTGAGATTTTTAAATTTTTTCGATCAGACAAAAATGATACATAGGCGGACCATTTTTCTGTATGAATTGAATCTGTGCAGTCAGTATTCCGGGCTGAGCAATGTTCAAATCAATTAAAATACTATTTTGTCCAACATTTATGGGTGTATTTTTACCATCGTATATTAAATGTCCGTAATCATCAATTATCCTTATATTTGCAAGCAATTCTAACGGAGAGTTCAATTTAAGATATACAAACCCGGAAGTAGGATTAGGAACAGGTGTTGCTGTGATGACGGGATTCCACTTATCAGAAAGCGTACAAATGTACTTACTTCTTTTAACTTCAAGTTTGAAAGTTGTATTTGGCAGCAAATTATAAATGATAACGCCTCCTGTAACGGGTTGAATCTTTAAGTGGAATTTCTTTGAATCTTTTGAAGATTGCTGGTACACAAAACATGCGTCACCCTGAAAATTCAAAGAACTATTTCTGGGGTCAATGAATAGCGCATTATTCGCATCGTATTGTAGCCTGAAGCATTCCTGATCGCCATTCGATTTCGACAGGAGCTTTACAAAATATTTCGAAGCATCGAGGTTGGCATCAAAAGGTATAAACACTCCTTTAGATGAAATATCTTCCTCCAACATTTTATCTGCAGTATTCCAGGAGCAACTGGAGTTAATTCCACCACCTGCTACCAAGATGTCTTCAATAACAATGGGTAAATATTGCAACCGAGGTTTATTGGAAGCATTGAGGTAAGCAAAATTTACTAAAAAAATGCAAACAAAAAATAGAAATTTGTGAAAAAGCTTAAATATCATAGTCTATATTGTGCAGAATGATTAATATTAAAACAAAGTTAGTAAAAAATTAATATTAAGAGCATATTTGATAACATAAAAACTTTTATTAATTTTACAAAATGCAGGACAGTAAATTAATCGAGACATTCAGACTGCTGAAGGATGAAGACATGAGTGGTATTCGCAACCTGATCAGTACTGATTTATTGATTAAAGGGGTTCCGAAAAAAGAATGTTTACTTCTCTTAGATTACATTTATTCCTATTACCCATTTCTCAATCACGAAAAATTAGAGAAAAAAACCACGCTGGCTCTCGTTTTTGATGACCACAGCGGTAAAATAAATAGGCTTGAAAAAATCATGTCTAATCTCCTGAGCATCACAGAATATTATATTGTAAATTTTATTGTCAATAAAGAATTTGACACAATTAGAATAAACCTGTCACTTGCAAAATTTTATCGCCAAAAAGGTTTTATGCAGCGGGGCGACATATTTATGAAACGCCTTGCTGAATACTTCAATGATGTCGAAGGGATGAGTTCTGATCATTTTTTCTGGGAGGGAAAATACCTCGAAGAATTATATGACGGAAAAATATTTAAATCAAGCAACTGGAAAGATTCTACGGAATCGCTTAGTCTCAATTACGAAATTTTAAAAGTTAGTAAAAACCTCGAAATGCTCTGTAAAGTGGTTTACAGCCGAGCCAATTTTGATGCCACTTCTTTGTCCGAATTTGACAATATCAAAGCTATTCTCGATCAAAATGAGAAATTAAAAAGTAATGTGCTCATTAAATTGTACTACCTGGCGCTTGAAATGTTCAAAAGCATCGATGATTACCCAAATAGGTATTACGACGAGTATGAAAATTTGATGGAAAACAATATCGTCTTCATCAACGTTGAGTCCGCTAAAATACTATTTGTCTTTCAAAGGGGTTATTTCACTCAAAAATACAATCGAAATCCCAATCCGGTTAATACCCGCGAGAATTCGGAGATATACCGCAAGCATCTCGAGCAGGGCCACCTTTTGGTCAATGATATTTTATTGCCCAGCACTGTTGTAAACCTGATGATGTTTGCCATTAAGGAAAAAAACAGTGCATGGATTTCCGACTTTTTATTGAGATGGGAAAACTATATCGGTACGATCAATGAGCGAGAGGAAATTCTCAATTATTGCTGGCTCAATTACTACTTTTTAATTCGCAATTTTGATAAAGCTGAAGCAGCGATTTCATTCAACTACTCTAATATATTCTACTTGCTTTTTACTAGGAGAACGAGATTGAAAATACTGTATGAAAAAAAGGAGATGGTTTCCCTTTCTTACGAAGCTGACTCGCTCAAAGTGTACGTTTTCAGGTTGTACAAGCGAAATGATATCAGTGAAGACATCTACATTTACCACAACAATTTCATAGATTTTATCAAGAAAATATGCAATCTCGCGCCAAATGTAAATGAGGCAAGGAAAGCCAAATTCAAAGAAAAGCTCCTTGAAAAAAAATGTGCGGACAAGGAATGGCTTACTGAAAAAATCGATGAATTAAAATAATAAATTTACGAAAAATAAGTACACTAAATTCCCACATTGGTGCCTTTAATGGCTTGACCAATATTGTAATCAAGTGCACGATGCGCCAAAGGCATCGTGTAGATATTAAACGCTTCCATCAGACTATTGATTAAATCCTTATCTACGCCTTCTACTGCTTTTTGAAGTTGTGCTGCCCGATTTTTTATCTGCTCGATCTCTTCGGCTGTCAGCATATCTTTATTTTGCAAGACAAATTTATCAGCAGACAAAATAATTATATTCGCCTCATTTCTAGCTTCAATCAATGCTCTCGATTGCATGTCTTGCTGCGCATTCTGAACAGACTGTATCAGCATCTTTGCCATTTCTTCATCTGAAATTCCATAGGCGGCCTTAATCTCGATTTCCTGCTCTACATCAGAGCGCAATTCATGTGCCTTGACTTTAAGAATCCCATCCGCATTGATAATGAATTTGATATCAATTTTGGGAAGCCCGGCAGCCATCGCGGGTATTCCTTTTAAGATAAATTCACCTAATTTGCGATTGTGTTCAACCAAATCTCGTTCACCTTGGTAAACAGCAATTTTAAGGTTGCGTTGTCCATCCACACTGGTAGTATATTGCCTGCCGGCGGAATAGGGGATTTTGGAATTTCTGGGTATAATCACGTCCATCAGACCACCTACGGTTTCAATCCCCAAAGATAATGGCGTGATGTCTATTAACAATATATCTTTTTGGTTTCCCGCAAGAATGTCCGCCTGAATCGCAGCGCCAAGCGCCACCACCTCATCAGGATCTAAATCGTCGTGTAAGGCTTTTTCGAAAAAATGTTGTACTTTTTCCTTCACCAATGGTACTCTGGTTGAACCTCCTACCATGACAATGTGGTCGATTTGTGCTATACTGAGTTGTGCGTCAGACAAAGCATTTTTGCAGCATTCAATGGTCTTATTCACCAGATCTGCAATCAACCCTTCAAATTGACTACGGTGCAAACTTAGTTTTCGACCCTCAATTTCAGATACAAACTCGTCAGCATAGGACAATTGTTTTTTTGCTTTTTCAGCTTCTAACCTTATAGATTGCACGAGTGATGAATCGTTGATGTCTGATCCCAGCAGTTCATTTGCAAACCAGTAGTCCATTATTGCGTGGTCGAAATCATCACCTCCCAAAAAAGTGTTTCCATTTGTTGAAAGCACTTCAAATATTCCTTCCTCAATTTGCAATATCGAAATATCGAAAGTGCCGCCGCCCAAATCATACACGGCAATAATTTGCTTTTCATGTGCAATTTTGTCTATGCCATACGCCAAACTTGCAGCTGTGGGTTCATTGACTATGCGTAGCACGTCAAGCCCGGCTAACTTACCTGCATCGCGGGTTGCTTGCCGCTGCGCATCGTTGAAATAGGCTGGCACGGTTACTACTGCTTTGTTTACTATTGTCCCCAAGGCAACCTCTGCCCTTGCTTTCAATTCTGATAGAATCCTCGCTGATAATTCAATGGGCGTATAAAAGCGATTTTTAACCCGTATTTTTACAAGACTTTCAGTATCGTCGTCGATGATCTTATAGCCAAAATATCCTTCTTTGTTTCCCACATCTTTGTACGACTTCCCCATCAAGCGCTTAACGGAATAGATAGTGTTGGCAGGATCGCTGATTAATTTTTCCCTTGCTGCATCACCAATCAATACATTGTCATTTTCATCAAAATGGACTATACTTGGCACCAAAGTATGTCTTCCATCCTTCCCTTTAATCGCCTCTGCATTTCCATCTTTTATGTAAGCCACAAGAGAATTCGTAGTCCCCAGATCAATACCCACTATTACTTCTGTTTCCTTTACAACACTGCCCGTTTTAAGATTAATACTCACTAAACCCATTAGACTAATTTGAAAATTTGATGATTTGAAAATTTGATGATATTTTTTTTCTGCTAAAGCAGCATTATTTCACTACGCGAACAAAAAGGAACAAATTTAGTTGTAATATATTAAATCGCTACCGGTAAATAGCAGACAAAATTATAACTCTGTTATACTTAAAGTTCAAATCGAAAATAATTATTGGCAAACTACAAGATGTATTCAAATTCGTAATTCGTAATTCGTAATTCGTAATTAACCATAAGTTTTTTCGATTTCGTAAATAGAATTTATTTTTCCG
>JBMOJB010000063.1:0-19462 GCA_049316985.1 Saprospiraceae bacterium | reverse complement strand
GGAAAATTGGCAGCAGCTTTTGTCAAATTAATATTTTAACCCTTAATTCGCATTACTAATTAATAGAGATTGCTTAGGTTTCTTAGTTCGTCTAAAACAATTCGTCCGCGTTCATCTTTACGAACAGTACCGCATTCTGCTGAAGGATCATGTTCGAAAAACAGATTCCATTTTTTTTCAACAGCCTCACCCAGCAGCCATGCTTTTTCATCCAGTGTTTGAAGTGGTCGAATATCGTAGGCCAAAATATAGGGCATTGGAATATAGTACGATGCCGGCAAGGTATCCGCACAGAATACCAGCGTAGAATTTTCTAATTCAATGAGGGGCAACATCATCGCTTCGGTATGTCCATATGTAAAATGAATTTTTATGCCATCCATAAATTTGACATCTTGCTCTACATCAATGAATTTCAGACGATTTTCCGACTTTAGCGGCAGAAAATTTTCGGTCAGAAAAGATGCTTTTTCTTTTTCATTGGGTTTTAAGGCCGAATTCCATTGTTTTTCGTTACTCCAATAGGTGGCATTGGGAAAAGTCAAACCTGTTGGACTAATCGCTCCACCTACATGGTCAAAATGCAAGTGCGTAAGAATGACATCCGTAATTTCTTCGGGATGAACGCCATGATCTAAAAGCGAAGGCACCAAAACACTTTCTGTCGGTGAGAAGTGGGACCTGAACTTAGCATCCTGCTTAGAACCGATTCCCGTATCTATTAAAATTTTTCTATTGTCCTTTTCAATCAATAAGGTTCGCATTGCCCACGTACACATGTTGTTTTCGTCAGGTGGGTTAAGTTTCTCCCACATCCTTTTGGGTACGATACCAAACATTGCACCGCCATCAAGTTTAAAATATCCGGTTGGTATTGTTGTAAGTTTCATCATAAATATGTTTAAGCAAAAGTATCATTTCTTTTCATTCGAAACGCGTCAGTTGGATCGAATTTTTCATTTTCGAAACAATTCATAGGAGTGTGTGGTTTCTTTACAAGTTAAAATGAAATACCATTAAAAAAAAATATTTTTAAACTTGGTTTTTTTAAAATATCTTTACCTGAATAATATCATTTTGGCAGCTCCTGGATTTTTTTTTAATGGTTTACTTTTATTTTTTTTTCCCTTATATGAGAAAAATTTCTTTTATTCTTATTTGTATTTTATTGGTTTTGAATTCAATTCAAGCACAAGAAAGTCAACCTATTAATTTTTGCGGTACTAAACCGGGGAAATCTCAGTGGTTAATCGATTATCAAAAAAATCCATTGGTTGCAAGCGACAGAACCAATGACAAGTACTTTGTTCCTATGACGGTCTCAATCTTAACCAATGATGATGGTTCGAAAGGATACAGTGTGACCAACGTTCTGGACGAAATTTGTCAGCTGAATAAGGATTTTGAAGCAACCGGCATTTATTTTTACCTCAGTGGACCAGTCCGTTTTATCGCCAATACAGGATGGAACAACCATAAAGATTTTGGAGAGGGCTACGGAATGTTTGAAAATAATGTGAATAATACAGTAAACGTATATTACTGTTCTGATCCTGCAGGGACTTGCGGATACGATATTATGGGAACAGGGATCGCGTTGGCTAAAGGATGTATGGGTTCGATATCTCATACTTGGGCGCATGAAATGGGGCATGAATTTTCTTTACCACATACATTTGTCGGTTGGGAAGGTGCTGCTTACAATCCAGCTTTTGTTCCGGATTCCATAAATGGGTATGAAGTTGAATTGGTAAGCAGGTCCAATTGCAAGTCTGCGGGAGATGGATTTTGCGATACAGCACCTGATTACTTGAATGCACGCTGGGATTGTCTACAAGATGGGAAATCGATTACTCAGTTAAAAGATCCGAAGGGACAAACTTTTCGGGTGGATGGTACATTTTTTATGTCTTATTCCAAAGGTGACTGCATGAACCGTTTTTCAAGCGAACAAATAGCGGCAATGCGTGCAATTTGTATTTCCGAAAAGAGAGAATATGCTTTTAAAGACCTGAATGTACGCAAAATCAGAGATTCGGTCAGTATTATTGCTCCTTATAATAGTTCTTTGATAAAACCGGATAATGTTGTTCTGAATTGGAAAAAAACACCCAATTGCACGCATTATTTCTATGAGGTTGCCCGAGACAAAAGTTTCAATTACGTAGTTGAAAGTAAATTGACTACAGACACTTTCTCATTGTTAAATAATTTACTGTTTTCAAAAGACTATTTTTGGCGAATCGTAGGATTTAATTTAAATTCAACCTGTCGGACTGCTTCAACAGGTCGGACTTTCAGGTTTTCTACAGATAATTCTTTCTCTAATACAATAGATATCGATTTACTGACTGCATTAAAAGTGTTTCCCAATCCGGTGAATCGTGATACACCGATACAGATTCAATTGCAATCACAGCGCGCAGGGAAAATTGTTGCATCTCTTTTTGAGATGAATAGTCGCTTGATTACGAAAAGTGAATTTTTTGTTTCTGACGGTGAAAATAAACTGATTTTTCAGCACGAAAACCTTATTCCAGGTGTTTATATCCTTCGGATCGATGCTGCGCAAGGTAGTATACAACGGAAGCTGGTGGTTTTTTAATACGGCTAGTAAAGACCATCGTTTTCAAATATAGAATTTATTGATGCACGTAGTGTGTAATTCCAAATATGAAGATGCAACTCCTTGTCGCCAGGTGATGAGCATTTTCAATTTTTTGTGAGAATCACCCATCAATTGCCCTTCTTTTTTCTTCATAAATATCATTGTCAATTATCAATCGTTAATTGTTAATTGTAAAAGCCTATCTTCGCCCAAAATTAGTAATTATGACTTTTAAGGACTTGAATATCAATCATTCTCTGTTGAATGCATTGGAAGAAATGGGTCTGAGTGTACCGACACCGATTCAATACAAGGGTTTTTCTGTGGCAATGTCGGGAAAAGATATGGTCGGTATTGCACAGACGGGAACCGGAAAAACGCTTGCCTATCTCTTGCCTTGTCTGAGACAGTGGGCATTTAATAAAGAAAAGCATCCGACTATATTGATAGTGGTACCCACGCGTGAATTGGTAGTTCAGGTGGTAGAAGAAGTAGAGAAACTCACCAAATATATGAATGTAATTGCCAAAGGTGTCTTTGGTGGTGCTAATATCAACACACAGGCCTTAATGCTCAGAGATGGGGTAGATGTGCTGGTTGCTACGCCCGGTAGATTACTGGATTTATCCTTAAATGGTGGGGTCAAGCTTAAATATATCAAGCGTTTTGTGGTTGATGAAGTAGATGAAATGCTGGATCTCGGATTCAGGCCCCAATTGGTCAGGGTAATGGACTTGCTACCGGATAATCGGCAGAATCTTATGTTTTCTGCAACGATGACAGATGAAATTAATGCTATTATTGATGATTTCTTTGATCATCCGGTTACAGTAGAAGCAGCACCTAATGGTACTCCACTTGAAAATATTAGTCAGTCTGCTTATTTTGTACCTAATTTTAATACTAAAGCAAATTTACTAAAGTACTTATTGAATGAAAACAAGGAAATGAACAAGGTTCTGGTTTTCATTGATAGTAAAAAGTTGGCAGATCGTTTGTTTGATATTATTGCACCTGCCTTTGAAGGTGTAACGGGTGTAATCCACTCCAACAAAGCACAGAACAACCGATTTGCTACCGTACAACATTTTAAAGATGGCGATTACAGGATATTGATTGCAACAGATATTATTGCCCGCGGTCTGGATGTATCTGAAGTTTCGCATGTCATCAACTTTGATTTACCCGATAATCCCGAAACCTATATTCACAGGATTGGGCGTACAGGCCGTGCTGATAAAAAAGGTATTGCGCTGGCATTCATTACTGAAAAGGAAAAAGCATACCAGGAAGAAATTGAGTTGTTGATGAAGAGGGAAATAGATATTTTAGATTTTCCTGCAACAGTAGCGATTTCCGATGTTTTGATTGAAGAGGAAAAGCCGGTAGTCAAAATGAAGACTATTCAGGTGAAAATTACTAAAAAAGAAACGGATGGAGCTGCATTTCATGAGCGCTCGGCCAAAAGACAAAAAGTTAATGTCAGGACAACCAGGAAATCAGAAATGGGTAAAAAATACAGCAAACCTCAAAAAAGGCGACCTAAAAAATAAAGGTTTGTTATTTTGTAACCATAATCAAGTCTCCCAGTTTATTCAGGGCAAGTCGTTCAATTTTCTTGATGCCATACTCCCGTAAATTAGCGATTTGTATCCAATCTTTATCTGTAGAGGGATTAAATTTGTAGAAATAGGCGTTTTTGCCCATAAAGAAAGTGCCATTTTCTGCAACGACGAAGTCCTCACTTTCAGGCAAAGTGTTGATGATAAAACGAGTTTTTAAAGTTTGCGGGTCTAAGGATAAAATGGGAGTTTCCGCTTCGGATGTTTTTTCAATGAACGCAATATTGCCATTATTTAGCGCTGAAAAACATCTTCCCGGGACTTGACGGAGTTTTTGTATTTTATTATCAGTCTTGCTCAACAGGCAAAGTTCGTTCTGTGGATTATTTACCAGAAAAAGTAGCGCTTTTTCGCCGTTGATCCAATGGTAGTATCCCACACCTTCAATATTTTCGCCAATTACTTTTCCGCCTCCCGAGCGATTTAATGGATATTGCCACAATCTTTGTGTCTTATCTTTTGTAGCATCCACCCGAACCACGCTAAAATCGCTGGTTCCCGGAATTAACTTGGGTGAATATTCACTTTCCGCAGTGGCAGTAATTTTTGTCAGAATTTTAGTGACAAGATTCAACGAGTAAATGTCAGTTTGTGTCGTATCTGTGGGTAATTGTACCGAAATGTATACTTCATCCTGGTTGACGAAATACGGTTGATTGTTGTATCCTTTTGGGTTAAATTGATTTAACCAACGAGGTTTGGATAGGTTATATTTGCCATTTACCTCTGTTAATTTAAAATGAAACAGTTGTGTCGCAGGAAGTTGCGCTGAAATTTGAAATGCAAAAAAGGTAAGTATAATACAAGCTATTTCTTTCATTTGGATTAACATTTATTGCTCAAAAATACACTAAACCATGCAATAAGCCAAAGATGGTAGTTGATTTTGCTTCAATAGTGAATTTTACTTGTGTTGCAAGCATTTTTAGGATAATTAAGGCAGTTAAAACAGAACCTGCGTACAAGGAATTCGTATAATCGAATTTCGTTTAATCACAAACCATTTGGTTTTTTTTTTCAACAGCTATAAGTCGTTATAAACAGTCTATTATTATGAAAGTTTTAAAGTTTGGAGGGTCCTCCGTAGGTACACCTGATCGCATAAAGAAATTAATTGATATACTGAAGAAATACCAGGAAAGAGGGCATTCGTTTACAGTTGTATTTTCAGCGTTTAGTGGAGTAACAGATTCACTAATTGAAATGGCCACATTAGCATCTAAAGGAGAGTCTTCTTATATTAAAATTTACGATGCTTTCGTAAAACGGCATAATGAAGCAATCGATGAATTACTTTCCGGTGATAGTAGAGTAGAAGCGAAAATTGCGGTTCAGGATAATTTCAAAGACCTCGAAAATCTGTTAAAAGGCATTTTTCTGCTTCAGGAAGCTTCCTTGCGAACGATGGATTATGTCCTAAGTTTTGGAGAACGAAATTCATCCGGTATTATAGCAGCTGCGATGAATCAACTTGGAATTCAGGCCGAATATCTCGATGCGAGAAAAATTATTATTACCGATAAGCATTTTGGTTCTGCGAAAGTTGACTTTGCCATTACCAATGCTAAAATTGCCCAGTATTATGCTGAACACCAGGATAAGACACAAGTAGTTACAGGTTTCATTGGTAGTGACAAGGGTGGGCTCACCACGACTTTGGGAAGGGGAGGTTCAGACTATACAGCAGCTATCATTGGAGCAGCCTTAGATGCGGAAGCTATAGAAATCTGGACGGATGTGGATGGCGTACTTACTGCTGATCCGCGAAAAGTAAAGAAGGCCTTCACCGTACCGGTAATGTCTTATGGTGAAGCGATGGAAATGTCACATTTTGGAGCCAAAGTGATTTATCCACCGACCATACAGCCTGCATTAGCAAAAAAGATTCCTTTATACATCAAAAATACGTTCAATCCCGATTTTATCGGAACCCTGGTCAGTGAAGGGGGCGATCCATCGGGTCGAATTATTACCGGGATCTCGTCAATCAGCAATATTGCTTTGCTTACTTTGCAGGGAGGCGGTTTATTTGGGGTTCCCGGGATTGCTGCTCGATTATTTAATGCGCTAGGAAAAGGAGGCATTAATATAATTCTCATCACCCAAGGGTCATCTGAATATTCGATATCGTTTGCCGTAAATCCTTCTGATGCCAAAAAGGCGGTCAAAATTGTAGCACATGAATTCGAGTACGAAATGAGGGATAGCATGGTCGAACCCGTAAAACAAGAAATGGATCTTTCTATTATTGCTATCATCGGTGAAAATATGCGTTTTCGGCCGGGTATTGCCGGCATGATGTTTCAGGCTTTGGGTAAAAATGGTATAAACATTCATGCGATTGCACAAGGCTCATCGGAGCTGAATATCTCTGTGGTAGTTCCGAAAGTAGATGAAACTAAGTCGCTAAATGCGCTGCACGAGGCCTTTTTCCTTTCAGATACCAAGCAATTAAATCTGTTTATCACAGGTGCGGGACTAATAGGAGGTACACTATTGAAGCAAATAGAAAGGCAAGCCAGCTTCTTAAAAAATGAGCGCCTGCTGGATGTTAAAGTGGTAGGGCTGTCAAACAGTAAGAAAATGATCTTCAATGAAGATGGAATTGAATTGAGTGCCTGGAGAGAGCTGTTGCACGATGCCAAAGAGAAAGCAGATATTGCTCATTTTGTAAAAAAGATGAATGAAATGAATTTGTCCAACACGATCTTTGTGGATAATACCTCCAGTGAGAAAGTGGCGTCCTATTATGAACAAATATTGGACGAATCTATTTCAATTTCAACTCCTAATAAAATCGCCAATTCATCCTCTTATGAACAGTATTTGAATTTGCAGAAAATAGCGGCCAAACGCAATGTGCAATTCAAATACGAAACCAATGTAGGGGCGGGGCTGCCGGTTATTTCTACCTTGCGAGATTTGACAAACAGTGGTGATCAAATCATTAAAATCGAAGGAATTTTGTCGGGTACGCTTGCCTATATTTTTAATAATTTTAAGGAAGGTGTATTATTCAGTGAAATTGTCAGTAAGGCAAAACAACTTGGGCTCACTGAACCGGATCCACGAGATGACTTAAGTGGTCGAGATGTACGAAGAAAAATCATGATTTTAGGAAGAGAAGTGGGGCATGCGATAGAAAGCGACGACGTGATTATGGAAAATATCCTGCCTGAATCGTGTATAAATGCTGCGACTGTTGATGATTTCTTTGTAGAACTGCAAAAGCACGATGCTTATTTTGAAGGCCTTCGATCAAAAGCGGCAGCAGCGGGAAAAGTACTCCGAATGGCAGCAACCTTTGAAAATGGCGAAGCGAAAATAGGATTAATCGCTGTTGATTCCAATCATCCGTTCTATTTGCTAAGTGGAAGTGATAATATGATTGTCTTCACTACGGAAAGATACAAAGAAAGGCCTTTGGTGGTCAGAGGTCCGGGTGCCGGTGCCGAAGTAACAGCCGCCGGAATTTTTGCAGAAATCATAAGCATTGGAAATTTCTTGTAGGGATTGAATATTTTCAATTCGTACAGAAATAATATCCGTAGGGGTTGAAAATCTTCAACCCCTACATATTAAATTCACGTTGAATGACCTGAATCACTTCATCACCAATACGATGGTGTATGGTTTGAATGCCTACTTTTGCTGCTGCATCAATATTGTCGGCATTATCATCAATAAAAAGTGTTTCGCTGGCCTTAATTCCTGCATCCTGTAAGACGTATTCAAAGATATCTAAGTTCGGTTTTCGAAGTTTCAACAGGTGAGAATAATAAGCATTATGGAAGAACTGTTTTTCAAAATCACTAACGCCATGTGTTTTGTCAAGATCGTCGTAGACCCAGTCAAGGTGGGTAGCGTTTGTGTTGCTTAATAAAAATACCCGGAAGTGATTTTTTAATTGCTTAAGCATTTCGAGTCGAGCGTACGGAGTTCCAAGCAACATTGCATTCCATGCGTCAATAATTCTTCTTTTGCTTATTGCAGTTGAATCGATCGACTGCAATTTTTCAAGAAAATCTGACTCACCCAATAATCCCATTTCATAATCTATAAAAATGCGATCCAAGCCTGCGTTAGTTAATTTTTGACTGAGATCTTCACCAAAAATCTTTTTAAGTTCTACCTCCGTTTGATCCAGATCCAGATCAATGATTACGTTGCCCAGATCGAAAATGATATTTTTAATCATAAAAGTTATTTACCCATTGATTCTTCCAGTTTCCTTGCAGCTTCCACCTCGATGATTTCATTCATAATCTCCTCCAGTTTTTCTGCTTGAATCTTTTTCATCACAATTTTTTTGTCTTTATCCAGAATGTATATCATCGGCGTGCTTTTCACCCAATAATTGGCCTGTGTGTTGGAGTGCATATATAAATCAACTCCCGTTGTAAATTTCATTCCCGGACGTTCTTCTACAAATTTCCAGCATTCAGTTATTTTGTCCGGAGTGTATCTGTTGCAGATACTGATGAGTTCAACACCGTTATTTTTCCATTTTTCCCAGAAACTGACGATAAATGGCATTTCTTTCTGACAATGCCCGCAATCCGGTGCCCAGAAAACCAGCACTGTATAGTCACTTTTTATTTCATACAGGTTTACCTTTTTGTTATCTTTGGTCAGTAGCTCAAAGTTCATGGCTTTTTTACCAAGAAGCGTTGGTTCGAGGTTTCTCGCATTTTCAACAATCTTGTCAATTTGCGCTTTGTCGACCCAGGGCGTAGTTCCGGGTTTGTTGTAATAATTGAGCGCCAGGTGTACATATACGGCATCCTGACCGATATATTCAGCTTTCGCGTAGAAGTTGAGAAAGTGCGTGCAGAAAAATTTGAAAGCATCGTCAACGGGTTTGGTCAACTTCAAAACTCTGTCGACTGCTTCTATCAGACTGTCCGGTTGTTGTACTACCAGCTTATTTATATAGTAATCAACGCGGTTGAAAAGCAAAGGTGTTCGGATCATTTTTTCGTCATTCATATTGAAATTGTCAAAAAAATGATCTTTGTAATAGAAGTAGCGTTTGTTGCGCACTTCTTCATCACTACCTTCGAATCTGGGAACATCTATATCGCGCGATGATTTAATAATTTGCGCAGTGAAAGATTCAGGGGATTTCTTGATCAAATTCTTTTGGTATTCATCTACCTCCAAATCGAGCTTTTTCAATTTGTCTTTGTATTTTGACAAATTGGCTGAATCACTTTTCATTTCGGCTTTAATTTTTGCTGATTCTTCTTTTTTCGCTGCCAGTGTGTTCAAATATTCATAATATAGCTCATTTTCATCATTGTTTTTGCATTTCAGACCCTTCACGATATTGTTGAGGTCAGTTGTTAACGAAAAATGCTGTTTTTTGCGAACAACCATCATTTCAAAATAAGTACTTGTGGGCTGCATGATGATCAGATAAATTCCGGGCGCTAATTCTTCCTCACCCTTAAATACGAAGTACCCATCTTTATTTATACTTGCAGAATCCTTTATGTACTGTTTGTTGCCATAATGAAAGCCCAGCTTTAGTGTATTTTCTGTATAGTTATTCAGCTTAACCTTTATCTCATATCCGCCCGCTGCATTGACTTGAAAAAAGCCAAACAGCAAAAAAATGGAAAAAAAACTTTTCAATTTGTTACTCATTTGTGGTTTGAATTAAATAAAAACTGCCCAAAAATGGGCTCTTTTTCGTTAAAAGCAAACAATATTTCGCTTTTTAACAAAATAATATGACAGTGCGAGATTGAAAGTTGCCTGCCTGCCGGTAGGATGGAAAGTTGACAAATGCTTTTTTGATTGTTTTTTTCGCGTAACGTGAAAGGGAATTGAAAAAGTTTGTCGTCTATTCACCTATGAGAAAAATATTATCAATAATTGCGTTTTTTATTTTTGCTTCGCTCGCAGTTGCGCAGCAAATGATCTCTGATTTGGCTGTCGTTTCAGAGAATAACGCAAAAAACAGACTGGATATTCCCAGTCCCTCCTACATGGATGTCCTGGTGTTTTCGGAGCAGGAACTGATTGCCATTCAGTGGAAGAACCTAAATACGGACAATCTTGAAATTTTGCTTTTCAATGATAAAGATGTTGAAATGGATAGAACGATTTTGTTGAAAGGTACAACGATCGCGTATTTTGAAACTCAAAAACGCTACGCAGGGCAATATGAAATCAGAATCAGAGATGGAGACAAATGGCTTTGTACAAAAGTGAAGCTGGTAAAATAGATGCTTTGCTTCATGCAAGGTTAAATTTATTAAAACTGAAAATCGAAAACAATTATGAAAAAACTACTAGCATTTATTCCTTTATTCGGCAGTTTAATCGCTTCAGCACAGACAAATCCGGCGATTACCCGTTGGTTGCAAAATACAAGTGTTACAGCCAGACATTATGTTGCCGGAAATTCAACTCCAATCAACGACGCCGGTTTGGTTAATGTACAAAGTGTCAAGTATTCTGCAAACTTTGCGTATGCGACGACGACCGGATTACCGGCATATGTTACGGGACCTTTTTTGGATGGAAATATCAATTTGGCCGGAAATCAAAATGCAATTTTCAAATTTCCTTTGGCACCGGTCCAAAACACGGGAACTCCGGTAGCCACAACGGGTGGCAATATCGGCGTGTTTATCAATGGTGTTGCCTTATTTGATTACCGCGATGGTGTTTCCTGGCAGAATTCAACCAACTCCTTAAAAGGTGGACCTCTGGGAGGTATGGGAGATGGCGTATGGAATCGCGATGCAGTGGTAGGCGAGCGACTGGGATTTGATTGCTCAAAAGGACATCCTGCGGGAACAAACTATCATCATCACCAAAATCCAAGTGCTTTTAAACTGGATCTGACTGTAATTTCGACCATTTGCAATCTTTATACTTCTGATGCTTTATATGCGATCGATAGCACGCAACATTCCCCTTTGATTGGATTTGCATATGATGGTTTTCCAATTTATGGAGCCTATGGATATAAAAACACTGATGGAACCGGTGGAATCGTGCGGATGAAGTCCAGCTATACGTACAGAAATATTACGACAAGAACTACCTATTCGAATGGTTCTTCGGTTACGGCGGGTCCACCGGTCAGCACAACATATCCTTTGGGTTATTTTAGAGAAGATTATCAATACAATGCAACTTCAGCTGCAACGCCCGACTATCTGGATGATCACAATGGGAGATTTTGCATTACACCGGAATATCCATTGGGTACCTATTGCTATTTTGCAACTGTAAAGTCAAACTGGAATTCGGCTTATCCATACATTGTTGGTCCAACCTTTTACGGAACAAAAACCGCCTCTAAAGTACCGTCGATAACGGAAACGGTTACAACCTACCCGGTTAATACAACCCCTTCTCTTTACATTGCTGCAAGTGCTAAGACAATTTGTTCAGGTCAAACTGTCGCTTTTACCTCGGCCGTCTATAATGGTGGTTTAATGCCTTCCTTTCAATGGAAGAAGAATGGTAGCAATGTTGGTGCGAATAGTAAGACCTATACTGCATCAGATTTAGTGCATGGAGACGTAATTACCTGTGTGCTAACTACTGCCTCCATGCAAACTGCGACATCTAACAGTATCAGTTTTGTCGTAAATCAGACACTAACTCCTTCCCTAAGCATAAGTCCGGCATCAGCAAATATTTGTGCCGGGAGCAATGTGACTTTTACAGCCACTCCTGTCAATGGAGGTTCGTCACCCGCATTCCAGTGGAAGAAGAATGGAAATAATGTTGGTTCCGGATTGAGTACTTATTCCGATGCGACGCTAGTTGGCTCGGACCAGATTTATTGTGTGCTCACGAGTAATCTAACTTGTAAAACTTCCGCCAATGCAACTTCCACTGCGGCAACCCTAAGCATCAAGCCAGCGATTGAATGTTATTGTGTACCTTCAAATTCTGCCGGAATTTGCATCACTAATGTTACTTTGAATGCGATCAACAATACCACCAATACGTGTATAAGTCCATTTACTTCCCAACAAACTTCGACAACCCAATTAAACAGGGGCAGTACTTATAGTATTTCAGTATCTCCTGCCTTAGATGCTAAATTGTCAATGTGGATTGACTACAATCAAAATGGTTTGTTTGAAGGGTCAGAATGGTATGCAATATCTGCCTGGGCAGGAGCTGCTGTACCGGCAATTTATTCTTTTTCAGTACCCGTGAATGCCACACTTGGACTTACAGGTTTAAGAATCAGAAGTAGCGATGCGAGTATTTCAAATGGTGCATTAGATGCTTGCACACAATTTGCAGCCGGAGAAAGTGAAGATTATACTATTATGATTGGCGACGCTGTACCCGTCCTGAATTCTAAAGTATTTTTAAATCATGTCAATGCGACCAGTGGAAAGATGGGCGATGACCTGAAAGCTTTAACTAATTTTCCTGTTTCAGATCCCTATTTAGGTCCTGCTTTCAATTCAAAATTTGTGCATTATAATAATGCTAATACCAGCCAGCAGCTTAATAATTCAGTATTAAGTGTGTCCGGCGACAATTCAATTGTTGATTGGGTATTTGTGGAACTTCGGAGCGGTGCTTCAAATGCAACTTCTGTCCTGTACACCCGATCGGCACTGTTACAATCAGATGGAGATGTCGTTGATCTTGATGGCGTTTCTCCGCTTGGTTTTTCAAGCGCTGTATCTGGTGATTATTATGTTGCTATCAGGCACAGAAACCACCTAGGATTCAGGACTGCCAATCTTATCACGATAAATGCCAACACTCCTACTTTGAATTTTACCAATAATTCTGTCGCACTATATGGTGCCAGCCCCTTGCGGGCAATCAGTGGAAATTTATCGGCCATGTTTGGAGGTGATGCAAATGCCGATGGCTCGGTAGATGCTTTGGATACGGTACACTGGGAGAATCAGAATGGACTTTTTGACGATTATCAATTGAATGCCGACGGTAATCTGGATGGCTCAATTGATGCGATAGATGCCATCATCTGGGAAAATTCTAATGGTTTATTTGAGGAGCTATAAATTAGGATCTTGTCGTTGTAATTTATAGTAATGTTAAATTTGTATCAATATTTTGATTTCCGGCGAGTCAACTGCTATATTTGGTCAAAATTTAAAAAACATGAAACATTTGATTTTATTAGCTGCTTTAATTTTTCAGTCTGTTTTTATGATGGCACAGGAAAAGCCGGTTAAATGGACGAGCAAGGCAGAGAAAATTAGTGATACGGAATACAAGCTGATAATCGAAGGGGAAATTCAACCCAAGTGGAATATTTATTCCCAGTTTCTTGAATCTCAGGATGGTCCGGTAGCAACCACCTTATCGTTTATAACAGATGGATTCGAGATAGTCGGTAAAGCAGAAGAGAGTGGCCACAAAAAAGAAGGATTTGATGAGATGTTCGGAATGAATGTTGTCAAATTTGCCGAGCATATTACATTTACGCAAAAGGTTAAAATCAGTAAAAAGGACCTGAAAAAGATTAGCCTTACGGTAAATTATATGTCCTGCAACAACGAAGTTTGCTTACCGCCTCGCGATGAAAAGATTTCGATTGTATTGTAACTTTTCCGAGGTTCTTCAGTATAATAGGAAGAATCTTTAGTTCAATACGATCAAAACTATGCTAATTTTAACATTTTCAAGTATTTCCTTCATCGGAGGAGCTATTTTATTGTATTTCAGGGATGCATTTCTTGAAAATAAAAATAGCCAGAACTAGTACTTTTGCGGGGAAAGATTTTAATTTTTTAATTTTCATCCTGCATGAAGTATCGAGTTATAAAAAAAGCAGTTGTGATATAAAATCGCAGCTGCTTTTTTTTTTCAATTAATGGGATAAAATGAAATAATTTTATATTATTACACTTTAAATAAATCGCAGAATCATATTATGGAAATTATTCATCTAAGTGCGGAATGCTATCCTGTTGCCAAAGCGGGTGGATTGGGAGATGTGGTCGGCGCATTGCCAAAGTATCAATGCAAAGCCGGACATTTTGCAAAAGTAGTTATGCCGATGTATCATACCAAGTTCATAACACAAAATGAACTGGTAAATGAATACGAGTCAGAATTCTACATGGGTAATTATCGTTTTCATTTCAGGGTGATGAAAGAAAAGTACAACAAGCTTGGATACGATCTATACTTAATTGATATCCCCGGGCTTTTTGATCGAGATCAGATTTATTCCTATGATGATGACGCACAGCGATTTATTGGTTTTCAGATTGCTTTTTTGGAGTGGATCAGACAATGGCAACATCGCCCCGATGTGGTACATTGCCATGACCATCATACTGCTTTGATTCCGTTTTTAATGAAATATGGCTACCGATACCAGCACCTGGCTGCGGTGAAAACAGTGCTGACCATCCATAATGGATTGTACCAGGGCTGGATGAGCTGGAATACGGCAGAGCTATTGCCAGAGTACGATCGATGGAAGTCAGGGCTATTAGAGTGGAATAATATGGTGAATCCTTTGTCATCGGCTATTCGATGTGTTGATGCGGTGACGACGGTAAGTTTAAGTTACCTGAAGGAATTAATGGACAGTGCAAATGGTCTGGAAACACTTTTTCGCTCCTTTCACTACAAGTGTTTTGGTCTTTTGAATGGCATAGACAACGAAGTTTGGGATCCATCCACTGATCCTTACATCAGCTATCATTACAATAGCAAGAACGTAGATGAGATGAAGCTAAAAAACAAAGTTGAAATTTGTGAGCTTTTTGCATTGGACGCCTCAAAACCATTGATTGTATTTATTGGAAGGGCAGTTTCTGAGAAAGGAGCAGATATGCTTCCTGCTGCCATCAGCAAAGCTTTAAGAGATATGCAAGGCGCCTGCAATTTCTTAGTTTTGGGATCAGGTGACAAAGGAGTCGAAAGAAGTTTGGATGGACTGAAAGCTTATTTTCCCGGGCACTATAATTGCTATATAGGTTATAATGAACAATTAAGTCATAAGATGTATGCCGCAGCTGATTTTATTTTGATGCCAAGTAGAGTGGAGCCTTGCGGATTGAATCAGATGTATGCACTCAGATATGCTACGATACCGATGGTGCGAAGTGTGGGTGGATTGAAAGATACTGTAGTCGATTTCGGATCAGAAGGTGGGTTTGGAATTCGATTCAATCAGGCTAGCGTGCAGGATATCGTTTCTGCCAGTTATCGCGCAGTTGAATTATTTTATGATTATCAGGATTCATTTTTATTAATTCGCAGGAGAATGATGGCTATTGATCATTCCTGGGAGAAAAGTACAGAGCAATATCTTAAACTATATCAATCGCTTTAGTTAAATTTGTAAATCAAACTGAACAAATCTTTATATATGTCAAATTCTGTAATAGCTGTAATTTTAGGAGGTGGTGCAGGCACCCGTTTACAACCGCTCACCACTACCAGATCAAAACCTGCTGTACCGATTGCAGGTAAATATCGCTTGGTGGATATACCGATATCCAATTGTATGAATTCTGACATTTATCGGATGTTTGTATTGACGCAGTTTAATTCGGCCTCGCTCAACCGACATATTAAGAACACTTATCAATTCAGCCAGTTCAGTAAGGCATTTGTAGATATTCTGGCAGCCGAACAGACCCCTGAGAATCCGACCTGGTTTCAAGGAACAGCAGATGCTGTCCGGCAGATTATTCCACACCTTGCTCCACATGATTTTGAATATATCCTGATCTTATCCGGTGATCAATTGTATCAGTTGGATTTTAGGGATATGCTGCAGCATCATATCGATACCAAGGCCGATATTAGCATTGCAACTATCCCTGTAGACAGTAGGGATGCTCCGGAATTTGGTATATTGAAATCAGATGCAGACAGTACGATTACTTCTTTCATAGAAAAACCGGCGAAGGAACTATTGCCCAACTGGGTGAGTGATACCGGAAAATCAATGCAAAACCTGGGTCGGAATTATCTGGCTTCGATGGGTATTTATATTTTCAACAGAGATTTGTTGTTTAAATTGCTGAAAGAAGACATGAAAGATGCGACTGATTTTGGAAAAGAAATCATTCCGCATAATGTAGGCAAATCAAAGATAGTAAGTTATCAATACGAGGGATATTGGACTGATATTGGAAATATCTATTCTTTTTATGAGGCAAACCTCGCACTTACGATGGATATTCCTCCTTTTAATCTTTTCGACAACGAAAAGGCCATCTTTACCAGACCCAGGATGTTGCCGCCTTCCAAAATAAGTGGTACGACGCTCGAAAAAACGATCGTAGCGGAAGGATGTATCATTATGGCATCGAGAATGGAGCAGAGTGTGATAGGAATCAGGGCACGGATTGGCAGCGAATCGGTAATTGTCAGCAGCTATATCATGGGTAACGACCTTTATGAGTCTCTGGAAGAAATGTCAAGAGCCCGTAAGAGTGGGTTGCCTTTTGTAGGTATTGGAAGTAGATGTTATATTCAAAATGCAATTATCGATAAAGATTGCAGGATTGGAAATGATGTAAAAATTATTGGAGGCTCCCACATGCAAAATATTGATACGCCACTCTATACGATTAAAGATGGTATTGTTGTGGTAAAGAAAGGAGCGATTTTGCCAAATGGTTATGAGATCACTTAACTGAACAATAATTGAATAGTTTTATTAAATATTGGAAGAGCTGGGTAGCGGATTTAAAAGAACAACCGGCTTTTAAAAAACAACTCCACATTGTCAATAGCATTTTGGAGAATGAAAATATTTCGACTTTTGGGTTAGAAAGAACAGTGCGAATATTTATGTCAGCTTCACAGCTCTTCACGCCGGTGATGCTGATCAAAGTGTATTTTGGAAGGCATGGTTTCCTAAAGAAAAAGATAGCGGTAGAGTATTATCTACTATTTAAGATCTTTTTCCCTTTAAGCTGTATCATGTTTGAATGGTTTAATATTTTTAGTCTGGTCCTAAATATTACCATGCTTGCTGAGACTTTGCTCTACCTCGGCAACCTCGTATTGCTGAGTGATGTAGCTAAACCACACAGTTACAGGCGGGCATTATTATTTACGTTCTTAAATTATATTGAAATCTGCTTTGGATTCGCGGCCTTATACGGACATCTGAATATGCATGGTGATTTTAACACGGTTCACCCTTTCCAGACAAAGATGGAAACGATATATTTTAGTTTTGTTACTTCTTCCTCCATTGGATATGGCGATTATGTTCCCAATACCGGAATTGCAGAATTTCTGGTGATTTGTCAGTCCCTGATTTTCTTTTTATTTATCGCGATCTTTATGGGATTCTTTGTATCAAAATTGTAAAATAGTATCAGCTTATAGCATCCTATTTCTTTGATTGCTTTTTGGAAAATGGAATTAAAATTCCCAACCAAGGTGAAGCTATCCCGGTATATTCTTCCGTAGCAATAGCTACCAATCCGATATCAACTGATACATTTTTTCCCGAATATCGATAGGCGCCTGTAAATACACCAGCATTGAATTCTCCAGTTGTAACCAACCAGTTTTCTGAAACAATATAACTTCGTTTTCCGACCCGATACATTCCGCTTAAATTTAAAGTAGGTCTTTTTGCGAAGGAAGTTTTTTTCTGTCCGTTTTCCGAATATCTTCCGAATCCATAACCCAATCCAAAACTTAAATTATTATTTCGGTCACCAATTGTTCCCGTTCCATACGCAATGCCTGCACTAAGCGGACTATCTTCAGAAATTCCGGCGAAAGGAAAGAAGAAATAAAATACCCCCACCGCAGCGTTATTCTTTTTTTCCTGGCTGCCGAAAGTATACTTGGGTGTAATCCACATGGGAGTATAATTACCAATCCCGGAACCAAAAAGAAATAAAGGAACGGTACCCAGTCCAACAGTAAATTTGTCGGTAAATCCATAACTCACTTGATTCATGAAGACCCAGGTATTCTGATAATAACCTTCCCCTTTTTTTAGGGCATATGCATTTGGCGCGAATAGATATCTGGTTGAATTAGAATTTGGAAACCAATAATCTTTACCTGATTTTTTAGTTTCCAGATACACCTCACGCTTGGAAATATCTACTTTCTTTATAGAAATATCTCCCAGTTTTTCAGTTGACAATTTTATGATATTGGTATCTTCAAAAATAATCTTGCCCACAAAATCATTTCCATCAGTAGTTTCAATATGAACCTTATCGCTAATATTTTCCTTTTTATCCGGTTTTTCCTGTGCGAAAAGACTGGAAGATAAAAATAGCAGGATGCAAAAAGTAATTGGGATTCTGATGTATCTGGACATTTCCGTGATATTTTAATTAGATATATTTTCAAATATACATCTTAAATAGTTATAATAGAAATAAATTGGGTAAAAAAAGCTTCTGAATCACTAGGTACAATTGTCATTTTCTTTAGTTTGAGTTTAAAAAAAGAAAATGAGAGAATATTCAATAATCGGTGGCTTGATTTTAATGTCAGTACAGAAAATTGCTGATAGATTGTAAAATTCCCTTCAATTGTTTTTTTTGGTGAAAGCAGTTGGTTTGGTATTGGTGTTTAGTTGCTGCAAAAATTTCAAAATTCTCCTCAATTGCCTACACATTAATGTGTAGGCAATTGAGGAGAATTTTGAAATTTATTAATTCCCGCCCTGTAAAATGTCAATATTTTATTAGTATTTTGCTTATAACAATATTTTTTGAAGCAATTGTGATTTCTAATATGAATGCACAATAATTTTTAGAAAACAATCAAGTCATTTGCAAATGCAGAGCTTTTAATCTGTGGCTAAAAATTTCAAAATTCTCCTCAATTGTTTTTTTTCTTGTATGAGAGTAAAAGGATTGGATTGGTTTACCTGTTTATTTGCTGCAAAAAAATCAAATTTCCCTTCAATTGTTTTTTTTGGGAATGAGTAAAAGGATTGGATTGTGATAGATGTTTAAATGCTGTACAATTTCAAAATATGTCTTCAATTATTTTTTGGGAGTGTGAGGAGTAGATTTGGATTAAGATAAATGTTTAATCTGCTGCAAAAATTTCAAAATTCTCCTCATTTGTTTTTTTTGGGGTGAGAGAGTAAAAAGGATTGTGATAAATGTTTAGTTGCTGCAAAAATTTCAAAATTCAATCTATAAATGATTTTGGGGAGTGAGAGTAAAAGGATTGTGACAAATGTTTAGTTGCTGCGAGACTGTTCATTAAAGTGTGTCTATTAACTTTGCACAATGAAACAAAATAA
>JBMOJB010000062.1:0-19511 GCA_049316985.1 Saprospiraceae bacterium | reverse complement strand
AATTACGAATTACGAATTACGAATTACGAATTACGAATTACGAATTACGAATTATGAATTACGAATTACGAATTACGAATTACGAATTACGAATTACTACTTTTACTTGTTTATAGATTACATAGTAATCTGGTATGTATATACCGTTTTGGGGGCGGGAGTTTTAATTTCTTTTTTAACTTTTGGAGTGAAATTGTAAACCACATTGTTTTCAGTTGGAGTCGCCTGAGGGATTGAATTTGGCAATTCAATAGTGCTTTTTGTTTCTTTACCCAATCTGAAGTGAATTTGTAATTTCTGGTGATGAATCACATGCATATTTCTGATTTTTTCCACCTTAAATTTCATTAATTTTACAACCCGCACTGCCTCTTCATCGCATCCATGTCCTATACCCGAAATTACCTTTACTTTTATGACATTACCTTTATTGTCTATATCTAAAAAAAGGTGTACGGTGCCTTCAATTTTTTTTTCAATTGCCAAAGGAGGATACACAAGATTTGCCTTTACATGTTCATCCATGGCTTTGTTGCCACCTTCATAATAAGATGCCTGTAAGGGACTGAGATCTTTTTTGGACATAATGGTCTGTTTCCGAATTCAAAGGCGGTTTCTTGCTGACGATGAATAAAAAATTCGGTAGTCGCAAGCAATTAAAGTAGCAAATAGAAATAAGTTAACCTTTGCGTTGGCTAAACTAGAATTCCAGGCAACGCAAAGGATTAAAGGCAAGAATTATGCAGCTTTAACGTGCAATTTTCTCACTTTAGCCGGCTTAGGTCTTGAATTACCATATGAACCTATCGAAATTTTGCCTTTTTTTGATCTTTTATCACCTCTACCCATTGTAAAGTTTAGTTTTAATGAAAATTATTATTTTTTAGAGTTGCAAAATTACGTGTTCTTTATCAGAAAATCAACTATTAATGATTTATATATTGTAAAAGCATTTTGCGTTGGTTTTTATTTGCCTATAACAAATAAAAAATTCTACCTTTGTGTGAGAATTTATTTATATATATTCTATTTCGAATATATTTGTAATGTAATTTCCTGAACACTTTTTGCTGCTGGCACACTGAAAAAAAGACAATATGGCTCGCAAACGCGGTATTTCGTTAGGCATATATTTAAATGATGAACGCGTTCCAAAATTATTTGGAGCACTGCTTTTATTTTTATCTGTCTATCTAAGCATTGCATTTATTTCTTACTTATTTACCTGGGAGGAAGACCAGGATAGTGTATTGCGTTTTTCCTGGGACTTGTTGTTCATGGGAGAAATGGAAATGGCCAATTGGTTGGGTCGATTAGGTGCAATCATTTCCAATATGTTTTTCTATTGGACATTCGGGGTTTCTTGTGTTGCATTTGTTTACTTGTCTTTTAAATATGGAATGGCGTTGGTAAGGCAGGAGCCTTTGCGAAATTTGCGTTGGACGCTACGCAAATCCATTCTTGCCATGGTAGTGTTCTCCGTTGTTTTTCATTTTTTTACAAAAGGTCTTGATACTGGTTTCCCTTTTGGCGGTGTATTTGGCCAGTCGATTTGCGATTGGGTTACAAATTTTATTGGAAATCTGGGAATGATACTGCTACTGATTCTTGTACTTGTTGTCTTTATCACCTGGAATTTTAATCCTAATTATTCAGAATTGACTTACGAAAAGGCGAGAGATAATACCAAAGACTGGATTCGTGCCAAATTTAATCAAGGTCTGAAAACCGTTCCGACTTCTTCGAGCTCGAAAGGTAATAGAAATGATTCAATTCCTGTCGTGGTAAATGATAATGAAAATGTCGCACCTAAGGTTATTCAACATTCAAAAGTGTATACTTCTATTGAGGCAATAGGAGGCGTTGAGCGCAAAGAAGAACCGTTGATAGATGGTGTACGTACTAATCCAATTGTAGAAGTGACGGGCCAACTTGCAATGAATCTCAACAAATCTGACAGAGAATTGGCCGGTGATTTTTTTGAAATTGAAGAATCTCAAGAGGAACAAGAGCAGATTAATGACGATGTCGAAGAGATATTGAGCGCACCTATTCATGCGAGTCCACTGGAAAATCAAGGGCCATATGATCCAACCCTGGAACTTTCAGGTTATACGTATCCTGTTATTTCGCTCTTGCAAGATTATTCGGATAAGCGTGTCGAAGTAGATCGTTCGGAACTCGAGCAGAACAAAGATCATATTATTGCTACCCTTCTCAACTATAAAATTGAAATTGTAAAAATCAGAGCAACAATCGGACCTACGGTTACCTTGTATGAGATAGTTCCTGCTCCGGGAGTTCGAATTGCCAGAATTAAAAATCTGGAAGATGATATTGCGCTAAGTCTATCTGCATTAGGAATCAGGATTATCGCTCCTATTCCTGGAAAAGGAACAATAGGTATAGAAGTTCCGAACAGAAACAAGCAGATGGTTTCATTGCGAGAGGTTTTGCAAAGCGATAAATTCAAGAAATCTGAAATGGATTTACCCATTGCATTGGGGAAAACGATTTCAAATGAAGTTTTTGTGGCTGATCTTGCTAAAATGCCCCACCTTCTAATTGCCGGTGCAACCGGACAAGGAAAATCGGTAGGTATCAATACGATTTTGATGTCATTATTGTACAAGAAGCATCCTTCACAATTGAAAATGATTCTGATAGATCCGAAAAAGGTGGAACTCTTCCCATATGGCGCCTTAGAGAATCATTTTTTAGGCTACTTGCCTGACCAGGATGAACCAATTATTACAGATACCAGCAAAGTGATAATGACTTTGAATTCGCTTTGTATTGAGATGGATAATCGTTATGATCTGTTGAAAAAAGCTGCAGCAAGAAATATAAAAGAATACAACGAAAAGTTCACCAACAGACAATTGAATCCGGAGAAAGGGCATGCTTTTCTTCCTTTTATCGTTCTGGTTATCGATGAATTTGCAGATTTGATTATGACTGCGGGAAAGGAAGTCGAATTGCCTATCGGCAGATTGGCACAACTTTCACGTGCAGTCGGGATTCACCTCATAATTGCCACACAACGACCTTCTGTCAACATTATCACCGGAGTTATCAAAGCAAATTTCCCTGCTCGGCTTGCTTTTAAAGTTACTGCCAAAGTCGATTCAAGAACCATATTGGATAGTGGTGGCGCAGATCAGTTGATTGGTCGCGGAGATATGTTGCTGAGTATTGGAGGCGATATGGTTCGTTTGCAGTGTGCATTTGTGGATACACCAGAGGTTGAAAGGGTCATGAATTTTATTTCTGAGCAAAGAGGCTTCTCGACCCCATTCCTTTTGCCGGAATACAACAGTGGGGACGGTGATTTTGGTGGAAAAGAAACTTTTAAATTATCAGAACTGGATGAAATGTTTGATGACGCAGCCCGATTGGTTGTTGAAAATCAGCACGGTTCTACATCCATGATTCAACGCAGGATGAAGTTGGGTTACAATCGGGCTGGAAGAATTATGGATCAACTACATTCCATGGGGATAGTAGGTCCGACGGATGGTAGTAAACCTCGTGAGGTACTCATTTACGATATCGTTGAACTGGAGAAATTTCTTGCCAATCTTGCCGCAAAAAAATAGCTGAAATTATCATTTTTTGATGATCAATTCTTGACCAACCTTGATGTTGTCGGCGTTAATTCCATTTAAAGATTTCAGGTCCGGGATGCTTATTCTATATTTTCTTGATATTGAGTATAAAGTATCACCCGTTTTTACAATGTACTTTGCATCGGCTTGAGTTGAATCGATTTTGACTGGAATTTTTGGAATTTTTATGTTACCAATAGCCGGTGACAATTCTGTAATGATTGGTTTTTCTGTATTTTTTGGATCAGTTATAGCCGGGGTCGGAATTGAGTCTGACTTGTTTTTCTTTTCTATACCCTCATTTTCTTCTTTTTTTAGTTTACTTATTGGTGCTTTTTCGATTGTGGATGTGTCAATAAGCGGTTTTGTTGTTGCCACTTGTCGATTTAAGCTGTCGAGGATATTTTTCAAATCTTCCGGGCTCAGTTCCTGCGAATAGTCGATTAACGGAATTTTTCCCGTGCCTTCATCGATGGGCAAGATAAAATGGCGCTCTTTTTTCTCAGGAGTTTTTAATTTTGGAGCATCACTTTTTTTGACTCGACCTCTTAGCCTGATTTTTTGTCCAGCGGCTGGTTCTGTTCCCGGTTCCATTCTGTTTCTTTTGTATAAAAAGCTTAACTTTACACCATATTGTTGTGAGATGCCAAACATATTATCAGTTGTAATAACTTGATGGTATTTTTTTTCACCCCGGTAACTCCTGCGTTTACGCTGAAGAAACACAAAATCACCTTCATCGAGTGGTTGCTTAGGTCCTTGAAAACCTTCATTGAAGGAAAGTATTTTTTTTGTACTGATATCGTAAGCCGCAGCAATCTCCTCCGGTGTTTGACCCGCTTTTGCAATCACCAATTTGACGTCATTGATTAGCCTGACATAATCAACTTTCGGTTGTTCGTTGTCAAAGTTGAACAATTTATTTTCTTCTATTATTGCTATAAGTGCATCCGCGTAACCTTGGTTGGTAGCGTAACCGGCAGACGAAAGTCCTTTTGCCCATGCTTTATAGTCCATAGGATCCAACTTGAAAAGGAATCCATACCTGGATATTTTATTTGGGTCGCGGAGAAATTCAGAATGTGCAATGAAACAAGCGGCAGCATTTTCATAGACCCGAAAACAGGATTCAACAAGCTGTCCGTTTTCATCATAATCATCGTCTTTGACCATGAACTTCTCGCCCTTCCAGTTAGCGGCACATTTGATTCCAAAGTGATTATTTGCTTTTCTTGCGAGGGTACTTGTACCGTATGCTGATTCGAGTATTCCCTGCGCTAGTTTAATGCTTGCCGGCACACCAGTTCTTTTCATTTCCTGTACAGCCAGGTCCTTATATCTTTGAACATATTCCCACCTGGCATTCGTTGGTTGTGCTATAACTCGGGAAAGTGTACAATATAGCAAAAGGAAAATGATTCTAAATTTCATTGTGGATAGGTTTTTTGAATAGTATTCACAAAAAAACAACTTTTTAACATAAAAAATTATGTAAAAAATATTTTTAAAATAAAAAAATCTGAAAATTTCAGAATGCGCCGTACCTTTGCACATGGAAATAAAAAATTCAAACTACGATAGAAAATTTCTGGGCGAGTACCTCACTTTTGATGATGTACTGCTGATTCCTTCCTATTCCGAAGTCCTTCCTCGAGAAGTTGACATTTCGACTCAGTTTACACAAAACTTGCGCATCAATGTGCCGATTGTTTCTGCTGCTATGGACACCGTGACAGAAAAGAATCTGGCAATAGCAATTGCCCGACAGGGCGGGATTGGGATCATTCATAAAAACATGACCATTGCTGAACAAGCGGAGCAGGTCAGGAGTGTGAAAAGGTCAGAAAGTGGAATGATAGTCGATCCTGTTACTTTGCATGATGATGCAACAGTTGGTCAGGCTTTGGAACTTATGAAAAAATTTAGTATCGGAGGAATTCCAATAGTAAATACTGCCTACAAACTGATTGGAATTCTGACCAATAGAGATTTGAGATTTGAAAGTCATGTGAATCGAAAGATTAAAGAAGTTATGACTACCAAAGGACTAATTACAGCACCGGTCGGTACAAATTTATCTCAGGCAAAAGATATCCTGCAAAGGAATAAAATTGAAAAGTTACCGGTTGTTGAATCTGATGGTACTTTGGCCGGTCTGATCACTTATAAAGATATTATGAAAGTGGTCAATTATCCGAATTCTTGCCGTGACAGTCTTGGAAGATTAGTGGTAGGAGCGGCTTTAGGTGTGACACATGACACGATGGAAAGAGTGGCTGCATTGGTCGGCGTTGGCGTCGATGTAGTTTGTGTTGATACGGCACATGGGCATTCCAAAGGGGTGCTTGATATGGTGAAAAAAATTAAGACAAAATATCCTTCACTGCAAGTTGTTGGCGGAAATATTGCGACCGGCGACGCTGCTAAGGCACTTGCTAAGGCAGGAGCTGATGCGGTAAAGGTGGGAGTCGGGCCCGGTAGTATTTGTACAACAAGAATAGTAGCCGGCGTAGGTGTGCCGCAGCTAACGGCAATTTTTGATGCTGCAAGTGCCTTACAGGGTTCTGGAATTCCGGTTATAGGAGATGGTGGTATTCGCTATACCGGAGATATTGTAAAGGCGCTTGCAGCCGGAGCAAATACGATTATGGCAGGATCGCTCTTTGCCGGAGTGGACGAGTCGCCAGGAGAGACAGTAATTTTTGAAGGAAGGAAATTCAAAATTTACCGCGGAATGGGCTCGCTTGGTGCAATGGAACAAGGTTCAAAGGATCGCTATTTTCAGGATGTTGAAGATGACATTAAGAAGCTGGTACCTGAAGGAATCGAAGGCCGAATTGCATATAAAGGTTCACTTTCAGAGGTGATGGTACAATATATCGGTGGTTTGCGCGCCGGGATGGGATATTGTGGCGCTGCGACAATTGATGATTTAAAGAAAGCTCAATTTGTTAGGATTACATCGGCAGGAATGCAGGAAAGCCATCCACATAATATTACGATTACGAAGGAGTCTCCGAATTACAGCAGTAAAAACCGTTAGAAAAGCGATTTCAATGAAAGAGTTATTTGTTGTTTGCTTCTTTGTTGGCGCTTTAGGTTTTGTTTCAAAATCTCAAAGCGGTATAGCGTTGAGTAAGGTAAATAGTTATCTGAATCTCACGATTAGTAATAGAATTAATCCTTTATTCTGTCGACCTTCAGAACCTTCCATGCAAATTGCCATAATTCCTCCTTTGCAAGCAACCAATCCGCTTGGTTTTTTCTGCAAAGTGGAATTGAAATTTGATAAACAAGCCGGGATTCCTGTGCGCTTTAGGTTGGGTTCTTTGGAATATTCTAATTCATTGGAACACAATTCTAAGTAGGATTTTCAGCAATTAACAATTTAATTGTTGCCGTAAGCTGCTGCAAAATGTAGCGACATATTATTTTAAAGAAACTTTTCTATCTTTGCGCCCTCAAAAAAATACAATGGAAAAATTAAAACAAATCATACAAAATGCTTGGGACAATCGCGAGCTGCTAAAAGAAAAAAGCACGCAAGCTGCGATAGAAGAAGTGATCGAA
This sequence comes from Saprospiraceae bacterium, assembly GCA_049316985.1. Taxonomy (GTDB): domain Bacteria; phylum Bacteroidota; class Bacteroidia; order Chitinophagales; family Saprospiraceae; genus CANHEE01. The sequence continues at coordinate 12,333 of JBMOJB010000062.1, read as the reverse complement.
TTGCTTGATAAGGGCACTATCAGGGTCGCAGAACCAACTGGAGACGGGCAATGGCAAGCCAACGAATGGGTGAAAAAGGCAGTTATTCTTTATTTTCCTATTCGACAAATGGAAACAATTGAAGTCGGGCCATTTGAATTTCACGATAAAATTCCTTTGAAAAAGGAATATGCTAAGCAGGGAGTTCGGGTGGTGCCCAATGCAGTTGCCCGTTATGGTGCTTTCTTGGAAAGCGGTGTAATCTTAATGCCCAGTTATGTGAATATCGGCGCACATGTTGGTAGCGGCACGATGGTTGATACCTGGGCTACAGTAGGTTCTTGTGCTCAGATTGGAAGAAATGTCCACCTGAGTGGAGGGGTCGGAATAGGAGGAGTACTGGAGCCTGTTCAGGCGACTCCGACGATTATCGAAGATGACTGTTTTATCGGTTCGAGGTGTATTGTAGTTGAGGGAGTTGTTGTAGAGAAGGAGTCGGTATTGGGTGCGAACGTAGTCTTAACGCAATCCACACACATCATCGATGTGACAGGAGCCGAGCCTGTAATTTATAAAGGTAGGGTGCCTGCAAGATCTGTAGTGATCCCTGGCTCGTACACCAGAAAGTTTGAAGCAGGAGAATACCAGGTTTCTTGTGCCCTGATTATTGGAAAACGGACGGAAAGTACTGATAAAAAGGTTTCGTTAAACGGAGCGCTAAGGGATTTTGGCGTTGCAGTTTGATTTAACCTTGCACTGTTTCAAATATTTAAAGCAAAAAATCGTTAAAAAGCAGGCATATCATTGATTTTATCTGATGATATGCCTGATTTTTTGAATTTCCCAAATAGAACACGCAATAATAATGAGAAAAACGTTAATCCTTTCGCTGATATTCAGCATTTTTTTAGTCTCTTGCGATACATCCAAAAAGTCCAGGCAAACCAATACAGGTAAATTGCCGAATGAAAACGCTGCTGGTATAGAGCTTTCGGATCTCAACAATGCATCTTTGCGAAGAGATTCAATCAGTTTGCCCGATGACCTAGAAATTCCGGTATATAGATCTACTGCTACCAGAACACACGACTTGTTGCATACAAGTCTGGATTTGAAATTTGACTGGGAAAAGGAAAGAGTAATCGGCAAAGCGATATTGAAGTTGAGGGCGTATTTTTATGAAACTGATCTACTTACCCTGGATGCAAAGAATTTTGATATCAACTCAATAACCAATGTTGCGGGTAACATTGCGCTCAAATACGAATATGATAATGAGCAATTAATCATACACTTGAACAAGAAATATTCGAAAAAGGAAGAATTTGCAATTGCAATCGACTACGTGGCAAAGCCTAGTGAGCGAACAAATATTGGCGGAAGCCAGGCAATTAGCTCGGATAAGGGATTGTATTTTATTAATTCAAGAGGCGAAGACAAAGAGAAACCTACTCAAATCTGGTCGCAAGGTGAGACAGAGAGTAATTCATGCTGGTTTCCAACGATAGATAAGCCTAATGAACGTTGCACCGAAGATATAAAAATTACTGTTCCCGATAAGTACAAAACTTTGTCCAATGGGGCGATGATTTCATCAGTAAAAAACACGGATGGGAGTAGAACGGATCATTGGGAAATGAATCAGCCACACGCTCCATATCTTTTCATGATCGCTGTTGGTGAATTTGCCGTAATTAAAGATAAGTGGGAAAATATAGAGTTGAGTTATTATGTTGAGCCAAAATTTGAAAAGGATGCAAAAGCAATTTTTCCGCATACTCCCGAAATGCTCGGTTTTTTTTCTGAGAAACTTGGAGTAAAATATCCGTGGAATAAATATGCACAGATTGTAGTCAGAGATTATGTATCGGGTGCGATGGAAAATACAACGGCAGTAATTTTTGGCGAGTTCATGCAGAACAATGAGCGAGATCTCATAGACGTGGAAACCAATGAATCCATCGTCGCGCATGAAATGTTTCACCATTGGTTTGGTGATTATGTCACTACAGAAAGCTGGTCAAATCTGACCTTGAATGAGGGTTTTGCCAATTACTCAGAGTACCTGTGGATGGAGCACAAATATGGAAAAGATGCGGCACAGGCGCATTGGCGTAACGAGCTGAACGGCTACCTTGGCCAGGCAAAAAACCAAAAACATGCCTTGATTAATTTTGAATATGGCAATAAAGAAGAAATGTTTGATGCCCATAGCTACAATAAAGGTGGGCTGATCCTTAATATGTTGAGAAATTACCTCGGCGATGACGCTTTTTTCAGTGCGCTGAATTTGTACTTAACGAAAAATGCATATTCTGATGTTGAAGTGCACGAATTAAGACTGGTATTTGAGGAAGTTTCAGGTAAAGATCTAAATTGGTTTTTCAACCAATGGTACATGAATCCGGGGCATCCTGAAATCGAAATTTCAAAAACATATGACGCAGTAACAGGTAAATTAATGATTACTGTTGCACAGAAACAAGATGGAATTAGCAATTTGCCGGTTTATCAGCTTCCCATTGCTGTTGATATTTATACTGAAAATGGCAAAAGACCGCAGCGATTCCTGATCAATACAACGAAAAGAAAGGAGACTTTTGCTTTTGACATTGAAAAAGCGCCTAAGCTGGTAAATGTAGATGCCGAAAGAGTGCTTTTGTGTGAGATAACTTATCCAAAATCAAAGGATGAATACTTGTTTCAATACAATAACGCTCCCATGTACCTCGACAGGGTTGAAGCAATTGAAGGATTGCAGCAAAATGAAAAAATGGATGAATCGACTAAAGCTGTATTGGTGAAAGCGCTTCAGGATACACATTTTTCTATTCGCGGTGCTGCACTGAATTTGCTTGACATCAATGATCCTATTGCTGAACCTTTGATTGAAAAAGCGGCATACAGTGATGCACATTCGGAGGTCAGGGCAGCAGCAATTTTCAAAATTGGTCAAACTGGGGATAAAAAATACGCAGCGACCTTAAAAAAGGTATTGGATAATGAAAGGGCTTTTTCCGTAATTTCAGAAGCACTTCAATCCCTGTATGCTATTGATAGAGATGAGGCCTTAAAATATATTCCAAAATTGGAGAACGAAGAAAGTCAAAATATCGTTATGGCTCTTGGACTTATTTACGCAGAAAATCCGGTACCCGAAAGAGCTGCATTTTTCGAGAAAAAGCTAAATATGGTCAATGGAATGGATGCGATTCAGTTCTTTAATAGCTATGCAACGATGTGCACCGGGATGGATGAGGGTATTCAAGAAAAATGTATAAAGAATTTGCAGGCTATTGGGATGTCTTCATCAGACACCCCATGGCGGAAATACGGTGCCACCAAAGCACTTGCTGATATGAAAATCATTTATAAAGCCCTTAATAATCTTGGAAAAACGCAGGAAATCAGTAAAATCATTGATGAAATAAAAGTGAAAGAAAGTAGTGGACAATTGAAGTCCATTTACGATCAGTTTTAAGTACTATACTTTTATACTAAATACGAACATTATGGAATCGAAAAGACAAAAGCAGATATCTGAGCTGATCAAGCGAAATTTTAGTCTGTTTCTGCAGGATGAGGGTAGGCTCATATATGGAAGCACTGTATTTGTGACAGTTACCGATGTTAAGATTACGCCGGATTTTGCGCAGGCTAAAATTTACCTTAGTATATACAATACGGAAAACAAACAAGAGCCAATCCTCGAAATGAGAGAAAGTTATCACAGGATAAAACAAGAAATGGCTCATCGGCTGAAATCACAGATGCGACGGATTCCGGAATTTGATTTTTTTATCGACGATACAATTGATGAAATGTACAGGGTGCAAGCTTTGTTTGATAGACTATATGAAGAAGATCAAATGGGTAGCCCGGACAGCGAACAGTAAAATTATTTTATATTTTAAGAAAGGACGACAATGAATTTTGCGTCCTTTTTAAATTGAAATCAAGCCTATCCTTCATCGTCTAAATCATCAATATCGGGGTTGTTGAAATCATTTGGTGCTATGTTGTTTTTGACAAAATTACACCATTTACAATCAGTGCTATTACACCCGTTTTCAAATTCCAGCTTATTGATTTTCTCCCAAATGTCCTTAATTAAAGTTTTAAAAAGCGCAATCTCTTCCTCACCGATCTGCGCATTCACTTTTGGAAAAACCCCATCGTAATCTGCTCTGGTATATTGGAGGCAAACCTCATTGACCGGTTTACCCCCAGTAATATGTTGTTCAAACATTAATTTGTAAAACAGCAGTTGTCTTCGATAACTGCCTCCCAGCGGCTTAGCAGCGCTAATTGCGAGTGCGTATTTTTTGTCGTACGTTCCCGTTTTGAAATCTATTATATTCACGCTGCCATCATTTAAATATTCAATCCGATCAATTTTTCCGGCTACCGGTATGCCATCAATAGTGCCATTTCTGAAAGCAATTTCTGTATCAGCCGCTGCTGTCCATTCTGTCATAACGTTGTTGTAGAAGCCAATTAAATCTTTTTCACCTATTTCACTCAACTGGCGAAAACGTTCGGGACTGAATAAATACCGCATGTTGTCCATTTGAAAATGGAAAGTCTCAATCAAAAGGGATATAGGCGGTAGAATTGATGTTTTATTGTAAATTCTTGACATTTTTTCCAAGGCCCCATGTATTGCGTTACCAAAGGATAGTTTATCTGATTGTGGAGAAGGGATAGCCAGTACTTGTTCGTAGTAAAAAGTATATGGACAATCAATGTAGCGGTTGAGACTGCTCGGAGTTAAATAAAAATTAGAAAGTCTTTCTTTGATAAATTCTGTGTTTCGACTTCTCAGTTCTGTTGTGTCCGCAACTTGTAGTAGTGCAACGTGAGATTTAATCGCTTCGTCTAAAGGCTGGCTTTTTTGAATACAGTCTACTAAAGATAGTTCAAGTATTTCCTCAATAAACTTTACTCTTCCCTTTTTGGAATTTACCGGATAAGAGATATGTAAAAATTCTTTTGCCCTAGTCATTGCCACATAAAAAAGCCTTCTTTGGCCTTCTTCTCCGTTGGTCTCTTCATTTGTGGAAGTCAGTACTTCCGGAAGGTAAAACTGATTTGTATTTTTAATTTTGCTATTCCAGTTTTCTTCTGTGCAGTTGACCATAAATACATATTGAAATTCAAGGCCTTTAGAACTGTGTGCAGTAGTGAGCAATACGCCATTGCTTGCTGATATTGACTTATTCAAGGGAATACCAATGCCATGTTGTTTCATTATCGACACGGTATTTAATAGTTCTGTTAGGGTAAATTTGGACTTTCGATGAGTTTCCTCGTTAATAAAATCGAGAAAAGTGTGCATCAGCTGAAGCTCTGCAACAATTTCGTTAGATGAAAGAGATAAAGGTAGAATTCCTGTTTTGCTCAATAGCAGTTCAAACAACTTGACCACACTAATTGCATTTTTCTGATCCATCAGAAATTCAAGCACTGTAGATACTTTGTGAAAATTGTCTTTTTCCCCATTAACTGACCTACTTAAAAGCTCGATATCTGCAAGCGCTTCCCTCCAGCGGATTTTGACTTCATTTTCATGATTTAGATTTCTTAGGTATAGTGCAAATTTGGTTAGGTTTGAATTGCTTATGTTCCAGCAAGGGAAGTGTAAAATTTCAAACAAAGCAGCTTCGCCACCACCGGGATTCGTGGATTCGATATTAATGTAATAAAGGATATCCAGGATTTGGCGAATAAGTCGCTCTTCTAAAATATTTACCGGTTTTTTTGTGGTATAGGGAATTGCTTTTTTGTCCAGGATACTCATCATTAGAGTTGCCTCTTTGTTTTGTGCATAAATGACTGCAATTTCTTTTGGATCAACTCCGCTATCGACAATTTTCTCAATTTGATTAGCAATCTCGCTGTATTCCTGGAGTTTGTTGGGGTATTCCGATATGATCGGAATGTTCGTATTTTTCTTGAGTTCTTTATTAGCAGCAAGCAAATCTTTATCAAATCCGAATTCCTTGAGTTGATTAATAATTCTGTTTTCATTCTTTTCGATCAGATTTTTGGATGCATCAAGTATGGATTGAGTAGACCGATAATTCTCTTTGAGAATCACAATTTTCATTTCTTCTTCGTAAGCGTTTCTGAGGTCTTTCAAGCTTTGGAGTCTGGCGCCCTGAAATTCATAAATTGCCTGATCATCGTCACCTACAATAAATACATTAGGTGTATCCCAGAAACTAATCAGCTGGAGTAAGATTTTGTTTTGAGCACCATTGGTGTCTTGATATTCATCAACCAGAAAGTACAGGTACTGTTCCTGGTAGTTTCGCAATAGTGATTCGTTTTTTTCAAATGCCTCAATAACCCAAAGAATCATATCGTTAAAATCATACCTTTTGGCATGTTTTAATGCTTTTTGGTATTCGGGAAAAAGTGCAACAGCAGCTTTGAGCGTCTGAATGCGTTTAATTTCAGCATTAAGTTTTGCAACGTTAGGTTGTCCTTTGCTAGGTTTATTTTTGTATATATATTCTGCTCTATTTGGTAAATCAACAAGGTATTCATCCAGTGTAGCTAAAATGTTATCAACTTCCCAATTTTCTGTTTTAATGATGTTGAATAAATTGATCAAATGCCTGAGATAAAGATAGGGGTTGCTGTAATTTTTTATTGGAGAGTCACCTGCTAGCTGATCGATTAATAAACGAATAATTTCGATTTGTTCGAGTTCACTCAACGATTCCATATCATCGCCCCCAAATAATTCACTATTTTGTTGAATGATGTGGTTGCAAAAACCATGAAATGTGAAGATGTGTATTTTATGTGCTTCCGGACCAATCATACTCAGCAGTCTCCTTCTCATCGCAGTAGCACCGGCTTCTGTAAAGGTCAGGCACAAAATATTGCTCGCATGGGCATCCGTATTCCTTCGTATATTGCCTATCCTCATGGCGAGGATATGGGTTTTTCCGGTTCCCGGACCGGCAATCACCATTACCGGCCCTTCGATTTGGTCAACCGCTTCTTTTTGTTGCTGATTTAACTTTTGGTAGTTTCGGATAAATTCGAGGTCGAATTTTGTTGTTTGTTTTTCCATATTCAAAAAGTTCAAAAATACATAGATTAACCCATTTTTTCAAAATTTGGCACAAGGATTAAACCTTGGGAGTGTGGCGGATATTAAAATGTAACATTTGTGCAGAATAATTACGATTTTTTCCTTTATTTTTGCCTGCTAAATTCAAATCAGCTATACATATAGTACAAAAACTAATATATTCATGTCCAGGCTTTTTTTATCACTTGTGTTGTCATTTGTTAGTGTGTTTTCCTATGCACAAGGTCCAGTTAAGTGGTCTTTTGAAGCAAAATGTCTTGGTGAAGGACAATACTCGCTTATTGCGACAGCAACTATTAAAGACGGTAACTACACTTATTCACAATATATAGTCGGCGATGATGGACCTCTTCCTACGAATTTTGAATACGTGAAAGGCAGTCATTATAGTCTGGTCGGGAAAAACACGGAAAGTGGTGACAGAGTCGAATTGAACGACCCAATGTTCAATAACATGCGTATTGTAAAGTACAAGCACAAATTTGTATGTACGCAGCAGGTAAAAGTGACCGACCCCACTAAACCTATTACCGGATATGTATCTTTCATTTCCTGTGATGAAAGATCATGTCAGCCGCCGCGCGATATTGATTTCAAATACATTCTGCCATCCTGTGGTGTAAAAGGACAAGCTTCCCCAACCCTACCAGCAACTACATCAGATGCTGTAAATGAAACGCAGCCGCAGGATGCCTCAGTTGTTATAACGCAGCCAATAACTTCGGCAATTGGGAAAAAGCCGTTGCCGGTGAAGTGGAATTATGAGGTAAAAAAAATCAGCGATACGGAGTACGATTTGTTGTTTAAGGCAGCAATCGACAAGGGCTGGTCAATTTATTCGCAACAGAAAAATGGTGACGACGGACCAGTGCCGACGAGTTTCCAGTTCAAAGAAAATAGTGGTATCGCTCTCATTGGCAAAGTGGAGGAAAGTAAAAACCGAATAGAGATTTTCGATAAGGTTTTTAAAATGAAAATTTCAAAATTCAAGCATGACGCAACTTTTAGCCAGCGAATAAAAATTAGTGATCCATCGCAACCCATGGAAGGTTACCTTACATACATGACATGTGATGACGCGCAGTGCCTCCCTCCTACAGATGTTGATTTTAAATTTGATTTCAGCGGAAAAGCACAAACTGCTGTGGAGAGTGTTTCTGCTTTGCTAACCTGTCCTCCTGATGACCCTAATTGTCAAAGTGTTTTTGACTCAAAAAGAGCTGGGCTCGATAAAGAACAATTTATTCGTCAAGACTGTGGAACAGTTCAGGCTGCGGACAATGAAAGTCTGTGGATTGTATTCTTCTATTCGTTTTTAGGTGGCCTTGTAGCCTTGCTGACGCCATGTGTTTTTCCAATGATACCGTTGACGGTAAGTTTTTTTACTAAAACTGCGCAAACCAGAAGAGAGGGAGTGATGAAGGCGCTTATTTATGGCCTTTCGATTATTGCAATCTATGTTTTTATTGGTTTGGTCATAACCGGGATATTTGGGCCTAATGTGTTAAATAAGATGGCAACCAATCCATGGATGAATCTGGCCTTCTTTTTGATTTTTATTGCTTTTTCTCTATCGTTTTTTGGCTTTTACGAAATTACTTTGCCCAGTTCATGGTCCAACGCGGCAGATAAAGGAGCAGATAAAGGCGGATTGGTAGGTATTTTCTTTATGGCATTTACACTTGCTTTGGTTTCTTTTTCTTGCACAGGGCCAATTATTGGATCACTCCTCGTTCAGACCTCGCAAAATGTAAGTCAGACACTTTTTGGCATTATTCCAATCAAACCATTGGTGGGAATGTTCGGATTTTCATTTGCATTGGCATTGCCATTTGCTTTATTTGCCATGTTTCCCAGCTGGTTGAATTCACTTCCTAAATCAGGAGGCTGGATGGAATCAATTAAGGTCACGCTGGGTTTTCTGGAATTGGCATTTGCGCTTAAGTTTTTATCAACCGCAGATCTTGTAGCGCATTGGGGGTATTTAAGATGGGAATTATTCCTGGCCTTATGGATATTATTTGCGATTGCACTGGCAATGTATCAGTTTGGAGTATTTGGATTCCGATACGGTGCCCGATTTATGGACGGTTTTCCCGGGATATTAATTATAATAATTAGTTTGGCTTTGACCTATTATTTGATGGGAGCGCAAGAGCAAAGTTTTGCGGCTGCGAACTGGCAGAAAATGTTGGGCGTTTTGGTATTGGGCTTAAATTTATTGGCGATGGCATTTTTTGCCTATAAATTGTTAAGGAGAAAGCAACACCCATTTAAGAATATCAGTAAGGGACGTTGGGCAATGGGAATTGCCTGTACATTATTTGCCTCCTATCTCTGTATGGGTTTTAGTTACAAGCCTTTAAGTGCGTTAAGTGGATTGGCTCCGTCCTACACTTATAATTTTTTTGGACCGGAAGGCTGTGTACATGGAATCGAATGTTTTCATGATTTTGATGAAGCAGTAGGATATGCAAAAAAAATAGGAAAACCGCTTTTTGTAGATTTTACCGGGTATGGATGCGTGAATTGTAGAAAAATGGAAGAAAATGTTTGGAATAAACCTTCAATTTTGAAATACCTTAAAGAAGACTACGTGGTTGTTTCCTTGTACGTCGACGACGAAAAAAGACTCTTCCCGGATGACAAGATAAAATATACTTTGGATACGCATACCGGCGACAAATTGCGGACATTGGGATCCAAATGGGCTTCGTTTCAAATCAATAATTTCGGAGTTGCATCACAGCCCTACTATGTTCTTATGGATAACGATGGAAAGACCTTGCTTACCAGGCCGACAGCTTACACGCCCGATGTTGTGGAATACGAGAATTTTCTGAGTTGTGGAGTACAGGCTTTTAGAGACAAGCAAAAATAGTGCAAAGATGCTTGAAATCAGAAATGCTGTAAGCGACGATGATTTGAATGGTATTCTGAAGTTGCAGCAAGAAAATTTACCTTATGCAATTTCAGCAGAGGAAGCGACTTCTCAGGGTTTTGTAACAGTGATTCACGATTTTCACCTGTTGAAACGAATGAATACGGCTGCTGCACATGTAATTGCGGTAGATGGTGAAAGAGTAATAGGTTATTGCCTGTCGATGCCAAAGGAATTCCGCAATGAAATCCCTGTTTTAGTTCCCATGTTTCAGTTGTTTGACAGGCTTAAATGGGACGGTGTGCCACTTTTCGATGTGAAATATATCGTAATGGGGCAAGTATGTGTGGCTAAGACGCATCGCGGTCAAAGTGTGTTTGATAATCTTTATCGTAGCTTCTGCGATAAGCACCGCTCAAAATTTGAGGTAATACTGACAGAAATCGCCATGCGCAACGAGCGATCGTTGCGAGCCCACCAGCGTATTGGTTTTGAAGTCATTCACAAATATCAGGCTGAAGATGCGGAAAATTGGCTGGTTGTCGCTTTGAAATTGCACTAAAATATTTGAAATTTAAGAATTTATATTATTTTTGGCGCGATATTTAGAATATTATTTAATTCATTACTAAAATTGAATGATATTATTTTGTACTATTGTGATTTAAGAAACTAAACTAAAATCTATGTCAGAAAAAGTTAGAAGCAACAAGATGCCGCCTGCTATTCCATATATTATTGGAAATGAAGCGGCAGAAAGATTCAATTATTATGGGCTGCGAGCCATTTTAGTAACATTTATGGTTGCGCAATTTTATAACCCCACCGGAAATGAAGATCCTGCGGTAGTTCAATTTGCAGAAGCAACTGCTAATGCAAAAACCCATGATTTCGTGGCCATGAGTTATTTATTACCCCTTTTTGGAGGGATGGTAGCAGACTGGTTCTGGGGTAAATATAAGACCATTCTTTACCTGTCGCTATTATACGCATTTGGTAATATTATGCTCGCAACATTTGTTGATAATGAAATGATTTTTACGACTTCGCTTATGTTGATTGCTATGGGTGCAGGAGGTATAAAACCTTGTGTGTCTGCCAACGTAGGAGATCAATTTGATGAATCCAATCAACATTTGATGTCGAAAGCTTTTTCTTACTTTTACGCTTCCATTAACGCGGGTTCATTGTTGTCTATTCTATTAATACCTTATTTGAAAGCCCATTATGGAGCAAGGGTAGCATTTGGCGTGCCCGCAGCCGCAATGCTAGTCGCTACGGCATTTTTCTATGCTGGTCGTTCGCAATATGTAAGAGTACCACCTAAAGGAGATAGCAACAAAGCAGTAATTCTTTTGAGTGCATTTGGTTCTTTGATGATTAGTTACCTTTGGTTGGATAAAGTGGAGCATTTGGGTATAGGTCCGGTGCTTGGTTTTTGGGTATTGTTGGTACTTGCTTGTGCGATAATATTTAAGAAACAATGGTTTGCAAAACCGGGTAATTTTATTGGGATTAATTTGTATGCGTTGATGAACGGAGGTTTTGCTGCAGCAGCAAAAGAATACGGAGATGAAACAATCGAAGGTATTCGATCGGTTTGGCGCGTATTTTCTGTATTCGCATTTGTTCCGTTCTTTTGGGCATTGTGGGATCAGAGTCAATCAGAATGGGTTGTGCAAGCAACTAAATTAGATTTGAATTGGCTAGGAATTACCTGGCAGGCAGAACAAATTTCTTTTGTAAATGCTGGTTTTATTCTGGCATTTATTCCTTTTTTCAATTTGTTTTTATTTCCACTTCTTGAAAAGATGGGGATTAAAGTGACTCCGCTGCGTAAAATTGGTGCGGGACTAGTACTGACTGCCCTTTCTTTTGTTGTAGTTGCGATGACACAAACATGGATTGATGGATTAGAAGCCGAATGTGCCGCTAATGGCACTATGTACAAAGATCTCGCATTAAGTGCAAAACCAAGCATCAGTTGGCAGATTTTTGCTTTCATTATCCTTACCGCAGGAGAGGTATTAGTGTCCATTACTTGTCTTGAATATGCCTACACCCAAGCTCCTCCATCGATGAAGTCAACGATTATGGCAAGTTATTTGTTGACGGTAACTTTGGGGAATGTCCTTGTGTCTGTGATCCAAAACAACATAAAGTCCGGTGGATTTTTTGCTCAATTTCATGGCGCTTGGTTTTTTTGGCTTTTCACAGGAATCTGCGCAGCAACGTCGCTTGTATTCATGCTGATTTCGCCAAGAATAAAAGAGAAGAGTTATGTAGGAGTGGGAGTGTAATTATTTAATTGCGAATTACGAATTACGAATTACGAATTACGAATTACGAATTACGAATTACGAAT
>JBMOJB010000061.1:0-19668 GCA_049316985.1 Saprospiraceae bacterium | reverse complement strand
AATTACGAATTACGAATTACGAATTACGAATTACGAATTACGAATTACGAATTAAGAATTAAGAATTAAGAATTACGAATTACGAATCAAACTCCTTCGGAAGTTTGAGAACTACGTACCTTAAGTAATTTGCAAAATATAAATCATCAACACCTACACACCTACACACCTAAACCAACCGACCAACCGACCAACCGACTAACCGACCAACTGACCAACCATCAATCCATCAGCCATACGAAGGCTTCTGTCACTCAATTCGGCGAGTTCTGCATTGTGGGTGACAATCACGAACGTTTGCCCCAGATCTTTCTTTAGCTGCAGAAACAATTGATGCATTTCTTTAGAAGATTGCGAATCTAGATTGCCCGTTGGCTCGTCGGCGAAAACAACCAATGGTTCATTCATTAGGGCTCTGGCAACAGCGACTCGTTGCGCCTCACCACCGGATAGTTGAGATGGCTTATGCAGCATGCGATTGCTCAATCCAAGGTAGTCCAGCAGTTCTTTGGCGCGGTAATCAGAATTGCGTTTGCCGGCTATCATTGCTGGCATGATCACATTTTCGAGTGCAGTAAATTCAGGTAGCAAGTGGTGAAACTGAAAAACAAAACCAATGTGCTGATTTCTAAAATCGGCAAGATCGTTCTTGTTGAGTGAACTAATTTTTGTATTGTTGATGGTTACTTCTCCTGAGTCAGCATTGTCTAAAGTGCCCAAAATATGGAGTAAGGTACTTTTTCCGGCGCCCGATTTACCCACAATAGTGACCAATTCGCCTTTATCTATCGAAACACTCACACCTTTCAAAACCTGCAGTGTATCGTATTTTTTCGTGATATTGATTGCACTAATCATTCTTTTAATTGAAAGTTGAAAGTTGAAAATTAAAAATGAATTCGCATTTTACCAAAGTTAGACGGCTTCGTAATTCCCGATTTTTAATTCTTAATCCCTAATTCTTAATTCTTAATTCTTAATTGTCTTCCGTAAACGCCACATAGTCCACCTAGTCCTGCGATTAAACCGCCAATCAAACCGGTTGCGGAAAGAATCAAAGCTGTAGGTACAGGGGAGTTGCCGCCAGCCAGCATGCTGCCAATTCGAGCTGCCATAACACCTTGGTTGGCAAAATTGAGAAAACCGGCATAGGTGTACCATAAGAAAAAACCCGCCACAAAAGATGCGATGAATCCCTGTCTAGGCGTCACATCTTTTTTGAATGCTGTGATCAGGAATGCAATCGGAGCAATGGTCCACCAGGTAATGGTATAGCCTGCTAACAAGCCCAGCGCCAAAATCGGCAAAGCAGTAAGGGTATAACGATAGGAGGTTGTTAAGAAATTAGACATATTTCTCTGTTGATTGATGTTTTAAAATAGCAGCTTAAACGCTGAAATAAATTTTATAGTTATTCATTACTTACAATGAACTGAACTGAATTGTTTTTTTAAGCCTTTCATTGCTTTCAGAAGCACTTTTCATATAAATAGCTTCATAGTGCTCGCCGCTTTCCCAACGCTTGACAAACTGATTGTATTTGGGGTTTCCAGGGTTTCCTGTCTCGCCGCCGGGATAGACTATGTAAGCCCGTGGCTCGTCGCCCATTTCTACAACCATTCTCCAGGATGGTCCTTTGTTTCCTCTGGTGGCATTGACCGCATTTTCGTTTCCGGAAGTGTAGATTTTTTCACCAAATCCCGGAATTCTTGCGATGTGGTCAATTCGAGTATCTATAAATTTGCCATAGTCCATAGCAGGATCCATTCGGGTAGCCATTTCTTTTTCCACATCTGCAATTCCTGCTTGAAGGCTCATCAACAAAATATCGCTGGCATTTTCTACCTGTGGGCTGTCTGTTTTGTCAAAATGAATGCTATTGGGTTCATCGTGAACCAATTGTATGGTCCGCCATAAGTGGGGTAGAACGAATGGATTGTTTTTTTCTCTCAGGTACAAATCATCCCAGGTCATTTTTTTCATTTGGTCCATCCAGGCCCGAAAGTACATGGCGGGGACAGAAGTTTTTTCGTATACACAATCCCAATTGAGGATGCCATCATAGATTGCCTTCTCTTTTACACTGAGATTTGTGGGGTTTAGGTGTTCTAGTATGACGGGAATGTACTCGAACGCATCAAGGCCGTAGCAATCATATTGCATATTTCGCATGTCGTCCATACTGAATTTCTTTTCGGCTGAAAGTAATGCGTTAATTCTTCGGGCTCTAAAATTATCAAAATTTCGGCTATTGTAATAATAGGGATAAGCTGCATCGGTGGTGTTTTGATTGGCGGATGCAACAAATCCGCTTTTCGGATTTTTCACTACAGGCATTTGTTCAGCTGGAACAAAACCTTTCCATTGATTGGCAGATGTATTCCCCTCTTGAACGAATTGTCCGGTTCCGGGTGCTTTGATCGGGAGCCAGCCTTGAGTTCTGATTGCGATATCGCCATCTTTGGAAGCAAATGCAAAATTCTGCATGGGAAAAGAGTAGGTTTTTAAAGCATTATTGAATTCCGAAAAATTCTTAGCCTGAGCCAATAGGTAGAGTGAGGTCAGATCGTAAGGGTTTTCTTCAGCTGCCACCCAGTGGAAAGCAAGGTCGCTTTGCACTTTTGTTTTATCCGTAAATACGATGGGGCCGAGGTGAGTATAGGTTACCGTATCTTTCACAACTCCTTTCCCTTTTACTATTATTTCTTCAATCCTTGTGTGTGTTGACATTATATTGCCATCAAAACGATAAGTTTTTTTACTGCTATCCAACCATTCCATTCTATACCAATCAGCCACATCATACTGCGAGTTGGTTACCGTCCAGGCAATATTACTATTGAAACCAATCAGTATCATCGGCATACCCGGAAGAGAGACTCCGTAAGTATTGAATTGCGGCGTACTGATCTGTATTTCATACCAGATTGAGGGCAAAGTCAAATTGAGATGAGGGTCACCGCATAGTATAGGATGCCCATTTTCAGTTTTACTTCCTGCAATTACCCAGTTGTTGCTCCCGATTCCCGGCTCCTTGTCACTATTATCGGTTTTGTCTATGAAGGACAATCCGGTCGGATTAGTGGGAGCACTGAGGTTTTCTTGTAATGCGGCGAAATTCCATTTGGTTCCGTTTGGCACGATTGGTGTTTGTTTTGGATGCCGCTCCGGAAAAAGTTTGCTAAATTCAGCGGGACCTAATTTAGAAAGAGTATTGCTCATTTCAGCATCTAAATCATTTCTTGCCAGTGTTTTGCACATGGATTTGGTAAACAAGGCACTGTGCAAGGGCGTCCATTTTTCAGGGCGGAAACCAAGGATTTTATATTCCACAGGCATGCTTCGATCGGTTAATGTTTGGATATAAGCATTTACTCCATCGGCATAGGCTTGAATCATTTCATTTACTTCAGGGTTCTTTTTCCAGCCTTCAACTGTCCGTTCAGCTGCGGAACCCATACCATATCTTCTTTCGGTCATATCATACTCCATGGTCCTTACTCCAAAAATTTCGGACAATCGTCCCGCTGCAGAGCGGGCGGAGATATCCATCTGAAACAATCTGTTTTGTGCATGAAGATACCCCTGCACTTTGATGGCATCGACAGTGTTTTCTGCAAAAATGTGAGGAACCGCTCTGTCATCGTAAGTTACACTAACTTTTCCTTTCAACCCGGCAATCTTCACATCAGTATTATTGGTGCTCATCAAAAACTCCGCATTTTGCCAGAAACCGCTAAACGGGTTCATCAAATCACCGAATGCCGGCAGATATTGTCCCTTGGATACAAATTGAGTTGACAATGCGATACAAAGACTCGCACACAAAGCAAGGGAAATTATAAATTTCAGAAACTTCATAAAATGAAAAACTTTTGAAAATAAAAACGAAAAGCGATGTGAAATACCTGTAAACTATTGAAAAAGATTACTTTTGCAAAGTTATACTTTAGTTTATATTTTTTATTTATTTTATGAGAATTACGAAAAAAGAGCTTTGGCTGGAAATGTACAAAGCTGCCGAAAGGGTCAGGGATCTACAGGCATGGGAATGGATGGAAGAGGACGATATTTTCGCAGTAGTGAATCCTGAAAATCCGGAAGAAATCGCTTTTTGTTCACTCATGGGCAGTCTCGGAACATTCACCGCGCTGGCCATATACAAGGGCTGGGAGGGCTACGAAAGTTATCTCAACTTGAGAAATTCAGGTGGAATCGAAAATAAAACTTACATGATCAATGTTGGTTTTATGCAATCTTGCTGGATGGTAGAATTTGCAGACGCCTCCGAAATTCAAAAATCTTCCAAAGATCAATTGAAAGAACTAGGCATAAAATATCGCGGCAAGGGTCAGTGGGTAGATATTAGTGACAGGAAGCCGGGTTTGCTGCCTTGGTTCATTCAGGAAAAAGATGTGCCATTTATTACCTTGTGCATCAATCAATTTTTCGAAATCGCTTTGCGGGCCGAAGAAGATTCGAGTTTCTTGCATCAACCTAATCCCAACTTTAATGCTGTTGTAGAAGAGGATGAAAATGAAGATGAGCTTATGGGAGATGAAGAACTGTTGATCTTCAGAAAAGCAACTGCAAAAGCCGACGGAAAATGGGTCTGGTTTGAAGAGGCAGTAGATGTTAATTCCATTAATTATATCGAAGAAATAAGCCAAAGAATTACTCCTTCCATTGCTGCAGCTTCATTGAAGAAAAAATTGAAGCAGAAAGAAACTTGTCTGATGATTGGTATGATGGTCATACCGGCTCCGATTCAGGAGGATGAAAATGAAGCACCTTACCTGACAATAATGATTGCCTATTTGTTGTTTGGACAGCAGTATGTCATTAAACAAGAGTTGTTCAAGATTGATGAAATCAGACCCAATTTTGAACGTTTATTGTTGCAAGTACTCAGTGAACTGGACTATATGCCTTCACAATTTCTGGTAAATATGGATCTGGTTGCAGAATGGTTGGAGTCTTACAGTGAATTGTTTGAATTTGAGATATTTGTAGATCCGGAAGATGAAAATTTTGAAGATTTCTTTGAGGAATTCACACAGTTTCTTGGAAATATGCCTTAATCTCGCATAGAAATAAGACGGCTCCACTGTGATTGTTTTTTGGATAAACTTTTTTTAAAAAGAAACATTGATCTGTATTGATCATTTTTCAATTACAAAATAATTCAATAGTATGAAAAGAAGAAGTTTTTTAAAAAATGGATTGCTGACCAGCGTAGGTTTAAGCATGGTAGGAGCTGAAACGCTGGCTGCCTGCTCGACCACGCACAAACTTGCTGGACTTGATGATTTTACTTTGCCCAAATTGCCTTATGCTTATGATGCGCTGGAGCCTTTCATTGACAAAATGACGATGGAAATTCACCACAGCAAACACCACCAGGCTTATATTAACAATCTAAACAAAGCACTTTCCGGAAAGGAAAAGAGCTGGTCCTCTGTGGCTGATATTTGTAAAAATATCAGTACTTTCAACAACGATACAATTAGAAACAATGCAGGGGGACACTTCAATCACAGTTTCTTCTGGGAAATTATGCAACCTGCCCCTGTTTCAAAGCCAGATGCAAGTACTGAAAGTGCAATCAACGCTGCATTTGGTTCAGTAGAGAAGCTCAAGGAAGTATTCAATGATGCGGCTATGAAAAGATTTGGTTCCGGCTGGGCTTGGTTGGTGTTGGATCAGGGTGGCAAATTGCAAATAGGTTCTACTCCCAATCAGGATAATCCAATTATGGATCTGTCAACATTTAAAGGCAAACCCATTTTAGCACTTGATGTCTGGGAACACGCGTATTACCTAAAATACCAAAACAAAAGAAAAGACTACGTTGATGCGTGGTGGAATCTGGTCAACTGGAATAAGGTCGCAGAAAACATGAAGTAAGGTCATTTTATTATTTTTTTAAGTAATTTTTCTAATTTTGCGATTGAAATCAAATTCGATTTTATTCGAGCCCCATTAATGTCAAAAAACAAACTTCTACTTTTCTCCTTTATGCTGCTGGTAGCTAAGCTGACTGCTGAACCTGCAGATAGTCTAAAAATCAAATACAGTGGCTATTTGGAATTCTTCTATGCCAATGACTTTTATCCAAGTCTCGACAGAACGCGTCAAGCTTTTTTGGTTACGCATAATCGGCGGGATCTGGTAGGTCTCAATCTGGCTACAGTTAGTGCAGCACTGAGTAAAAACAAATGGAGGGGGAAATTCACCGCACAAGCAGGCACTTTTCCAACAGATAATTATGTGACAAAAGCAGATAAGGCACTGCGTTTCGTTCAAGAGGCAAGCATCGGTTATGCGATTGATCCCGGCCAAAAAATATGGATCGATGCCGGTGTGATGCCTTCTCATCTTGGGTATGAGACCGCATACGGAATTGACAATTGGAGCGCCAGTCGTTCACTCGCATCCGAACTTAGTCCCTATTTTATTAGTGGCGCAAAAATCAGCTACCAGTTGCGTAAAATGACTTTAACGGGACTTATTTTCAATAGCTGGGATCAGATTTATACCTATAAGAAAGGGCAATTGCCATCAATTGGTACACAGATAATGTACCAGAGAAATAAAAATACATTGATCAATTGGAGTACTACGTTGGGGAGTGCATCACATGATGCCTTTAACGACATGCGCGCATTTAGCAATTTCTTCGTTTCATGGCAAAGCAATCCTAAAGAACAATTTATTGCCTCGGTCGATATCGGTGTTCAAAAAACAGCCACTTATCGTGGTGCGTACCGAAGTTGGTTTACGCCTTCTTTGTTGTACCGCAGAAAAATTAATAGAGATTGGTACACCTCAATCAGAGCAGAATACTTCTTTGATGAATTTGAAGCAGTTACAAAAGCAGTAGATGGATTTGCTTTTGATCTCGCAGGCATCTCTTGCAATGTCGACTATCTTTTCACTGAAAATGGGATGATTCGCCTGGAAGCTCGCCTTCTACACGCCAGTGGACCTTATTTTCCTTCACCAACGGAGCATATTAAAAACAATAGGGCGCTGTTACTGACTATAAACAAGAAATTTTAGTATAATTGAAGGTTGAAAAAGAACTTGAGGGTTATTCTTTTCAATTATCTATGATCCATATACGTTGGTAGTTGGCACTTTCAATTTTCAATTTCAAACATTTTCAACTTTCAATTTTCAACTTTCAATTAAATAAAGTCCACGTCCACATCATAGGGGAAGGTGATCAGATACTCCAGCGCTTTTCGTGGATCCATGCCTTCGTAGATGACTTTGTAGATAATTTCCGTGATTGGGACTTTGAGTTTGTAATGTCGGGCAAGCTGGCGGGCAATTTTTAAGGTTCTTAGCCCTTCGGCGGTTTCGACCATGCTTGCATTGATTTGTTCGACACTTTCGCCTTTGGCGATTCTGAAACCCACGCTGTAGTTGCGGCTGTCGCTGCTTGTGGCTGTGGCAATCAAATCGCCGATACCGGCTGTACCAAGAAAAGCTTCGTTGCCGGCGCCAAGTGCTTTTCCGAAAGTAATCATCTCCACCAATCCCCTGGTAATCAGCATTGCTTGCAGGTTTTTACCCATACCCATACCGCTGATGATACCTGAGCCCAATGCGATAATGTTTTTAAGGGCTCCGGCTGTTTCTGTGCCTATAATATCATTGTTGTAGAATACGTGGAAGCGTTCACTATCCAGCACTTTTTTTCCCAAAGTAAATACTTCTTGAAATGGACTGGAAATCACTGAAGCGGTAGGTTGACCTTGTACAATTTCTTTGGCCAGGTTAGGGCCCGCAAGGCACCCGATGCGTACGACGGAAGTTTCCTGTAAAATAACTTCGCTCATGGTATGGACATTTAATCTGGAAAGCCCCTTGACAAAATCACTCTCAAGGATATTTTGGGTGTCAAATCCTTTTGTGCCATGAATAATAAAATGATAAGGCCGAAGATAGGGTGCAATGGCTACAATTGTACGTCTGAATGCTGAAGAAGGTATTATGGGCAAAATCAAGTCGCAACTGTCGGCGATTTCTTTCAAATCACCCACTGCCCTTACCCGTCGATTGAATTGTACGTCGTAGTGTACCTTTCCATTATTCACCGCATCAATCACTTCTTGTCTGCGGCTAAATAGCAGCACATCACTATTTTTTGACAACAAATCTGCTATTGCAGTGCCAAAACTTCCCGCACCTATAACTCCTATCGGTTTCATTTTTTACTTGCTTGATTTTTTTTAAAATTATTGATCAATGCATCCTGTCGCCTCTCACTTCAAGGCTGGCAATTAATTGAGATTCGTAATCCAGATACTCTTGCCATCTGCTTAATGTCTTTTCTTCCCCACAATACAATTTTGCAAGGTCGATAAACAATTTATAGTGACTCGCTTCTGCGACCATAAATTTGTAGTAAAATTCTTTTAAAGAGTCGTCAGATATATACAATGATAGTAATCTGAAACGCTCACAGCTTCTTGCCTCTATCAAAGCGAAGGTAAGTAATCTTTCCAGCAATCTTGCTTCCTGTGATCCGACACCTCTTTTTTGAAAAGCCAGAAGGCCGTTCACATATTCATCTTTTCGCTGTTCACCCAGTTGTAGGCCTCTTTTGTGTAATTCTGCTAATACCTGCCTAAAATGTCCCCATTCTTCTGTTACGATAGGCGAGAGCGATTTTACCAATTCCGTACGTTCGGGATAGGCCTGGATAAGTGTAATGCAAGAGGTTGTCGCTTTTTGTTCGCAATAGGCATGATCAGTCAAAATATCTTCGAGACTAATTTGTGCCATATTGACCCACCTCGGATCCGTCGGCAATTGCAATCCCAATACGTGTTTGTGGTCTTCAGCTACTCTTGAATTTTTCATAATCGCAGGTGATTATTTTGATTTTTTATTCAGGCATTTTAATTGATCGGCAAAGAAATCGACATCATAAACTTCGTAGTCTTCAGTACCTGTGCTCCACTGCACCCTGATTGCGTCTGCCTCACTTTTAGCCAATATTTTTTCCTCACCGGAACCAATAGTGCAATATGCTCTATAGGTAGTATTGTGCAGCGTTGTATTGACAACACCTCTGTCCGTTCTGGAATTGTAAAGGTTCAGCGTACTTCCATCTAGTAATTTGACTTGGATCAAATTGTCTTTTTCAAGCCAACCATAAGAAGGTTGTACATTCTCTGAAGCAATTGTAAAAATGAATGCCAGGTATTTGTAGCTTCCTTCTACTAACGAGAAGTACGCTTCGCAGGTAAGGAAATCATTTTTTTCATAGAATTTCTTCATACTCGCATCCGTAAAGCTAAACAGCAACGAGGGCGATATTTCTTTTCTGTATTTACCGGAAAATTCATCTTTGCCTTCAAAAAAAACAGAGCAAGCTGCATGCGGAGGGTTTTGCATCACATCGTCTTTGGGATCCAGTTTTATAATTTTTGCCGGAGTTTCCATTAATTTTTGATCTGCTTTTACGATTTCAGCGTTGATTGGTGCTGGTTCGGGTCCGCTTGGCTTCTTTTTTAGTATGGGCAGTTCAGGTAAAGAAATTGTTTTCTTGCTGCTTTTTTTCTCTTTTTCTTTTTTTGCCTTCTCTTTCTTTACTTTTTCTTTCTTTTTCGTATCTAAAGCTTGTTTTGCTTTGGGTTTTTCTGCTTTAGCCTTCTTTTTTACTGTAGGGGTGAGTACATTATTTATATTGAGTGATTTCAATTGGTAAGGAGGTTGACCCTGCACGTCGATTTTTAATTCTGACAGTTCTTTTCTGGCTTTTCCTGCCTCAGTAGCCGCTTTATTAAAATCCTCAACTGCTATTTTTTCAGTACTTCGTGCCACTCCAACTTTTTCTTTTTCTAGTTTTATTCTGGCTTTATCAACTTTGTGGCTATTTTGTAGGTTTTTCAACGCTTTTTCGGCGCGGATTCGAATAAAATATGCGGTATCTGCTTCGATGCCTTTTTCGTTTTCCAAATTTATCTTTTTTAGCAAACTGACGATATACAGCTTTCGTTGTACAGGATTATTCAAATCCACTGTCGGTTCCCTGACCTCCTTAACCGCTGTTTTGTCTTGCACATTTTCTTTCTGAAAGTCATCCATCAACTTTTTGTGCGCAGGATTCTTGGCGTCGTATTTTTGCAAAGTGCCATCTGGAAACACCAATATATACTCGCCTTTATTGATCTCTTGAATCTGTTGAGCACACAAACCTCTGCCAGCCAACAGGCAAAATAGCATCCACAAAAGATTCATATTAATTTTCACTGCAAATTTTAAAATCATATTTTTTCAATAAAATACCAAAGTGCAATTGGTTTCTAAAATCACGCTCAAAGCTACAAAAAAATCACAAATAAAAGGGCGCAGGCAGGTTGTCATCTACTATCTTTGGCTACGGCCGGCCACGACAATTGCGATTTCTCCTTTGGCAAATCCCTCGCCTTTTTCACTGTAATAGGGAATCAGTTCGGCCAATGTGCCTCTTTTAAATTCTTCATGCAGCTTACTGATTTCTCTGCAAACACAAGAGTTTCTGTCTTCACCGCAGAAGGTGGCGAGCATATCGAGGCATTTTAGCAATCTATGAGGGGATTCGTATAATACAAAAGTACTTTCAAGCTCCGCCAGAAATTTCATTCTGGTTTGCCGCCCTTTTTTGTGTGGCAAGAATCCTTCGTAATGGAAGGTGTCGCATGGTAATCCGCTGCCCACCAGCGCCGGAACGAAGGCAGTGGCACCCGGCAGACAACTCACGGGAATATTGTGGCGTACGCACTCTCGCACCAGCAAGAATCCGGGATCTGAGATACCCGGCGTGCCTGCATCTGAAATTAAAGCATAAGTAGCGCCGGTCTGCAATACATTGATGATGTTGTTGATGGTATTGTGCTCATTGTGAGCGTGGTAAGAGCGAAGCTTGGTGCTGATGTCGTAGTGATTTAATAATTTCTGTGAAGTTCGGGTATCTTCAGCAAGGATAATATCCACTGATTTTAGAATATTTAAAGCCCTGATGGTTATGTCTTCCAGATTGCCAATAGGAGTAGGTACGACGTAAAGCATATATTTATTTAGTATTAAGCTTTCTTTTCCGGAATGAATTTCAGACAAACAGAATTGATGCAATATCGCTCAAATGTGGGAGGCGGACCGTCATTAAAAACATGACCAAGGTGACTTCCGCAATTGGAGCACAGCAATTCTATTCTTTTCATACCCCAGCTGCTGTCTGTTTTTCTTGTAATGTTCGCGCTATTCAGTTCTCCCCAGAACGCCGGCCAACCACAACCCGAATGGTATTTGTTTTCTGATTCAAACAAGGGGAAGTCACATGCATTACACAAATAGGTTCCGCTTTCAAAATGATCGGTATATTTACCGGTAAAAGCACGCTCTGTTCCGCTGTTCCGGAGTACTTCGTATTCCAGTTCAGTTAGTTGTTCGCGCCACTCTTTTTCTGTCTTCGTTAACATAATTGAAAATTGAAAATTGAAAGTTGAAAACGACGATAAAAATTGAAAATTGAAAATTGAAAATTGAAAATGGATTCACTTAATTGATAAAATCTGCAATACACGATAAAATTTATTAATCATACAAGCTAAATTTTAGAATTCCGACTTGTCGGAAAATAAAACATTTTCAATTTTCAATTTTCAATTAATTTCCTCCTGCTTTTTTTGTCTTGCTATATCCCATTTTGAGTAGCATGTCGAGTACTTTGTCTCTGTTGTCACCTTGGACGATAATTTCGCCATCTTTGGCTGAGCCTCCGGTGCCGCACTTGGTTTTGAGAATTTTCCCGAGTGCTTCCAGATCCGTCAGCGTGCCGATAAAACCTTTAATGAGTGTCACATCTTTCCCACCGCGGTTTTTGCGGTCGAGCCAGATGCGCAGTTCTTGTTTATCGGGGCTCAAAGTGTTTGTTTCTTCACTTTCTTCATAATCAAATTTAAAGTTCGGGTCAGTGGAGAAAACCACTCCGCTTTTTATTTTTTTCATTTTTATAAGGGTTTTCTTTACTGCTTGTTACTGCGGCAACGCGTTACCTTTCTTTTTGCTCCAGGAATAGGGGGCAGCTTTTTCTACAATATCAGTTGCAATATACGATCCATCTGCATTGGAATGCCAGTACCTCACCTGCGGGATTTTTATTCCTTGGATGTTGATGGTATTTTGACAAATGATATACTCTCCATCATTGGGTTTGCGGTTGTGGCTAAAACGATAGCCTTCCATAGCAAAGGTGGCCGGATTGATGTAAAGCATCCAGGAGTCATTGCCTATTTTTTTGTCGAAATCAGCTTTGATTACATAGTATTTTTTGCCATTGAACGTATCAATTTCTACCTCCGGGCGAATTGTGATACCATTGTCCAGCATTTTCATCGGTAAACCATACAAAAACAAATAAGAATTGCGTGCAGAAGTAATAGCTCTTTTACTGAGTCTGTATTTTTTCCGGTCTTCTGCGGTGATAGACGTATCACCATTTATACTTGAAAAGAAAATTGTATCCCTTACTCCTTTTTCGATTTTTTTACCATCCATTTTACTGATATGCCCAAAGAAGGAGACTCGATTGTCAAGAAAAACCTGCTCGTAAATGGCAGTATCTTCAGGTTCTTTGGCATGGAAATATAGTTTCTGGTGAAAAGATGGCCAATTGCCTTTCGGGTCGTGGAATGCAATGCTTCTTTTCAAGACTTCAATACCATTCAGGGCCGATTTTTCTTGAGCGCTGAGTGAGCACAACTTCATCAGGAAAAGCGCAACAATAATGAGAGCAGTAGTAACTTTTTTAAATTGCATAAGTATGGTAAATTGCCGTAAAATTCCATGAATTCACCGCATTTATTTATCTAAAAATCAAGGTGCAAAGTTACAATTATTATTTAATATTTGGAGAAAAACAATTTATCAATCGCTTTCTTTCAAATATATGCACTATCTTTGCAAGGTTTTTTAAAAAGCGCATTTGCAGAATATTGCAGCTTGCAAATTTGCATGGTGGATCCAATCCTTTTGCAAAATAAAAAAGGGAAATTTTATTCGTATTATAAACCGATGCCTGGCAATTAAATTGTTTAATTGCATCATTTTCAGTCACGCTGATTGAGGATTTTATACAAAGCAGCATCACAAAAGACAATTTACTTATTATGGGAATGCAAACCCCAATCACTTACTCGTTTCATTTGCCGGATGGACGTGAAGTTACTTTAGAAACCGGTAAACTAGCCACGCAGGCGGATGGTTCAGTGATGCTCAGAATGGGTGACACTATGATTCTTGCAACTGTCTGTTGCGCTTTGGAATCCAAGCCGGACCAAAGCTTTTTTCCACTTTCTGTTGATTATCAAGAGAAATTTGCTGCCGCAGGTCGTATTCCTGGTAATTTCTTCCGCAGAGAAGGTCGTATCAACGATTATGAAATCCTTATATCTCGTCTGATTGACCGTCCGATCCGTCCTCTTTTTCCTGATGGTTTCATGAACGAAACTCAGATCGCAGTAACTTTGATTTCCGGAAATAAAGAAACCATGCCTGATGCATTGGCTTGTCTGGCTGCTTCTGCGGCATTAGCGGTTTCTAATATTCCATTTGAAGGACCAATCTCTGAGGTTAGGGTTGCAAAAATTGATGGACAATATGTAATCAATCCAGATAGAACTGCCCTTTCGACCGCTACATTGGAATTTATCATTGCCGGTACATTGGACAATATCCTAATGGTTGAAGGTGAAGCGAAAGAATGTCAGGAATCTGAAATGCTCGACGCTATAAAAATCGGACACGAAGAAATCAAAAAGCATTGCCAGGCTCAATTGGAGCTCGCTAAATTAGTGGGTGATAAGGCAATGATCAAAAGAGAGATTGTAGCGGTTCCTCAAAATGAAGAAGTGAAGAAAATGGTTGAGGACATTTGTTCAGACGCTATTTTGACACTGGCTCGTTCTGCATCAGACAAAACTACTCGTAAAAATACATTTAAAGAAATTGGTAAAAATCTTCAGGTGACCATTAATGAAAAAATGGGTGAGGAGTGGATGAAAGAAAATGCTTCTTTTATCGGCTACTATTTCGATAAATTAAAAAAGCAATTGGTGCGATCAGTTATTCTTGATGAAAGCAAGCGTCTTGATGGCCGTGCGCTTAATCAAGTACGACCGATTTGGACAGAAGTAGAGTTTTTGCCTTCTGCCCATGGATCAGCTGTATTTAATCGGGGTGAAACACAAGCATTGGCTTCTCTGGCTTTGGGTACTAAGTTGGATGAAATGATGGTAGACACCGCATTGCAAATGACTTTCGATAAATTCATCCTTCACTACAATTTCCCTGCATTTTCAGTAGGAGAAATCAAACCTAACCGCGGACCCGGTAGAAGAGAAGTAGGTCACGCTAATCTTGCAGCCAGAAGTCTTAGAAAGGTTCTTCCAGAAGGATTTCCTTACACCATGCGAATCGTATCTGATATCTTAGAATCCAATGGTTCGTCATCAATGGCAACGGTTTGTTCCGGCTCAATGGCGATGATGGATGCCGGTGTTCCGATTACTTCAGCTGTTGCAGGTATCGCTATGGGAATGATCGCTGAAGGTGGCAAAATCGCTATCCTGA
This sequence comes from Saprospiraceae bacterium, assembly GCA_049316985.1. Classification (GTDB taxonomy): domain Bacteria; phylum Bacteroidota; class Bacteroidia; order Chitinophagales; family Saprospiraceae; genus CANHEE01. Next base: position 5,040 of record JBMOJB010000061.1, on the reverse strand, counting down.
CTGATATCCTTGGCGACGAAGATGCATTAGGAGATATGGACTTCAAAGTAACGGGAACCTCAGCAGGTATCGTTGGTTGTCAGATGGACATGAAAGTGGATGGGTTGAGCTACGATGTATTGTCTAAAGCATTGGATCAGGCTAAAGAAGGTAGATTGCATATACTTGGTGAAATGGCGAAAACTATCGCTATTCCGAATGCTGATCTTAAACCACATGCACCAAGAATCGTTGAAGTAGTAATTGAATCTTCATTTATCGGAGCAGTTATCGGCCCCGGTGGAAAAGTTATTCAAGAAATCCAACGCACAACCGGTACTACAATCAATATTGAAGAAAAAGATGGTAAAGGTTATATCAATATCTTCGGTACCAATAAAGATGCCTTGGATGCAGCATTGGCTCGCATCGTAGACATCACTTATGATCCTAAAGAAGGTGAAACAGTAGATGGTACAGTAGACAGTGTGCAAGATTACGGTGTATTTGTAAAATTTGGAAGTAAATCCGGTTTGTTACACGTATCTGAAATGGACTATGTCCGGGTGGACAACGTCGCTGATGCCTTCAAGGTGGGTGATCCAGTACAAGTTAAGATAGTAGAAATCGATTCCCGTTCCGGAAAAATGAGATTGAGCCGCAAAGCTCTTCTCGAAAAACCGGAAGGATACGTAGAGCGCCCCGAGCGTCCGCGTGAAGAGCGTCCACGTGACGATCGTCGCGGAGGTGGAGATCGTGACCGCAGAGGCGGTGGAGATCGCGACAAGCGAGGACCGCGCAGGTAAAAACAAAAAGGGCAGATTTTAAATCTTTGATTTAAAATCTGCCCTTTTTGTTTTTACCTGCAATGGAAAGTTGAAAGTTGAAAATGATTCTTAAACACTTTTCAATTTTAAATTTTCAATTTATCTGCCGCTAATTTCCAGAGAATTGGTAACACAAATATTGCAAGGGTAAGGGTCGAGGTTAATATTTCTCCGTTAGCCATTTTGTGTGGAGCTCCTTCTTGAGGATGCTGTTCACCATCCATGAAGATGGAAATCGCGTCGGCGGGGTAGAAATGTACATAAGTGGAGAACATTAGTTTGAGCCCAAGTACAGCGATTACCATAAACGCGGAAATCTCCAGGAAAGGAAATTTCTGCAGCAACTGCACAAATCCTTGCGCCACAAATCGCATGGCAAGAATACCAATGAAAACACCGGTCCAAATCAGGATAATATTATTGGAAAATGCAACAGCAGCAAAAACATTGTCGATTGAAAATGCCAGGTCCATAATCTCTACCAAAGCAACTGTTGCCCAAAACTTGCCCATCAAACCAAATGTGATCCGATAAAGCCACTTTTCCTCTTTGTTGAGTGTGTCATCCGATTTCTGTGGTGTCGACCGACTATGGAAATAACTGTAAGTCAAGTAAATTAAATACAGCCCACCAACGGGCTTCAGCCACCAGAATTTGATTAGCCAGGCAGCAAAAATCAAACATATACCTCTAAATACGTACGCACCGACGATACCATATTTCAACGCCCGTTTTCGCTCTTCTTCTTTTAGGTCCATGACCATCACAGCCAGCACAGCCGCATTGTCAATCGATAGAAGGCTCTCTATTAGTATCAAATTGATAACAATTGCAATAGATGTTTCGGGATTGCTAAGAATCGCTTGTATTTGTTCGTTCATAATTAACCTCAATAATTAGCAGCATTCAATTCGAATCAACATCGAATTAGCTTTCTGTCGCAATTTTAATTTTCGCGCTGCAAAGAAATAGACTTTTAATTAAAATCCACTACTTCAACACCCAAATGTGAAAATTGTTAAGTTTTTTGAAGAATGTTTTAGTAGCTATGGACAATAGAAAAGAGAAAAATTAATTGCAAAAGTCAGAATTTTACAATCATCAGGAGTTATATTCTGCATTTTAAAATCTAAATCCATCAATTGATTTTTAGAAGTGATGCATTTAAGGAGAAATCACCGAATTAAGAATTATTTAGATACAGGAAAAGCCCAAACTGCACTGCCAAAAAGCGAATCAACACCTAGACAAATTAACAGGTATCGAAAAAAATAAAAACGATATTCTTATGTCGAACCAACTTTGGAAAAAAAATATCCATGAGTTTCACTAGTCGATACGCTGCTACAATGAACGGGCTGTGAAAGAATGGGGTGCTTGCACAGGATAAAAAAATCGGCTCAAAAAGGTTGCTTTGTCCTCTTTAAGCCGATTTTTTATTATGGATACAAAATATGTCTCTGAACATCGAATATTCTCAATTTTCGTTCCTTGCGGATTCGAGCTCAGGCTAATAATCTGAATGTAAGGTTAGAAAGTATCCTTATGAAAATTACTGAATTTCTACAAGGACTACATCATTCCACCCATTCCGCCACCCATTGGGGCGTGACTATGACCTTCATCTGCTTTTGGTTTGTCATTGATAACACATTCTGTAGTCAGGATCATACTGGAAATCGAAGCTGCATTTTCAACTGCTATTCTTGTTACTTTGGTAGGGTCAATAACACCGGATTTTTTCAAGTCTTCGTATTTTTCAGTACGTGCATTGAAGCCATATGCGCCTTTACTTGCTTTTACGCGATTCAATACTACTGAACCTTCTAACCCTGCATTCTCAGCAATGGTACGCAAAGGCGCTTCCAAAGCTTGACGCACAATTGCAATCCCTGTATTTTCATCTGCATTAACTCCCTTTAGATTGGCTAAAGCACTGATAGCTCTTACCAAGGCAACACCACCACCTGCGACAATTCCTTCTGCTACTGCAGCACGAGTCGCATGTAAAGCATCGTCAACTCTATCTTTTTTCTCTTTCATTTCAACTTCGGTTGCTGCTCCAACATAAAGAACTGCAACTCCACCAGCTAATTTAGCCAAACGCTCAGACAATTTTTCGCGATCGTAATCTGAAGTAGTTGCTTCAATTTGTTGTTTGATTTGGTTAATTCTGGCCTTGATATTTTCGGCCGTTCCTTTCCCATTAACTACGGTAGTATTGTCTTTATCAACAGTGATTTTTTCACATTGACCTAATTGTTCCAATTCCGTATTTTCGAGTTTATAACCCTGCTCTTCGCTGATAACGGTTCCGCCGGTTAGAATTGCAATATCTTCCAACATTGCTTTTCTGCGATCGCCAAACCCCGGTGCTTTAACTGCAATCACTTTTAAGTTGGCACGAAGGCGGTTAACAACCAAAACCCCTAACGCCTGAGAATCCACATCTTCAGCGATAATTAACAAAGGACGACCCGTTTGCAGTGATTTTTCAAGAATTGGCAACATTTCTTGCATGTTGCTTATTTTTTTATCGTAAATCAGAATCAAAGGATTTTCGTATTCTGCTGTCATATTGTCAGCATTAGTTACGAAATATGGAGACAAATAACCCCTGTCGAATTGCATACCAATTACTTCTTCAACATAAGTTTCAGTTCCTTTTGCTTCTTCTACCGTGATTACCCCGTCTTTACTGACACGTTTCATGGCATCGGCTATTAATGTGCCAATTTCCTCGTCATTGTTCGCTGAAATTGCTGCAACTTGCTGGATTTTGCTAAAATCATCACCTACCAATTCGGTTTGTGATTCAAGGTTGCTGATTACCACTTTCGTAGCTTTTTCAATTCCGCGTTTTAGATCCATCGGGTTTGCACCTGCTGCTACGTTTTTCAAACCAGCTTTTACCATTGCTTGCGCTAGAACAGTTGCTGTCGTTGTACCGTCACCGGCAGCGTCAGCTGTTTTGGAGGCAACTTCTTTGAGCATTTGAGCACCCATATTTTCAATTGGGTCTTCTAACTCTATTTCTTTTGCCACGGTCACACCATCTTTGGTAATCATAGGTGCACCAAAGCTTTTTTGAATTACTACGTTGCGACCTTTTGGCCCAAGTGTTACTTTGACAGCATTTGCCAATTGGTCTACTCCGCTTTTCAATTTTTCGCGGGCTTCTGAACTAAACGTGATATCTTTTGCCATTTTATAAGTAATTATTAATTTAAAATGTGGAGAAATACAAAATCGAAACGCAAGTTTCAACCTTCATTCAAATTTGTTTGTTTTTCAGGGTAATACTTTTGTTCTTAGTCCAGAATTACAAGAATATCATCTTCACGCATGATCAGGTAAGTCTCTCCTTTGTAATCCAATTCTTGACCCGCATACTTTCCATAGAGGACGATATCCTTTACGCTTACATTCATCTTGTTTCCGTCTTTTCCGGGCCCAACAGCTATTACTTCACCTCGAAGTGGCTTTTCTTTTGCTGTATCCGGGATAATAATCCCACCTTTGGTTTTCTCTTCAGCCGGAGCCGGTTTAACAACAACTCTGTCATTAATAGGTTTCATCATAACAATATTAGCTATAAATTTGATTAAAAAATAAATAATATAAATTCTTAAAGTATCTACTTGAGGCAGACGCTTACGCGATAGGATTTGCATTTTTCATGCCATTGCAAAATACATGACCTTTTGGCAGAAACTGTGGGTCAAGGTGTCAGTTTTGTTTGAATAGTTTCCAAAAAATGCAGGTCCTTCTGTCAATTTTGGCAGAAGAACCTGTAAAAACATGAAATTACTTCTCGTTGATTACTTTTTATTTTTGACATATTTTTCCAGCCAAGCATCCATTTCGTATAACATATGGAATATATTTTCTTTAGCAGCATAGCTATGACTTTCATTAGGTAACAGCACTAGTTTTGCAACTCCGCCTAGTCCTTTAATGGCCTGAAACATTCGTTCACTTTGCATAGTAAATGTGCCGGAATTATTATCTGCATCGCCATGAATCATTAACATTGGTGTTTTGATTTTATTCGCGAAATTGAAAGGCGCCATATCATAGTATATTTTCATAGCGTCCCAATAATTGCGTTCTTCACTTTGGAATCCAAATGGTGTTAATGAGCGATTGTAAGCACCACTTCTGGCAATACCTGCCGCGAACAACTAAGATTTCGTCGTGTGCGCAGCACATGCGATGAAAACGCGGTTGAACT
>JBMOJB010000060.1:0-19794 GCA_049316985.1 Saprospiraceae bacterium | reverse complement strand
GATTGACAAATAGGATTATTCGGAATTACGAATTACGAATTACGAATTACGAATTTGACTACCTTCGGTAGTATGGAGGTAGTTTGTAACAATTATGGACCACGATTTTGCGAATTCTGTTCGTGAAATCGTGGTTTTTTTTGAGATGGGATACAAAACAACCTGCTTGGCGTTGAATTTTGTGGGTAAAAAAGTTTTTAGAAGCTTTTTGTAGATGCAGTTTTACTGCTTAATGCCAGGCAGGAAAATTTGATAATAATCTCTCATTATCCTCGTTATTTAATCTGTCGTTAAGTTTCCTAAGTTATCATAGTTCAAAGGTAAATTTTTGATCGTCTTATCAAAAGAAAGTCATTGAATACGGAACAAAGCAATAATGGAGTCTGCGAAAGAACTCCAGGGGAGCTTCTGCCGACCCTCAGGAAAGAAAATCATTAAATTTATTGTGCCTCTAACTAAGAAACCTCAGCTAGCCACACTCCGAACATTATAGAGACAAAAAAAACCTGAGTAGACATTTGTTTACTTAGGTTTTTTATATTTCTGTAACAATTATTTAACCCGACAATGTAAAATTTTATTTGGGATATTATTTTTTAAAGGATTGTTCGAAAAAGTAAGGTCGAAGTAAGGATGGACGAGCCTTGGTAAATCTTTTGCTGATTGCCACTCTTTCTTTTGGGTTAGTCAAAAGAATTATAGGTTGTTCATCATATATGATTTGTTGGAATTTTCCATAAAGCGCATTCCTGACAGAAATATCCATCGTACTATTGATTTCATCAATAAGCACATCCAAAGACGGATTTCCAAATCCTGTATCGTTTGCACCTTTTTGTGAGTGCCAGGTCTGTTCAAAATCGTCTAAGGAGGCATTTCCACCTTTTGCTGTATATGCCATTTCAAAATTTTTATTTTTCATGTCTTCTTTAGCAGCATTGAAATCTTTCGCGACAATTTCAATTGCAATGCCGGCTTCTTTTGCATTATTTTGAACTAGAAGTGCGAGATCTGGGATGGGCGTTTTGTTGGGTATGAGGAATTTCAATTTAAGCTCCGTCATTTTTCCGTTCAAATTTTTATCAACAATGCCATTGTTATTCGAATCTTTCCAACCAGCTTCAGAAAGTAGTTCTTTTGCTTTTTTGGTATCAAACGGAATACAAGGAATGTCTTTTCTATTGTATTCTTTGATTGGAAGTACGATAGTATTCAATCGAGTAGCCAAGCCTTCCGTTATGTTTTTTATTATGGCGTCAACATCTATTGAATATGCAATTGCTTTTCGGGTTTTGGAATCTTGAAGTATTGTATTTCTGGTATTTAAGGTAAGATAGTTATAAGTAAATGAAGGTTGAACATACAAGCTATAGTTTTTCGAAAACTCAGGATCCGATTGCAATTTCTTAAAGTCTGAGGCTGGTATTGTGCTCATCGCATCTAAATTTGATGATTTCAGATCTGCTATTTGAGTTTGCATATTGCCATAAAACTTGTAGATCAAGCGATCAGGGAACGCTGCCAATGCAGGTCTGGAATCCATTAATTTATTTCCCCACCAGTCTGGTTTTTTCTTAAGAGCAAGGCGCTGGCCATTGTCCCATTGTTCCAATTGATATGGGCCACAACCTACGATTGTTTCCTTAGATCGGTTAAAATTGCTATTAAAATTTTGCGCAAAGCTTGCCAATATCGGATCTTTTGAAAGTTCTTCCTGCCGGCTTTTGTCAGTTAAGGTTTCAAAAGAATATTTTTCCATGATATGTTGAGGATCATAATGGTATTCCGGAAAAATTGGCATGTTTTCAATGGCGTCTTTGGCCAATATATATTTCTTATTGGTCATTACAATGAGTTTCTTGGGATTGCTTTCATCCAGCCTTACGACCTTAATGAAATCGAGGTAGCCCCGCCATACAGCTGCATTGACTTTTGGATTCAAAATAGTTTTTAGTGTAAAAATGAAATCCTTTCCCGTTACGGGTTCACCATTGTCCCATTTCGCTTCTTCGATAATTTCGTATGTATAAGAAGTTCCACCTGTAAGATTACCCATTTCAATTGAATTAATTTCTGCGTCACCTTTGGCAAGAAATGGTGTGTAGGCCAAAGTAGTTGGGTCAGTATCACCCAAAGAGCAAAATATATGTCTTTCAGTAACTTGTCGCGAATAAGCTTGACCAGCAGAAAGAATTAAGTTAAGTCCATCAGGTTCTCCTGCTAAACCAATGGTTACCTCATTGCCCTTCGGGTCATCTTTACAGCCAGTAAATATAATACTGCTTGTCAATACAAGGGTTGAAAATGCGACTACACAAATGAGTTTCATACTTTGGATAATTGTATTTGATGAGGAGACATTATAAAATTACAAATATAACGTGATTTTACTCAAAAAATGTTTTTGAAGAGTTTAAAAATTTTTGTTACTTTGGTCGATAATAAGGAGCGATTTTCATGATTGATCAAATACACTGGGATATACCTGCTTCTCCACAAGAGATTCCCTTGATAGCGGCAGCAATTTCACCTGAATTGTACGAAAGTATGCTGGCAGAGGGATGGTGGCATCTGGAAAGTTATTTATGGAGAATTATGTATGATTTTGAATGGCACGATTGGGAGAATCGACGAAAAGTCATGCATTTGCGATATCGAATGAAAGATTTTACATTTTCTAAAAGTCAAAGAAGTCTTTTTAGGAAAAATGCAGATTTAAATTTCAAAATACAGCCTTTGAAATATATTGACGATGAAAAACACATTTTATTTGTAAAGCATAGTCAACGTTTCGATAAACGGGTACCGCAATCCATTCTCGAAATGACTCCCCGGTGGCTGACTGCTCCCAATATGAGTTGGGAGTGTTTGATTTACAAAAAAGAACAGTTAATTGCATGTTCTTTCTTTGATATGACTGGCAATACTACCGCCAGTATTTATGCTATGTTTGATCCGGAAGAATCAAAAAGAAGTCTTGGGATTTTAAGCATGTGTTTAGAAATTCAAAATGCTATTTCGAAACGCCACACATTATTTTATCCGGGTTACGCTTATTTTAACCCCTCACACATGGATTATAAAAAACAATTTCACAACACAGAATATTTCAACTGGAGTTCTTTGAAATGGATACAAGCTGATCGTGACCTTGCAATCAGGGACGGTTTTGCGAATGTCAATAAAGTTGAAGGGCTTGATCCCAGGATTTTCGTAATCTAAATCACGATATTTATTTGATAATTTTTAGACTAAGATCAAGACAGTGAGCTGAATGCGTCAATGCCCCGACAGAAATATAATCGACTCCAGTTTTCGCAAATTGTCCAACATTATTTAAGGTTATGCCTCCGGAAGCTTCAAGTTCAAATTTTCCGTCAACTATCGCAACAGCCTCGTACAAGAGCGGTAATTCAAAGTTGTCCAGCATGATTCGATCGACCATTCCGATCTCTAATACTTCGTATAATTCTACCAGATTCCTGACTTCAATAGTGATTGGGAGGTTAATGTGATTGATTTTCTTATAGTCGTTGATCTTCAGAATGGCATTGCTAATACTTCCGCAGGCATCGACATGATTGTCTTTGGGCATAAATCGGTCATAAAGACCATCCCTGTAATTATGACAACCTCCAATTCGCACCGCCCATTTTTCCAGCATCCTAAAGAGAGGAGTTGTTTTTCGGGTATCCAGTATTTTAACTTTAGTGTCGGAAACTTCAAAGGAAAATTGACTGCATATAGTTGCAATCCCACTCATTCTTTGCATGGTATTGAGGATAAGGCGCTCTGCTTGTAATAGTGACCGGGTATTACACTCAACAATGAAAGCAATATCGCCATAGATTACATCATCGCCTTCATTTTTAAAGAATTCGATTTGATAGCTGGGGTCCAGATACTCAAATACATGGCTGGCGAATTCCAGACCTGCCAGAATCCCGGCATCCTTAACCAATAGTTTTGCTTTTGATCGGGAGTCGTCTCGTATGCAAGCTAGCGAAGTATGATCGCCATCACCTACATCTTCATGTAATGCTGCCTTAATAAAGGCAAATAATTCTTCTTTTGAAATATGAGTTTTCGCCACTTTAGTATCTGTGTATTTTTTTGAATTCAGGCGCAAAGGTAAGTATTTTCCTTCATTGATGCTTGTTAGGGATAATAAGAATGTCAGATTTTTGAATATGGCATTTGTTATCTCATCAGTGGAATGGCGCTATGTTGAATGGTGTAGACTACTAAGCGTTTCTAATTTTTTCTAAACCGTAATGCTGCGTGGCATATTTTAATTACTCCATTATCGGTTACTTGGCTTGCTACTAAATTTGAAGTGATGTAACAACTAAACAATTCGATCAAAAAAACTCCGTAGAAATTTTAATTATCCTCAAATCATGCTTGTCTTTGCAGTTCTATAAATTCTATAAGGCGTATTAATCAGCGCAGTGCCGGCGAAATATGTTTTTTAGCTTCTCTGTGGCATTTTGTTTTCAACAGTTTTAATGAAAATATCATTCAAGGAGGGTAATTTTTCATGAAAAGCGTGTATTTCAGTTCCTTTTTGAATAAATTTCAGTAATACATCGTTAGATTTTACGCCCTCTTTTAATCGCAATATGGCTGAGTTGTTTTGGCCAATAGTGAAATCGCAAACTTGATTGATATCTTCGGGTATTGCACCCTGGTAATTGATTTCAAATACATTTTCTTTGTTGTTTTCTTTGATGCTTTTTACATTTCCTTCAAGTACATTTTTCCCTTTGTTAATCAATACGATACTATCGCAGATTTCTTCCACTTGTTCCATTCGGTGGGTTGAAAAAATGATTGTGGTACCGTTGCGATGTAGTTCAAATATTTCATCCTGCAGCAAGGTTGCGTTCAAAGGATCGAGACCGGTAAACGGTTCGTCTAGGATGAGTAGTTTAGGTCGGTGAATAATTGTCGAGATAAATTGTACCTTTTGTTGCATTCCTTTAGACAATTCATCGATTTTTTTGTTCCACCAATCTTGAATCTGGAATTTTACCATCCAGTCCATGATTTCTTTTTTGGCATCGTTGTATTTCATTCCTTTTAGTTGAGCGAGATACAGTAGCTGCTCACCAACCTTCATTTTTTTGTAAAGGCCTCTTTCCTCGGGCATATAACCGATATTGCCGGCTAAGTTTTCTGTCAGTGGTTTTCCTCCGAGCCAAACCTGCCCTTTATCAGCACGAGTTATAGTAGTTATTATTCTGATAATTGAAGTTTTTCCGGCTCCATTTGGACCGAGCATCCCAAATATTTTACCTTCAGGTATTTCAAAACTAACATCATCAACTGCAATATATTTGTCGTATGATTTTACTATATTTTCTAATTTGAGCATAATCTTTCTATTTTTTTGCTTTTTCCTGAAAAAGTAAAAGGTTTATAAAATTCGTCCAAATATAACTTCTATTGAAGCATTTGCCTAATTAATTCGGTTGATATTATTTAATTAACGATTAAGTTCTGAAAAGCAGCGATGTAATTATCTTTGTAAAAAAAAATTATGAAAAGTATTTTGGTTACCGGTGCAAGCGGGCAGTTGGGGCAGGAATTCAAAGCGTTGGCTTTGAAGTTTCCAGTATATCATTTCCTCTTTGCCGGAAGGTCTGATATAGATCTTTCCAATCCTGTTTCAATGGAATCTTATTTCCATAGCCATCAAATTGATATTTGTATTAATTGTGCCGCTTACACGGCAGTCGACAAAGCTGAAACAGAAACCGAAGAATGTATTGCAATTAATGTTGATGGAGTTGGATTCCTTGCTGCATTGTGTGAGAATCAGCAGATACCTTTAGTTCATATTTCCACCGATTACATTTACCACAGCAAACAGAACAGACCCTATATCGAGTCGGATATCCCCAATCCGCAAGGTGTCTATGCTAAAACCAAATATGCCGGTGAACACCAGGCCCTTGAAAAAAATCACCGTGCGATGGTTATCAGAACTTCATGGGTATATTCTTCGTTTGGAAACAATTTCGTCAAAACGATGATGCGATTGGGAAGAGAACGGGATGATCTCAATGTGGTTTTTGATCAAATTGGTACGCCGACTTATGCCCAAGATCTTGCGTTAGCGGTTGTGAGCATTATCGATAGGATTGAATGTGGGTCGATATCTTGGGAAGAAGCAAGCGGGGTGTATAATTACAGCAATGAAGGTGTCGCCAGTTGGTATGATTTTGCGAAGGCTATTTTTGATCTGACTGGTATTCAATGCAATTTGCAACCCATTCGGACGGAACAATTTCCTACTCCTGCTCCTCGGCCTGCTTTTAGTCTGATGGATAAGAGTCTGATAAAGGAAACTTTTAAATTGGAGATACCCTATTGGCGGGACAGTCTGGAAAAAATGTTGAAAATGGTACAATAAAAAAGCGCCCTGATTTTCTTAGAAAATCAGGGCGCCCACATTTAAATTGAAGCAGACTAATCTAATTCTTCATATTTACCATTCTGAGATTCCCAGATGATAGAGTCAATAGAGTCAACAGAGCCATCACAGTTGTAATCGGCATTGTTGGTATAGTCATCAAATAAACCATTTTGAACTTCCCAAGTAGGTGTATCCGTTGCATCGATTGATCCATCGTAGTTGGAATCACCACCGTTCATCGCATTAACTAAACCTTTAGGGTAAGTAGGGAATGAGCCATTCAACAACGTAGAATTATCAGTGAAATTCAAAGTAGTAGTTGAATTACCCAAAGCAATTGGATCATTGGTTCGGAAACCTAAATGATTGTGGTGGCGTACAGCTATATAGTAGTTGCCAGGATTTAAACCGACGAAATTAAGAGGTGAAACACCATCTACATCTACTATATCACCATCACTTTGAAGTAAAGCCGGTTTTGATGCAGTAATAGTAGTTGCTCCGGCAATTCCCTCTCTAAGTTCAATCATCACCCAATCAACAATAGCATTAGGTCCTGTAGAGGACAACACAGCCGGTGTTGTTGTAGCCAATGAGCCACTATTGACATGTGGGAATCGGCTTAACCATGGTGCAACCGCATAAGGATCTGACAGTGGGAAATTGGAAAGACTATTCATGTATACTGTCATCAAACCTGTTGTTGCATCAACATGATCCAAATACACCCTACCAGCTACACTAACTGACTTGTCAACAGGATATCTTGCAGACCAAGCTAATGGACCAGTCGGGATATCAAATATTTCACCTCTACTTCCCAATCTGCGATACATGACACCAACATTTCCAGTCGTATTTTCAAATCCTGCAGCACAGTTGCTAGTGATACTAGATGAATTGAGTGAGGCAACATCGTTGTAATTAAGGGTAAATGGAAATCTTCCATCGTATTTCAGAATAATCTGGAATGTTAAGTATTCTTGATTTACCGGTGGAGTTGGTGCATATTTGTGCGCATGCCAAAAAGTGATTACAAATTCATTAGGATTTGAAGGATTAGAGCCATAGTACACTTGCGCATCAGGATATCTCGATGGAGAGAAATCCAAATCGTCCCAAGCGCCGGCAATAAAATTCTCTATACCACCAGCCGTTGGAATGATAGCGTTGGTTCCATCGTTAAAGCCAGCCCAGGCTGTAGGATCACTGAATGTGATAAATCCATTAGAGCTGACCCAGAACTCGGTATAATTAACCCCATAATAGTTATAAGGGAAAGGTAATGCAATAGGGCCAGCAAACGCATCATCAGCAATTGTTGGACTCGGCCATGTCACCTGATTGGCCGTCTGCGTAATCCAGTTGTATGTAGGCTGGAAAGGTGCAGCAGCTGCACAAATTGTTGAGTTAGCAAATTGGTAAGTCGCAAGTGCATCCTGACCGTAAGAGTAATCTCCGTAGCTGAAGGTTGTGCTATTGCCATTGTTCAATGTGTCCTGGTCTCCAACAAGTGATGTATAGCAATTGGCGGTATAATTAGTAATGCCGGCACCTGCCATGCCTGTACTAAAAGTTTGAGGGAAAGTAAGGGTCAAAATTTGTCCGGACGTCAATGAAGGAATTGTCATTGTTTCTGTATAAACCGGAACACCGTTTTCTTTGATTTCCATTGTAACAGGTACGTCAATTTGGTCGAAAATACCATAGTTGGTAACTGTAGCAGTCGGTGCTACTAATCCACATCTGTCAATTTGCAATCCTGTTCCCGGATTAGTGATTTGAGAAACTCCCACGTCATTCGCCAATTCAAGTTTTGGTTCTACCATAAAGCGGAAAGGGCTGTTTGATGTCGCAAAGTCAATCCAGAAGGTACTACCTGTCGGAGAAGCGTAGAAATAACTACCCGCTCTTGGAGGCGCTTCGGCTTGGTAAGAGAAAGCAATATTTGTGGTACCCAGTTGTCGAACGCCTACAAAGAAGTTGCCAATTACGGGAACCTTTGGGCTAACCGGGACCGTAAATACTCCCGTTACTGAGGTTTGGTTTGGTGATTCCCAAAGCAATGCTCCTGGAGTACCAGAACCAGAGTCTCCCCACACACCTATTTTGAAAGTTTGTCCCGGGTTGCCATTAAAAGTCACCTGAACCTGATTGACTTTAGAAGGGCTGTCTGAATAGAACTTTGCGATAAAATCACCGGTTCCACCGGTAAAACCTACACCACCTGCAGCTACCGGGGGATTACCGTTGAATCCGTATGCCAACGAATAAACATTATTAGTAACCGTCTGATCCATACTAAACGTCGTAATCGATGAAGGCAACTGAGCGGCACCTTGCGGTACGACATCCACTTTTACGGTACTTTTGCCATAATTTGTTGGATTATAAGCAGGGAAACTAACAATTCTTTTGCCCGGTAAAATCGAGTCAATTGTGATACTATCTTGAATTGAATTCGCACCTGTTATACTCAATTTAGCTTTCACATTATACAATGTACCTACAGAATTATTAGCAACGTTGGCTTGTACCGTGTGTGGAGTGCCATACGGGATAGGTAATTTACCCAAGGTGTAAACATGCTCAATCGAAAGGTTAGGGTCTGTATAAGAGTAAATAAAGGTATACAAAGCCCTGTAGCCTGACAATACTGTACTGGCTGTGACACCATGTACCGGTGGCACACCTGCTGTATTTATATTCCAGCGACGAGCCATTGGTATGGCAGTATTGTATGCAATAACTTGCCAGTTACCTACTGTGTGTGAGAAATTATCAAAACGCTCAAGCATTACCATCAGATTGTTACCTGCTGTTCTTGGGAATGGCGCAATAAAAGGAATCGCTACATCAATAACATTGCCACCGGCTGCATTCAATGTGCCACGGAAAACAGTAGTGTAGCCCGTAGTATCCCAAGGTGCATTAGCCAAAGTGGTTCTAGTTGAAGGCACTTCTTTGAGTCTTACTCTTACATTATTAAAAATATTGTTTCCTGCCGGAGTTGTAGCAAAAGCAGCATTTACGCGAACCCTCATCCCGGTCAAAGTGCTGTTTTGAGGGCCGGCATTTAACTCCGAATCCAGAAACAATCCTTCTTCAATGTTATACCGCTGCGTTGTACCCAGAGATCCACCGGTAGTCCCAGCCAATGTTCCACCAACGAGGACAATTCTTTGTGCAAACATGGAACTCCCCATGCATAAAATACTGAGAAAGAGTAAAAAACTCAATCGTTTGTTTGTGTTGTAAAAATTGCGTATCATGTTGAATTTTTTAAAGTTTAAAAATAAATTTAAGCATTTTGAAAGGGCTGCTATATCATGATTAGTTTGGTTAAAGCTAACATTGTAAAAATAATATTTCTCCAAAAAGTGAAGTAAGGGAATATTTTACACACAATGAGAAACAAAGATAATAAAAATATGCATAGTCAAAAAAAAATCTGATTTTTTTTGAAAAAAATCAGATTTTTTTAATTTAAGAATATTGAAATGTGTACCTATTCGTGTTTTTTTTAGACAAATTTCCCATTGTTGGTTTCCCAGATGATGGAATCTAAGGCGTCGATTGAGCCGTCAAGGTTGTAATCTGCATTCATGAAATAATCATCAAATAATCCATTTTGAGCTTCCCAATCCGGCGTATCAAGTGCGTCAATGGATTGATCTGCATTGGCATCACCACCAATCATAATCCACTTGTTGGAACTCACCTGATTTAAAACAGATGGTGAGTTGCCCCACAGTGTAATTGAATTATTGGTGAAATCCATACTAGTTGTAACTGTAGACAATAATATAGGTTGATCCGTTTCGAATCTAAGGTGATTGCGGTGGCGCACACCAATAACATAATTGCCAGGTGCTGTATTGAAGCTTAGCGGTGAAACCCCATCCGTACTTACAATATCACCATCTTTTTGAAGTAAAGCGGATTTGGTGGCCACTACAGTAGTAGCGCCTGAAGATCCTGTTCTTAGTTCCAAAAATACCCAATCCACAATTGCATTGTTTCCGGAAGTTGCCAAAACTACCGGCGAAACAGCTGCGATAGCAAGATTATTGACATGTTGATTATAGTACAGGTTTGCGTTATTGGCATATGGGTCGGCTGTTGGAAAATTTACCGTGCGGAGATAGTCGGTCATTAAGCCGCTAGTCGTATCGACACCTGAAATAAAAACTTTTGCGCTTAGTAAAACAGGTATTTTTACGCCATCATATTCATCTGCTCCAACATCGGGAGCTGAACCCCCTCCGTTGATTGTAGCCAAAGGGCCGGGTCTGCTATCGCCATCTACATCGGTATTTATACCGGGTATCAGCACTGCTCCACTTTCCAGTTTACTTGGAGTAGTTCCCGTATTCAAGTGAAGGTCTGATCCGGAAACAAAAACCGGATTTTCTATAAACGAATTGGTGTTTCCGCCGAAATAAGTCTGCATATCAGCAATATTTGCACACGGGGTTGCGCTTACATAACCCAAATTGGGGCCACTGCTGAAGTAATCATTGTAATCCACATCTGAAAACACTGTACTGAGTGCAGTGCATACTAAAGTATAGTGTTGTACCCCTATCGTCTGATTGTTAACCAGGATGTTATTTTTTACGGCAACGGTAGCACTAGCGGTGATACCAAACGTTACTAATAAAGCGGCAGGTGTTCCATTTACGTCTGTCTGGCTGGTATTCAATACGACAGTGTTGTGGTAGATCTCATGATTGCTTCCTCCAAATAGCACAATACCATTACCGTTGTCTGTCAAACCGAAATTAGCAAAACCATATGCAGCGATTTCCGATACGAAATTGTTGCTTATTCTACTGTTTGCTCCAGCCATACTAATCCCTACTGCGCCCCAGCCACCCGGATTGGTATTTTTTACATTTATAATTTTGTTGGCATTGATGATAAAACCGGTACCTGATGAAACTGCAATTCCGGAAGGGGTATTGGTGCCGGCAGCAAAAATACCGGCTATTTCATTACCAGAAATGGCAATATTAGTACAATTCGTATTGAGTGCAATTCCCGTTGGTGCGGCGGTTCCCACACTGGAACAAGATAGATTAGAAATATTGTTGTTTGTAATTGTGGTATTGCTTACTCCAGATAGTATGATGGCATTGTCATTTTCTAATGTGGTGCCTTCAAAGTTTGAAAAAGTATTTCCTGAAATATTCGCTCCATTTACGCCTTGCAAAAAAACTCCATTGATTCGAATAGCATTGCTGCCGGTCGCTGTCATATTATTCTGTGATATTGACGTCCCACTACCATTGTTAGCCGTATTGGGATTTGCATACATATATATACCATTTAATGCTTTTTGCAAATCGTTGTTCTGGATTACCATGTTATTGAAAAATCCACCGGTGCTTCCCGGTGCGATGTCGTTGATTTCTATTCCGGAGGCCGTTTGTGCGCCGTTAAGTATGGTAGTGTTTTTGACCGTACAATCCGTAATCGCTGCACTATTTGTATTCGAATAAAAAGCTAATGTTGAAGTGGCCCCACCTAATATCAGGTTTCTGCTAGTCGAGCCATTGTTGGATCCGTCAATAGTGGTAAAGCTATTGTAAATTGTAAATAATTGCGGATTAGAAAGCATACCCGTAATTGCTGCCGTATTTCCAGCCGCAGGACGAATAGTCAAGGTATTGGTCGCGCTTGCACTCGCATGTTTTCTAATTGTTAGTGGAAAAGACTCCAATGTGGAGTACGTGGCATCGGTTAACTCAAAAACAACAGGACCTGTTAATAAGCAGGCATTGTTGAAAGTATTTATGGCATTGGTCAGCGTATTAAACGGTGCTGCTTGTGCACTTCCGACAGCAAATGTTCCGCCAAAAGTTGCATAGCCAATCTGATATGCCAAAGGACTAGGTGGTGCAACCGAAACGGTATTTACATCAAAAGCTGTAGCTCCCAACGGACTTGAACTTAAATTCCCTGCAATATCTTGTGCGATAATATAGTACTGAACAAGGTCACCTGAATTCACTCCACCAAGTAATGTGTGGTTAACAACAAAATCCCAGTTTCCATCAAATGCAGTTCCGTTGTTCAAGATACCTGCAGCAGAATACCATGTTCCGCTTGTGCCTTTTCTAAAATAAACTCTAGGAACAAGTGTTCCCAGAAGTGGAACGCCCGAAACATCCTTGATATTGGCAGAAAATAAGCGGTCTGCAGTAGAACAAGAAGCCGTGATCGGGCTAAGGGTCAAAACTGGAGCCGTCAAATCTGCCAGCTTTCCATCAAATTCATCAGCACCCAAATCTGGTGCTGTTGCACCTCCGTTGACTGAACCGGAAGGTCCCGGTCGTGCTTCAGAATCTATGTCAACGGCAAAACCAACGATATCAACTCCTCCGGATTCCAAGCCCGTCGGGACTACTCCCATATTCAAATGAAGATCACCAATAGAAGGATTAACAAAATTTACAGCAATGCCGGATTTGCTATTGGCATCACTTGCAGATGCCGACTGCCATGCACTAAAATTCTGACTGGTACTCCAGTGTCCGATGGTAGCGCTATTGGCATTCAAAAGGTTGTAATTTGATTCCCATCCAGTAGCGTTGGCTGTCGCTCCGTAATTATTAGCAATTGCAAAATGGTTGCCTGTTCCGCCAGTACGGGTATTGACGATCAGGTTGTTCTTAATTGTCATCGGAATTTGTCGTGCAGTTACTGAAAAGTCAGTCCTTGCAATACCGAAACTGGGTTGTGCTCCGGCGCTTACCGTTCCGCTGATGTTGATTGTATTAAAGTAAATGTTTTGATTTGTGGGGTTAGGCGAAGAGCCATGGTTGCCCATAATTCCAATAAAGGAAGTATTCGTACTTTGGCCTGCCCCAAGCGTAATCATATTATTATAGATAGAAACTGAAGCTACTGCTGAACGGATCACAATTCCACCAACGACTGCCGGTGCGGCGGTGGCGGTGGATGTGCCCGCGTTGCTTAAGTTGAAAATCCTATTGTTAAAAATCTGGGTATTTGAAGCATTTCCAAGGCTAATGCCTCCGACTGTGTACGAACCAGTTCCAGCATTGAAAGCTGAAATATTTGAAATCGAATTATTGGAAATCACCGAATTGAGTCCTCCTGACAAGCCAATTCCACATGCGGTCAAAAGTCCATTTCCATATGCAGCGTAAGTGCCATTAGTTGTTAAATTGCTAATGATGTTATTGTTGATTGTATAAACAACAGTGCTCGAAGTTGATGAAAAAGTAGCAATCCCTCTTGCAAAAGCGGAATTAACGGCATTGCCAGTTCCATAACTGGCAAAATTTTGAATTGTATTGCTTGAGATAGCAACCGATCCACTTGCCGCAGTAGGAATATTTATCCCTACTGCTATAGATGAACCAGTTGTCAGTGTTGGTGTCAGATTGCCTGCCTGCATATTATTGGCCAATCCATTGCCAATTCCGTTGTTTTCTATCGTGGCATTAACTGGATTACTTGAAATATTGATTCCCATCACTGCTCCTGCAACTGACGCTGTAAGCCCCGAACTTTTAAAGCCGCCAAACGTGTTGTTTTTGATACTGATTGTACCAGTTGTGGAAGCATGTACGCCGACGACTAAAGCTTGTGTAGTAGTTGAGGTTACTACTAAACTATTTGTACTGATACCTGAGCCAATGGTATTTCCAAGTGTTGTTCCGATATTAGCAGCACCCGTTCCAGTTATGTTAATCCCACATAAAACGCCATTGGTTGTAGCTGCACCGCTGGAAGAAGTAAAGCTTATTGAAGAAATGGTATTTCCGTTAATTTCTGTTGCGGATCCTGCAACTAAGTTGCAATTGATTCCCACAAAGCGCAAAGCTACAGTGGAGGTCATTGTATAGGTGCCCGTGCCGGTTGAGTTTGCAAATCCTATGGAATTGTTGCTGATAATATAACCAGAACCTGCAGTGATTAAAATTGAGCTAACCGTGTTCGCGGAACTTACTGCTCGTGATACAGTCTGATAAATTTTATTGTTGGTAATCGTCCAGGCGCTGTTGCCAGAATTAAGTTGTATTCCGGAGAAAGGATTTGAAGCATTAAAATGATCAAATATCCTACATCCTGTTATTGTATTATTGTTATTGTCAGTGTTGAGAGTAGTGTTTAAGGAATAAATGCCATTCAAAGGGAAATTTGCGCCTGCCGCGGCGATACTGCAATTTTCGATAGTATTGAAGTCATTCCCGTTTCCACCGGTGATTGCACTTCCAAAAGTAACGACTCCAAAAGATGCCGTTGCTGATCCAAGTAAGTTGCAATTTTTTATGGTGTTGCCGGTGGCATCGTTGTACAGTCGGATCACCGTTGATGCACCCAAACCTGCATTTTCAAGTGTCAAGTTGTTGTTTCCATCTATTGTAAAATTGTCCACACCATTCAAGCCAATCAAGTGTGAAGCGGTAAGACTACTTGTAATTGTCCAAGGCCCCCCAACTGTACTGATGGCTATGCCGGTATAGCTGGAAGAACCTGTTCCGCTGGAATTCAAAACACAGCTTGTTGTTTCTGTTGTATTGCCAGCTATAGCAATGGCAATGGATCCCGTATGAACACCTGCGTTGATGTCATCGAAAGCAGCTTTTAAAGTGCTGTAATTTGAGGCACCAATTGAAATTTGTCCGTAAGCGCTTAAAGTCAGCACAGAGAAAGCTAGAAAAAACAATAATTTAGATCTGAAGTTGGAGAACATGCTCAAATATTTAAAATGATAAGTAAGTGATATTAACTTTGAAGAATTTACAGACAGTAAATGTTTAGAATGGAATTTAACGGGAAACAACAGTCGTTGTTCAAAATTTGTCGATTACAAATACAAAGTTAGTTCAATTTTTAGAAAAAATAAAAAAATCGATGAAAAGCCAAATGCAAATCATCGATTTTGTGTCATTTCTCACAGAATAATTCCATTACTCTCTTTTTATTAGAGAAAAATCAAAGTCATTTAAAAATCCCGTGTGGAAATTACCTTTTCGGAAAGCTTCATTTTTCATTAAAGCTTTGTGAAAAGGAACTGTTGTGTTTATACCTATTACGATAAATTCATCTAATGCGCGTTCCATTTTAGTAATAGCTTCCTCGCGGGTACGCGCTTTGGTGATCAGCTTAGCAATCATAGAATCATAGAATGGGGGAACGGAATACCCCGCGTAAACATGGGTATCGACCCGGATTCCATGTCCTTTCGGGCTATGGAACGAATGTATTTTTCCTGCATTAGGGCGAAAATCATTCCATACATCTTCTGCGTTAATACGACATTCGATAGCATGCAGGGAAGGGATATAATTTTGTCCGGAAATTGGAATTCCCGCTGCGATTTTAATTTGTTCTTTGATCAAATCAAAATCGATAACTTCCTCTGTGACGGTATGTTCCACTTGAATACGAGTGTTCATTTCCATGAAATAGAAATTCCTGTATTTATCAACCAAGAATTCTACTGTACCCACACCTTCATAATGAATAGCTTTGGCGCAATTGATAGCAGCCTCGCCCATTTTATCTCTCAATTCCGGTGTCATAAAAGGAGATGGCGATTCTTCAACCAGTTTTTGATGACGGCGTTGGATAGAACAATCTCTCTCACTTAAGTGGGCAACTGTTCCAAATTGATCACCGGCAATCTGTATTTCGATATGGCGTGGTTCCTCTATGTATTTTTCCAAATAGATTCCTTCATTTCCGAATGACGCACCCGCCTCCCGTCTTGCGGAATCCCAGGCATTTTCGAATTCGCCTTCATTCCACACAATGCGCATCCCTTTTCCTCCGCCTCCTGCGGTGGCTTTCAATATTACCGGATACCCAATTTTTACGGCAAGTTCTTGTCCTTCTTTGATTCCTGAGAGCAATCCTTCTGAACCCGGTACTACCGGTACGTTGGCTCTTTGAGCGGTTTCTTTAGCGGTGATTTTGTCGCCCATTTGGCGAATCTGATCAGCGGTAGGACCGATAAATTTAATGCCGTATTCAGTACAGATTTCTGCAAAATTTGCGTTTTCTGATAAGAATCCATAACCGGGATGTACTGCGTCTGCATTGGTGATTTCGACGGCAGCCATTATGCGTGGAATATTCAAGTAGGACTGGGAAGATTGCGGAGGACCAATACAGACTGCTTCATCTGCAAATCTCACATGCAGGCTGTCTCGATCAGCAGTTGAATACACAGCCACGGTCTTGATACCCATCTCTTTGCACGTTCTTATTATCCGGAGTGCAATTTCACCCCGATTTGCTATGAGTATTTTTTTAAACATAAATTCTAATCCAGATTTGTAAAAAAGTTGGTTTGCTTAGAGGATTTGAATGCGGTTTTGCCTTTATGATGGTCTGGTTTTGACATACCAGAAAGGGCATCCGCTAATTATTCAAACTTTTGTTTCAGAAAATTAAGGTTCAACCAAGAATAAAGGTTGACCATATTCTACAGGTGAAGCATCTTCAACCAATACTTTTACAATTTTACCTTTTATTTCAGATTCAATTTCATTAAATAATTTCATTGCTTCAATGATGCAAACGATGGTACCTTTTTCAACAGAATCTCCAACTTTTACAAATGGAGGTTTTTCCGGAGAAGTTGACCGATAAAAAGTTCCAACAATAGGTGAGGTAATAGGGATCAGATTGCTATTTTTATCCGCTCCAGCTTCAGGTTTTGAAGCTTCTACAGCGGGAGGAGCAGCAGCACTTGCAGGTGCGGAACTGACTGGACTGGCAGCAGGCACAACAGACATCATTTGTGGTGCAGAAGGTTGTACAATCTGGTGAACGATATTTCCACCGTCAGTTGTACGGATAACGATTTTTGTATCACCATTGGCATATTTGAATTCTGTTAATCCAGATTTGCTAACTAGCTTGATCAGTTCTTGTATTTCTTTGAAATCCATAATTACTAAAAAATTTTATGAGTTATAGGTTTTTCTCGAAGTCTTGAGGTCTTTGTGCGTCTTATTGCAAACAACAACCAAAAATACGATAGATTTTGACTTTATAGCTGCTGATGCAATTTTTTTTTTAAAATTTTCATTTTAAAAAACAAATGACATTAAGCACGTGCTTGATGTCATTTGTTCAATGCGAAGCGTAATCCACTTTATTTTTTTACTCTTTCAAGATATGCTCCTGTTCTTGTGTCAATTCGAACTATATCGCCAATATTTATGAATAAGGGAACTTTTACTTCTGTTCCACAATCTAACATAGCTACCTTCTGCGCATTGGTGGAAGTGTTGCCGGCGACAGCCATTTCATCGGTGTAGGAAATTTCATAGTTCATATGCTGTGGCAGGTCAATGTTTAATGGGATTTCTTTGGTGGCATGGTACAATACCTCAACCTGCATGCCTTCTTTCAGAAATCTTGCCGCATCGCCAATCAATTTTTCATCAATGGTGATTTGGTCGTAATTTTCAGTGTTCATCAAATTTACGCCCATTTCATCCTTGTATAGGTATTGGAAATAGCGACGTTCAACCCGAACCTCTTCGATTTTATGACCGGATGGAAATGTCTGATCCACCACTTTCCCATTGGTGACGCTTTTTAGCGTAGTGCGTACAAAAGCGGGCCCCTTGCCCGGCTTGACGTGTAAAAAATCAGTTACAACATATATATCATGGTTAAATTCCATGCAAAAGCCGTTGCGAATATCAGATGTAGTTGCCATTATAAATTTATTTAAATCAAAGAATTATTAAAGATTTTAAAAACTAAGCCTTAGTGCTCCTAGTGGTTTTACAAAAAGTGCGCAAAGATAGTATTCATTATCTAAAATAAGCAAATTTAATTTGGATTAATTGCCAGAACGCTTGAAAATCAATAAAAAGAACTATTCGGTCTAAAAAAAGTTAATTTTATAGCTAATAAGCAAAAAAACAATTAATTTTGAAGCTTGTTTATTTTAAAATATTGAAAATGAGATCGTTGTTGCTATTTTTATCATGCCTGTGCCTGTCCTTTTTATCCGATTCACAAGCGCAAACTTACCGGAGTCAGAACGTTAAATTACTGGGTACCTGGGATGATCCGAGTATCAACCCAAACGGCACCTGGGTCAACAATCGTTTTAGCAGTTGTTGGGGTTATGCCCAGAATGGACGTGAATATGCTGTAGTTGGCGCGCAAAACGGAACTTATATTGTAGACATTAGCAACCCCGAAAGTCCGGTAAAGCGGTCATTTATTCCCGGAAAGCACAACAATGCGGTCTGGAGGGAATATAAAACCTATAAAAATTACTTGTATTGCATTAGTGATGATGGTCTGCCCAATAGTTTTCAAATTGTAGATCTGAGGTACTTACCCGATAGTACCCATATTGTCTACGATGGCGATCAACCATTTTACAGAGGGCATACCATTTCAATAGATAAAGACAATATGTACATAGCGGGTGGGCTCAACACTTTGGTCGCCTATAGTTTGAAAAATCCTGAAAAGCCTGTGCTGGCACGTAATCTTGCCGATGACTATCCCACAACAGGTCAGGCACATGATATGTATGTAAAAAATGATACTGTTTATGGCTCTTTTGGTTATAAGGGTCTGAAGGTTTTTTACTTTAATAAAAGTATTCCCACTTTTGATTTATTGGGATCTATGACCCAGTATCCGTCTTCCGGTTACAATCACAGTAGCATTTTAACAGAAGATGGCAAGACTTTGATGATGATGGACGAAGTTCCGAACAGTCTTCCTATTAAAATGGTGGATGTTCGGGATCTCAAGGACCTGAAAATGCTTTCGCTTTTTAGTTCGGGGTCGAAAGCTACTCCCCATAACCCGTTTCCGGCACCAAACAACAGAATTGTGGTGTCTTACTATGAAGATGGAATTCAGATTTTTAATGTCAAGGATCCGAAAAATGTTGTCAGAACAGGATTTTTTGATTCACATCCGGAAAGTGATAGTTTGACAACTAGCGGTGCCTATTTGGGAAACTGGAGCGCTTATACAGAATTGCCCAGCAAAAATGTAATTTTAGTGGACATGCAACATGGCCTGTTTGTACTCGATGCTAAGATCGCTTATGGAATGAGTGTTGCGAGCAAAGATTTGCAACTGACTAATGAAGTCAGTGTCTGGCCCAATCCAACCCACGCTCAACTAATTTTTAGTAGTCCCCGCAATGAAATAGGTGATATCAGCGTTTTCGATATGTCAGGAAGGGAAATTTTATCTTATAAAAATCAGCAATTGGAAAGCTTTAGCATGACATTCAGCGAAGAGCATCCGGCAGGTGTGTATTTTATAAAAATACGAAATGATCGTTTTTTGCAAAACCTGAAAGTGATTAAGAATTAGGAATTAGGAATTAGGAATTA
>JBMOJB010000059.1:0-20121 GCA_049316985.1 Saprospiraceae bacterium | reverse complement strand
TTATAGTCCGGAATTCCTGTCTGCCCACTATTGTCCCAGTCCGTGTTGACAGATGTAGTTCCATCTTCATTTCTGATCACTTTAGGTTGTGGGGTTGGCACCATTTGTTTGTTCACGTCAACAGCAACTGTGATTGAGTTGTACTCGTTGACATTAAATTGATAAGCAGAACCTATACCCAAATTAGCGGGCAAATAATCTCTATTTGCAGAATTGGTGTATGAAATCTTCGAGCCAATATTAGTCAATGCCAATCCCAAACTGAAATTGTCTTTTCTTCCTCCTTTTTTAATGGGTGTGCGGTAGGTCAAAGACATATCGGCAGCACCTGCATAACCTATTTTTGCACGTTGACCTCCTACGTCTACACCGGAAGCAAGATTTGAATAAATAAATTTGGCGTTGATTCCCACAGAAAGTTTGTCAGTTAATTTCTGTGCAAAACCTCCATTCAATTCCAGTTCATTAGGAGAACCGGTTCCGGTTGGCGTTCCGTTATCGTCTGTAAAGTTGATTTCCCCTAAAGAAAAATAACGGGCACTGAAACCTATCGCTTGTCGTTCATTCACTTTCGCAAATCCTGACAAGTAGGCGATATACATATCATATAAACCAAGTGCTCTCAACCATGGTGTATATGTTGCTGACACCCCCGCTTTCTCTTCTGCAAAAACTAGTTTGGACGTGTTGTAATGCATGGCGTTTGCATCAGTAGAAACCGCAATTCCAACATCTCCCATAGCACCCGCTCTTGCGTCAGGCGTAATTCTTAAAAAAGGTACCGCAGAAATAACTGTATTGGCACATGGCTTTCCACTTGCATCGATAATTACATTGCCTTTTTTGTCTAAAAAGCACTGCGCATTAAGGCTTGAATTCAGCAGCAAAAAACTACATGTTGCAATTAATATGACTTTATTCATGTTTAATTTTTGTAATAAATTGTCAGAATTTTGCCATATTGATGCAACAATTCCTGCAATTCGATTGAATTATTTAAATGTCGGTACTAAAACGAGTAATATATATCGTTATTGTTTTCTTAACAATTTTTTCCTCGTACTGTTTAAAAGATGCAAAATTACCCTCTCAGGTCTTATTAAACAAATAAACTTAAAAATTAATGTAATTTATTACCAAAATCGTACCATGTCAGGCATTTAAAAACTAAATTAAACTAAAAAAGCTATTTAATCAACAAGCTTTAATACTTTTGCTTCAAAAATATACTCAATGAAATCATCATTACTCAAATTATTATTTTTCGTAATACTCATTTTTCCTTCTTTTTATTTGTTTTCACAAAAAAATACCGTATTGTGGAAGGCTTTGGATGCATCAGTTCTGGAAAGAAATCTTAAGGGAAAAAAAGAAATTACGCCGCAGAAAGCTTTTACCTTTTCATTGGACTATCCTGCGTTCCTATTGGAGTTAAGCAACGCGCCGCTGCGATTTAGCAAGTATGAGGATGCTGCATTGCCGCAAATTAACCTACCCATGCCCGATGGAAGCAATCGAACTTTTTTGATTACAGAGGCGCCTACTATGCACCCCGACCTTCAAAACCAGTTTCCGCGAATTCGTTCTTATTCGGGTTACGATATGAATGATCGCTCAGCAACGATTCGTTTCAGCACCTCGCCAAAAGGACTGGCGGCAATGATTATGGATGTATCGCAAACCATATACATCGATACCTATGCGAAAGAAACATCAACTTATTACAACTCTTATTTTAAAGGCGATTTCAACTCCGACAAAAAGTTGAGTTGCGGAAATTTGGATGATTCGAATATTGGCGATACCGAACGAATCATAAACGCTTTCCGTACAGGTGATGGACAAATGAGGAAATACCGCCTGGCACTCGCCTGCACCGGTGAATATGC
This sequence comes from Saprospiraceae bacterium, assembly GCA_049316985.1. Classification (GTDB taxonomy): domain Bacteria; phylum Bacteroidota; class Bacteroidia; order Chitinophagales; family Saprospiraceae; genus CANHEE01. Next base: position 18,232 of record JBMOJB010000059.1, on the reverse strand, counting down.
CAAGTATCACGGCGGCAAAGTGGAAGATGTCGTCAACGCGATGAACAAAACAATGACAAGAGTAAATGGTGTCTATGAAAAAGAATTTTCCATTACGATGGAAATCATACCCAACAATACCAAATTGATTTTTCTGAATGCAATTACCGACGGCTATACGAATGACAGGGGCGCGACAATGCTGGGAGAAAATCAAGCCAAATGCGATGCTTTAATTGGCTCTGCCAATTATGACATCGGACATGTATTTAGTACGGGAGGTGGTGGAATTGCAAATCTTGGATCGCCATGTTCATCAACCAATAAAGCAAAAGGTGTGACGGGATTGCCCAATCCGGTCAGCGACCCATTTGATATCGACTATGTTTGTCATGAGATGGGTCATCAGTTTGGTGCTCAGCATACTTTTAACAATTCCTGCAATGGAAATATTTCGACAACTTCTTCCTATGAACCCGGAAGCGGCAGCACGATAATGGGTTACGCCGGTATATGCCCACCGGTCGTCCAAGCCAATTCAGATGCTTACTTTCATGCCATTTCAATTGCCCAAATCAATCAATTTGTGTTGACCGGCAGCGGAAATAACTGCGCAGCAAAAATTGCAATTTCTAATAAAAACGAACCTGTAGTTAATGCAGGAGACAATTACACTATTCCCAAGGATACTCCTTTTGAATTAATTGGAAGTGCAAAGGATGATGAAAGCGCAGCTATCAACCTCTCCTATTGCTGGGAAGAGTACGATCGAGAGGTGGTGGCAATGCCCCCAACCGGATTATTGAATTCCGGTCCCTTATTTCGCTCCATATCCCCCCAGCGATCTCCAATCCGGGTTTTTCCACCGATGACAACAATCGTAAAAAACAGCAAAAATACATGGGAGGTGCTTCCTAAAGTTGCGAGAAGCATGAATTTCAGACTGACCGTAAGAGATAATGATGTGAATGGCGGCACGAGTGGAGTTGACGCCATGAGGATTAATGTAGCTGATACAGGCCCATTCATAGTGACTTATCCAGACGCAACGAAAATAACCTGGACAGGTGGGCAAAACGAAACAATAACCTGGTCGGTAGCTCAAACTGACGTAGCGCCTGTATCAACCGCTCAAGTGATGATTCTGCTTTCATCAGATGGCGGATATACTTATCCCGATACGTTGGCAAAAGCAGTACCCAATACCGGTAGCGCCACGATACAAGTTCCGGTGCGCAATATCTCCAAAGCACGAATCAAGATAAAAGGTCTGAACAACATCTTTTTTGATATTTCCAATAACGATTTTGTAATCCAAAAACCACTTGTATCGTCGTTCACTTTCCCTATTACCATCAACGAAATTCAAGTTTGTACGACTGTGACTGATTCTGTGCAAGTCGATCTTACTGTTGGCACAATTGCAGGTTTTAAAGAAAAAGTCGCCTTGTCTGTTGTTTCTATACCTCCATCGGCAAAATATACCCTTTCACAAGATACAATAACCCCTTTTGCAAGTGTAAAGCTGACCATTTACAATTTGAAAAACTCGGTCGTCGGCAAATTTTCACCCATAATAAAAGGTGTAAGTGGTTCGCAAATTGACTCATTTTCATTTCCCTTGTCGACTTATTCATTGATAACAGCAACACCCGACCAAGTGAAGCCGCGATTGTATTCCAGAGCATTTGGAGTAAAAGCACCATTTATCTGGAGAAAAATAAACGGAGCCGAAAAGTACATTTTCGAACTCAGCAAGGATGCTGACTTTGGTACGATTGAGGAAACTGCGACGGTAAGTGATACGCAATATGTTGCAAAAAAAATAAGTGCGATTCAAATCTACTATTGGAGAGTTAAAGCATCAAATCCTTGTAATACAGCTGCATATAGCGCTGCGACTGTTTTCCAAACCGGTGCATTGAATTGCGATACTTTAAGAAATACCAATCCGACTACCATTCCAATAACCGCCTCAGAAGTGGCAAGTAAAATCGAAGTGAGTAAAAAAGGAATACTGGGCGATCTTGAAATCTACACAAAAATCGACCACCCTTATTTGTCCGACCTTAGTGTTGAGCTGGAAAATCCCAACGGGTTATCCACCCTTGTATTTGAAGGCGCTTGTTCAGATAGAAATAATGTCGACGCTACATTTACTGATACGGGAAATAATCTAAGTTGCGCATTAACAAGTCCGGCAATCAAAAATAGGGTAAAACCTAAAGAGCCTTTTTCAACTTTCTATAATCAGGATTATCAAGGAACCTGGACTTTGCGAATTAAAGACAGAAAACTGGATGATGGCGGAATTTTGCAGTCCTGGAACCTCAGAGTTTGTAAAACTTTTGCGCCGGACTCCACACTTGTGGTAGAAACTGACACTTTGCTCGTTACAGAAGGTCAATTGAAAAATATAGGAGATGATCTTTTCACCGCAACAAGTATCGGGCTTAGCCCCGATAAATTCACCTATAGAATTCTCAAATTGCCTGCTCATGGCGTTTTAAAAAGAGGTAGTTCTATCATGAGCGTAGGCAGTACAATAACGCAGCAGCAAATAAATACGGGTGAATTATTTTTCCAACCTGAATCCGGAACCGGTGCAAGTACGGATAATTTCAGCTTCGAAACACGCAGTAGCATTGGTGGCTGGATACCGGTGACTGATTTTCCAATAAAAATCAAAGAGAATATAATCAAAATAAATGTTGTAGCGATTCATCCGATTCGCTGCTATGGCGGAAATGATGCGAAAATAAGCATTGATGCCATTAATGGAACACCTCCCTTGCAGTACAAAATAGACAATTCAGACTTCCGTTTCTCCAATGTATTTGATTCCTTAAAAGCCGGTACTTATCAGATCACCGTTAAGGATAACGAGGGTGTGTTCAGTTACTTTAAACTAAACGTCAATGAACCTACTCAGATAATCGCTAAAATGACCAACGATAGCACGACTGTAAAATTATTAATTTCCGGTGGCACTCCTGCGTATCAGATCAATTATGAAAAAGGAGGATTTTCTGAAAATAATGAATGGAAAAATCAACTCAATGGATGGCATTTCTATGAAGTCAGAGACAGTAATAATTGTATAATTAGTGATAGTTTTCAATTAAAGGTAAACCCTTTGAGAATTGAGTATTTACATCAATCTCCCACTTGCAGCTATGCAGCGGATGGCACAATTACCGTGGCAATGAATACCGGAAAAGCACCTTATCAATATAAAATCAACCAAGGGTTGCTTCAATCGAGTCCGGTTTTCACCGGATTAGCAGCGGGATCCTATATAGTTTCGGTTTCTGATGCCGATGGATTTAGCAGAGCGATAAACATTAATCTGAGTGCCCCAAAAGCATTAGATGCAACTGTAATTACCCGGCGAGATAGCCTCATACTTGAGGCCTCCGGCGGAATAGCACCGTATCAATTTAGCATTGATGATGGAAAGAACTACCAATCAAGCCCTATATTCCCTAATTTGATGAATGGAAGTTATTTATTGGCAATTCTCGATTCAAATGGATGTAATTTCAAAAAAACCTATACTTTTACCGGCACCACTAGCCTTACGAATGAAATAGCCATACAAGTGTATCCTAATCCGGCAAATGCTCATGTAGACATTTTACTTGAAAAAGGATACCCTTCCGCTTTACAAATTGCTTTGGTAAATGCACAGGGCCAGGAAATTTTTCATAATGAAATTCCAGCAGGTGATTTGAAGTACCGCTTAATAACCGAAGCGATTCCGGCAGGGTTCTACCATATAATCATCGGCGCAAAGACTTTCGATAAAAGAATTAAATTACTAATAATTAGATAGATGATCGTAAAGAAAATTATTTTCTTCATTTCTATTGCCGGTTTGGCTCACTGCCAAAGCGGCAATAAGAATGAAAGTAATGACAAATTAAACCCCGGATTTTCCTATGCGATTAATAAGCCTGCGGAGATATTTGAAATGGGTGTCTCGCTACAAGAAATCTCAGGATTGAGTGTATCTGAAGATGGCAACATACTGGCAGTTAACGATGAGCAGGCAAAAATCTTCACTATCGATCGGCAAAATGGAAGTATAATCAAAACGGCACTTTTTCGGGAAGATGGTGGTGACTTTGAAGGAATTGAAATGGTCGGGGATATCATCTATGCTGTTAAAAGCAAGGGGAAACTATATGCCATCTTTGACTATAATGATCAAACTAAGTTGCGCACAGAAAGTTTTGTTTCCGATGAATTGAGCAAAGCTGCTGATGTGGAAGGACTAGGATATGATCCTGTAAAAAAGCTTTTGATTCTTGGTTGCAAAGGACCAAGGGAACAAATTCTAGAAAGAGAATTGTGGTCTTTTGATCCGGCTACCAAGCAATTCAGTACCAAGCCTATCCTGACAATATCGTACGGGCAAATGCATAAATGGCTGGCTGAACACCATGCCGATCCGGATGTTTTCAAAGACTTCGCTAACGAAGCGGCCGCCGAATTTCATTTTGGCATTTCGGGTTTTGCCGTACACCCGCGCACAGGCAACTACTTCTTTCTTTCTTCTCCCGGAAAAATATTATTGGTTAGCAATAGCGAAGGCGCAATCCTCAACATATTAAGGCTAGATAAAAAAATTCATCCACAGCCTGAAGGAATCGTGTTTAGCAGCGACGGCACATTGTATATTTCGAATGAAGGCAAAAAAGAAATTACTCCAAATATCTGCAAGATACCGGAAATTAAAAAGTAGGCTGCGTGCTATCCGAGATGAAACCAAAAGTACTTTTCTATACTAAACTCAACTTTGGCAACGAGGCGCATTCGGGAATCAGTAAGAAGATTTTCGCGCAAGCCAAAGCTTTGCGGCGTTTGGATATAGAAACAGATTTATTGTACTTCCGCAACAATGAAGTAGTAATTAGCAATGGAGATTATGAGCAAATTTTCCGCTACAACAACAAATGGAAAAGATTTTTCTTTCAGTTCTTTTCATTTTCTACCGCCATTGATCTGAGGCAATATACGCACATCTATATTCGCCATTTTTTCCTCAATCCCTTCGCTATACTTTTGCTTAAAAAACTAAAAAAGGCAAATCCTTCTGTGAAAATCGTTATGGAAATCGCATCTTATCCTTACCACGATCAGGTTCGGCATGATGATGTTGAGGACCGAATTCGATATGGTCTGGACAAAGTACTCTGTACTTATTTGAAAAAATATGTTGACAGAATCCTGACATTTTCCGCCTTTGATCGGATTTTTGATATCCCGACTATCAAAACTTCGAATGGAGTAGACATCGATGGTTTATTCCCCAAAAAACCTACTGCTCTTTCCGAAGAATTTCACATCCTTGGTTTGGCAAATGTGCAACATTGGCATGGCTTTGATAGAATAATTGCCGGTATGTCATCATATCATCATCAATTTCCCGTTTATTTCCATATTGTCGGAAAAGGTGATGCAATTTCAGCCTTAAAAAGGCAAAGTGTTGAAGCGGGTTTAGAAAAAACGGTAATTTTCCATGGTGCTAAATATGGCGACGAACTACAGGCATTTTTTGATACTTGTCATTTGGGAGTGAGTAGTCTGGGGATGCACCGGATTGGGGTAGCCAATGGAGAAACCTCTAATCTCAAAGTCAGGGAATATTGTGCCCGGGGGATTCCATTCATCAATGGTTATCTTGATAGAGATATACCGGCAAATTTCCCTTTTGTTTTTCAGGTTGCTGCCGATGAAAGTCCTGTCAATATTGAACAAACTATTTCATTCTACCGAAATCTTCTGCTGTTGTATCCTGATTATCCTGGTAACTTGCACGAGTTTGCCAAAAACAACCTCACTTGGGAAGCGAAATTCAAAGTGCTGAGACAGTGGATTTTGTCGTCGTGACAGTTAAAAAGATCAGACTTCAAATAATGCTTCCAGTTCCGGATATGCTTCAAGGAATTTTTTCACATTGCGCTCGCTCATCAGGAAGAATATTTTTCTTCCGAAGCTGCCTTCAGCAACTAAAGTCAACGTTCCCAACACGACAATCCCCAAATCTCTGACCTGAATTTTTTCTACATTCGTAGAAGGGTACTTAAAATTTTTGAAGTAAGAGGAGATGAAAAAATCCGTTCCGTTTGCATCGATCCGTTTCAACCTAAAAACGGTGAAATAGAAAAAAACAAAGCCGAGAATCAGAAAAACGGACAGGCCCGCCGCAAACAAATCAATTGGAAATCCACCGACGTTTGAGTCATCAAGAATCAGCACGGAAATTAAAAAAGTGCTGAAAAAAGCCAGCCAAATACAAGGAAAGAAAAATTTATAAAAAAGTGTCGTACTTGAAGATAATTGAAACATTGTTTATTTTGAGAATAGGTTATATTTGACGATACAATAGATTGCCCTGACTGCATCTTTCCAGCCAATTTTTTTGCCTTCTTCGTAAGTTCTCCCATAATAGGAAATGCCCACTTCGTAGATTCTTATTTTCGGTACACGACTCACTTTGGCAGTTACCTCGGGTTCGAAACCGAAGCGTCTTTCCTGCAGGTTCAAAGACTGAATGGTTTCACGACGAAAAACTTTGTAGCAAGTCTCCATGTCCGTAAGATTTAGATTGGTAAACATATTTGACACGAAAGTCAAGAATCTATTTCCGATCGAGTGCCAGAAAAAAAGGATTCGGTGTGGTTTACCTCCAATAAAGCGAGAACCATATACAACATCTGCAAAATCATCCAAGATTGGCTTGAGCAAAATATTGTATTCCTGTGGATCGTATTCCAGGTCGGCGTCCTGTACAATAACATAATCACCGGTGGCTAATTTTATCCCTGTATGTAATGCCGCACCTTTTCCCATGTTGACCTTATGTTTAAAGTACTGAATATTTAACTCCGGATAGGCAGCCATGTAGCGATTTATCGCGCCCTCAGTATCATCTTTGGAACAGTCGTTTGTGATAATGATTTCTTTTTCAATTCCGTTAATAAGCTGGACTTCCCTGATTTTATTAAGTATCAAATGTATGGTTCGAGCCTCATTGTAAGCAGGAATTACGATGGATAGTTTTTTTGACATAATTGAATTTTAAAGTGCAAAGATATTAATTTTTGCCTAAAGGCGTTTACCTTTGTAAAAATCGTCAATAAAAATGCCACATATCTCAAGGTTTACAGATTTCGATATCCAGCTCTTTAAAGCCGGAAAACACTTTAGGATCTATGAAAAACTGGGAAGCCATCTGATGGAATCTGAGGACAAAAAAGGCGTTTATTTTGCGGTTTGGGCACCCAATGCCCGCTACGTTTCAGTAGTGGGTGATTTCAATAAATGGGAAGAACATGGACATCCTTTGGTGCCTCGCTGGGATGGTTCCGGTATATGGGAAGGATTCCTTACTGAAATCCGAAAAGGTGATAACTACAAGTATTGTATTATCAGCTACAATCACCAGAAATGCCTGAAAGGTGACCCTTATGCAAGGAGATGGGAAACACCTCCCGGCACTGCTTCGATTGTGTGGGATACCTGGTACGAATGGAAAGACGAACAATGGCTGACTGAACGAAAAACGAGAAATAACATCCAGCAACCAATGTCAGTGTATGAAGTACACCTCGGCTCCTGGAAAAAGAAAAAAGAAGAAGGCAACCGCTCACTTTCCTATATCGAACTGGCCGACGAGTTGGTGGAGTATGTAAAAAATCTGAATTTTACACATGTGGAATTCATGCCGGTCATGGAACATCCTTACGTACCATCCTGGGGATATCAGATTACCGGCTATTATGCACCCAGTGGCAGATATGGCACTCCTCAAGAGTATATGTACCTGGTGGACAAGCTACATCAGGCAAACATTGGTGTAATACTCGACTGGGTTCCTTCCCATTTCCCTACCGATGAACATGGCCTTTCTTACTTTGATGGCACGCATTTATACGAACATGCAGATCCTCGAAAAGGCTATCACCCGGATTGGAAAAGCCTGATTTTCAATCTTGGTCGAGGCGAAGTCAAATCTTTTTTGATTTCAAACGCATTGTTTTGGATGGATTTATATCACACAGATGGTTTGCGAGTGGATGCCGTAGCTTCTATGCTCTATCTTGACTATTCAAGAAAAGAAGGTGAATGGGAACCGAATCATTTGGGAGGACGAGAAAACCTGGAATCCGTAGATTTTTTAAAAGAATTTAATGAAGCTGTCTATGCCAATTACCCGGATGCCGTCACCATCGCTGAAGAATCTACAACCTGGCCCATGGTTTCGCGACCGACATACGATGGTGGATTGGGTTTTGGCCAAAAATGGATGATGGGTTGGATGCATGATACACTTCGATATATGGGCAGGCCGCCCATGTACAGAATGTGGCACCAGGAAGAAATCACATTCAGTATCGTCTATGCTTTTGCTGAAAATTTCATGTTGCCATTGTCTCATGATGAGGTAGTTCATGCCAAAGGTTCGTTGATCGGAAGGATGCCGGGCGACGAGTGGCAAGCCTATGCCAATTTGAGGGTCATGTTCGCTTATATGTTTACGCATCCGGGAACTAAACTACTTTTCATGGGTGGTGAGTTTGCTCAATTCGAAGAGTGGAGCCATGATCGGGGACTGGATTGGCATGTAGCAGAAAATCCTTTGAAAAAAGGAATGACAAACTTAATAAAGGACCTAAATACGCTATACAGAACAAAACCTTCGCTCTACAAAAAGCAGTTTGTTGTAGAAGGATTTGAATGGATTTCATTCGATGACAATGTCAACTCGGTGATTATCTATTTGCGAAAAGGGGACGAGAAGGACCCCGTAATAATGGTGGTATGTAATCTCAAGCCAAACACAATTCCTGAATATGAAATTGGCGTTCCATACAAAAGTACATGGATGGAACTACTGAATTCAGATGCCACTGAGTATTGCGGAACGGGAAAGTACAACAATAAAGAAAAGGTAATATCGAAGCCAATAAAAAAGCACAACAGGGATCATGCAATTACCATCAGTATAGCACCCTTGTCAACTTCCGTCTTTGAATGTACTCAATTCGAATTGCCGTTGCCCAAAGCTACTGCTACCACTAAAGAAAAAATTAAAAAAGTGGCCACAATAAAAAAACCGACAGCCAAATAGGCCTGTCGGTTTCAAAAATGAATTCGTATGAAAGGTTTGTGTATTGATCTTATCCGACCCAAGTGTATCCACCATTGTTACCTTTGCGGGGAGTTTCCGTATTAGCTTTAATCGCTAGACTTTTAACTATTAATAATTTTGCTGGAATTTTAGTTTTTTTCATTTACGTGTAGTTTTAGTATGAATCAAAATTCTATTTACAAATATTAGTGGAATGACATTCAATTATTGATCTATATTCAACCATTTGTGACGTTTAAAAAAACGAGATCAAATGTATTAATTGCTTAAAATCAACATTTTGAATCTAAAATAAGAATCATTTGTGACGAAACTTCCTTCCAATAAACAAATCATAGAGACAATTTTAGTGCCAAAATGCTAAGTCCTGTCATTGAAATAGTAGATTCCAGACTCAATGAAGTTCGGCTGTGGATAAAAAGGGATGATATGATACACCCGGAAATTTCGGGCAACAAATGGCGTAAGCTTAAATACAACCTGATTTACGCACGTGAGCGGAACATCAGTACACTGATCACCAAAGGAGGCTCCTTTTCGAATCACATTTATGCTATAGCTGCCGCAGGGAAAGAATTTGGATTCTCAACAATTGGTATTATCCGCGGCGAATCCACAAGTAATCCAACACTTCAATTTGCTGCTCAATGCGGGATGAAATTTATTTTTGTTGACCGAAGCACTTTTCGCCTGATTGATGCATCATTTGACTTTTCAACCTTGGGTATATTGAACAAGGACTTCTACTTTCTTCCGGAAGGAGGAACCAATTCACTGGCAATTCAAGGCACGGCAGAGTTGGCAGAGGAAAGTATATCTCAATTGGGCTTCATACCGGATTACTATTGCCTTTCGGCAGGAACCGGCGGAACAGCCGCCGGATTGATTATCGGATTGAAAGAAAAATCGCAGGTACAGGTGTTTTCTGCCTTGAAAGGCGATTTTCTTCACGAAGATATTCAAAAGCTTATTCAGCATCCAGCAGACAACTGGGTTCTTGAAAACCAGTATCATTTTGGTGGATATGCTAAATATAATCTCGAACTAATTGATTTCATTAATCAATTCAAGGAGCTACATGATATTCCTTTAGATCCCATTTATACCGGCAAGATGATGTACGGAATTTTCGATAAAATTCAAAAAGGACATTTCCCTCCAGGCTCGAAGATACTTGCGATACACACAGGTGGACTGCAAGGCAACAAAGGTTTTAATTTTATGCACGGCAGTCTGCTGATATGAAATTAAGTATATTTTGCTAATCCAAAAATAGGCCCCAATTGAGTACAATTTAAAATCCTGTGTTCGTCTTCAAATAAAAAGCAGTGCTTTACCTGTTTGAAATGCTTGAATTAGTCTACTTTTGCACTTATGAGTACCGAAAAAAATCCGAAATCACTTTCGCGTCTATTGCGATACACCTGGAGGTACCGAAAAGGTGTATTCTACAATATGATTTGCAACTTATTGATGGCCGTTTTTACGATCCTCAGTATTCCAATGCTGATCCCCTTTTTGAATATATTATTTGATCGCGCAGCAAAAGTTACCGTGCAGCCGACGGGTTTTGATCCTGGCGGATGGGCCAGCTATTATTTTTCCAATTATGTTATCTTACATGGAAAGGATGCAGCATTACTCCTTACCTGTGGCTTAATCATATTTGTCTTTTTCTTTAAAAACCTGTTTCGTTATCTGGCGCTGTATTTCATTACTCCGGTTAGAAACGGAATTGTGCGGGATTTACGACAGGCCATGTTTGAAAAAGTAATCAGTTTGCCGATGGGTTATTTTTCTGAACAGCGAAAAGGTGATTTGCTGGCACGAATTACGTCTGATGCACAAGAAGTTGAATGGAGTATTTTGAATGTTATCGAAACCATCGTTAGGGAACCGATTGTCATGTTTGGCAGCTTGGCGTTCATGTTGTACATCAGTCCTCAGCTGACGATGTTTGTATTTGTGCTGATTTTGTTTGTAGCTTTTGTCATTGGTTCCATTTCGAGAACTTTGCGGAAGAACTCCAACCTGGCACAAGAACGACTCGGAAATGTAATCGCAATTGTTGAAGAAGGACTTTCCGGATTGAGAATTATTAAAGGATTCAATGCGGAAGCTTATCAAACCCATCGCTTTGCGAACGAAAACAATACGTACCGCAAGTTAATTACTTCCATTTTAAGACGCAAAGACCTCGCCTCACCGCTTTCTGAATTTTTGGGAATCTCAACAGTGGCGGTGCTGTTGTGGTATGGCTCATTGTTGGTTTTCAATGGCCATTTACAAGCAGAGACTTTTTTATCCTTCATTTTTGCTTTTTATAATGTTATCGACCCTGCAAAAAGTTTTTCATCTGCCTTCTATAATGTCCAGAAAGGATTGGCCGCTGCTGACCGAATTGAACAAATCCTGAGTGTCGAAAACACCATCTTAGAATCCGAGCACCCGCAGACCTTAGAAGAGTTTTCAAAAGGAATTGAATATAGAAATGTAGGTTTTTCTTACAATGAAGACCGGAAAGTTCTCAATAATATCAATTTGAAAATACCACATGGACAAATCGTAGCATTGGTCGGCTCGTCCGGTTCAGGTAAATCCACCATGGCTGATTTGTTGCCTCGTTTTTATGATGTGACGGATGGCGAAATCCTGATTGATGGCATCAACATCAAGAACCTAAAGATCAACCATCTTCGGGAACAAATCGGTATCGTATCTCAGGAGGCTATACTATTTAATGACAGTATTTACAACAACATCGTTTTTGGGATGGAAGGCGTAACTGAAGCTGATGTGATCAACGCAGCTAAAGTCGCCAATGCACATGAATTCATCATGGACACTCAAAATGGTTACAAAACCAATATCGGTGATCGTGGCATGAAACTCAGTGGTGGACAACGCCAACGACTAACCATCGCAAGAGCTGTACTAAAAGATTCGCCGATTTTGATTCTTGATGAAGCAACTTCTGCGCTCGATTCTGAATCAGAGCAATTGGTTCAGGCTGCATTAAATGAATTGATCAAGAACAGAACTGCATTGGTAATAGCTCATCGCTTGTCGACGATCCAACATGCTGACACGATCATCGTGATGAAAGAAGGTGAAATCGTCGAGCAGGGTACACACGAATCTTTGCTTGCAAAAGATGGAGACTACGCACGCTTAGTGTACCTGCAGAAACTTTGATTAATCACTTGAATTTTCTTTTCAGAAATGGGTGCAGAAAAACAGCGACCAGAATTACACTTACACCAAAGTAAAATGTAAAATTCAGTTCTTTGTTTTCTTGCAAAATGAACCAGGCCATTGCGATGCCATAAACAGGTTCGAGATTGATAGCCAGTACTGTCGTAAAGGCAGATAGTTTCTTCAATGCATACAATGACATCGTAAAGGGAACCACCGTACAACCTACGGAAAGTAAAATCAAATAAAGCGTGTCAGCAGTAGATGGTAAAAAGGCCATTTCAGGATCGAAATGAAAGAAAAAAGGGATGATCAGGCTCAATATCAAAAACCCACTTCCCAATTCAATGGCTGTCATGCGAATCGGATCGATATAATTCAAGAGTTTTTTATTCAATACGGAGAACAAACCGGATCCAAAAGCTGCCAAAATCCCCAGAATAACGCCTATCATCATTTTGAAATCCAAATCACTCACGATCAAAGCCATAGCAGGAATAATAACAATAGCTATTGCAAATTCCACTTTCTGAAAAGGCGTTTTGAAAACGATGGGTTCAAATACAGCGGTAAACAGCGAGGTTGTAGTTAGGCACACAAGTGCTACGGAAGCATTGGCATATTTGATGGAGCCGTAAAAGCAAAGCCAGTGAAAGGCGACAATAGCTCCGACCAATATCACCCGAAAAAGAACAGCTGTAGGTATTAATCGTAAAAATGAGTAGCCCTTTAGGATAAATAAAAAGCAAAAAGAAGCAATACCCATACGCCACCAAACCAAAGGCAAAGCCGTAACGGTAATCAGCTTTCCCAAAATAGCCGTAAACCCCCACAAAAAAACTGATGCATGCAACTGCAGATAAGCTTTAGTATTTTCTGTCATTGCAGATAGTTATTCCACCAGCTGATAAATAGCGGATAGATTTCTTCCTAAACCATCGTAATCCAAACCGTACCCGACGATAAATTTAGTAGGAATAGAGAACCCTACGAGCTCCGGCTTGAGATCAAAATTAAGGGCATCAGGTTTTAAAAAACAAGTGACAATAGAAACTGATGCCGGATTGTAGTCCTGCAGCATCTTGATAAATTCACTCAATGTCCTACCTGTATCCACAATATCCTCTACTATTATGATGTCACGCCCTTCAATATCACCCGATTCAAGACCAATAACTGTATTGATTTTTCCGGTAGAGGAAGTTCCGCTATAGCTTGCCAGACGAACGAACACAATCTCACATTCTTCAGCGTAAGCCCTTACTAAATCTGCCGCAAAAACAAACGCACCATTCAGAATGCCGATGAATAAAGGCCGCTTGCCTTCGTATTGCATCCTCAAAATCGAGCCCAACTCACCTACTCTCTGCTGAATATCGTCCTGACTGATAATCCGCTGGAAATTTTTGCCATGAAGGGAAACCAATTTTGCTTCTATATTGCTTTGAACGGGTAATTGATGATTTGGAACTATATACATTCGGGTAATTTGAAAATATGATGATTTGAAAATTTGATGATATTTTAGATTTTGTCACTTTCAGTGACTTTTGTTGTCGATGGGGCCACTTAACTCAGAAATAAAAATTCATTTATTTGAAAAATGACAAGAAAAACTATCAACGAAGTTGATTAAATAATATCATCAAATTTTCAAATCTACAAATTGACTATTGTTCTTTGCTCTGAAAACTCGCCGCACTCCTATGTCCAAACCCCACTTAAATTTCTTTCTTTCTATCGCTTTTGACCAATCTTGCTGCAAACTTATTAATTCTTTCTAACTTTGTGGGTAATATTTTTAACAATATATTACATTTTATTGATATTCAAATACATACAAATTGAGAAAACAAAAAAAACCGGTCATCTGGGAAAAGGTCAGTATACATGGATTAGCCGATAAAGGCAAAGGTGTGGGGAGAAATGAGGAAGGCATGGTGGTCTTTGTAGAAGAGACAGCACCCGGAGATGTAGTAGATGTTCGTGTTACCAAAAAGAAAGACTATGCCGAAGGCAGACCGATAAATTTTCACAGCTATTCTGCCGATCGCACAACACCATTTTGCACACATTTCAATATTTGTGGTGGCTGCAAACTGCAGCACATGACCTATGAATCGCAGTTGCTTTACAAAGACAAACTGGTCAAAGATGCATTGCAACGTATTGGGAAAGTCGATGTAGGGGAGTATTTACCGATTATCGGTGCACAGGAACAAAAATACTACCGCAATAAACTGGAATTCACCTTTGCGAACAAACAGTGGATCACCCAGGAGATGATGGATCGTGGTGACAGCAACCTCAGGGATGTCTTGGGTTTTCACCGACCGGGTGCCTTCGACAAAATGGTACATGTCGACGAGTGTTTCCTAATGCCTGAGCCCATGAATGCACTGCGGAATTTCATGCATGCGCTCGCCATAGAACAAAAGCTGGAATTCTACGATGTGCGCAATCACGAGGGCTACCTGCGCAATGTAATGATGAGAATTACGACTTTAGGACAAATTCTCGTCGTCATGGTGTTCAAATACGAAGACAAATCCAGGAGAGAAGCCTACCTGAATGGCATTCTGCGGAAATTCCCTGAGGTTACTTCTTTGCAATATTGTATTAACGAGGGTGTCAACGATTCGCTCTGGGGAAGAGAAATCACCTGCTTCGACGGCAAACCTTATATTGAAGAAGCATTGGGTCATGTTACCTATCGCATAGCCCCGCATTCCTTTTTCCAGACTTCCACCAAACAAGCCGTTCGCCTCTTCGACACAGTTGTTGATTTTGCCGGATTGACCGGGCAGGAGAATGTTTATGATTTGTACACCGGAGTGGGCAGCATCGGTCTGTATGTCGCGAAAGACTGCAAACAAGTGGTGGGAATTGAAGAAATTCCCGAAGCCATCGTCGATGCACAGCAAAATGCAGAAAGAAATGGCATTCTCAATACCAAGTTTTATGCAGGCGATGTAAAGAATATCCTGACGGATGAATTCGCAGCACAGCATGGCAAACCCGATGTGCTGATTACCGATCCGCCAAGGACGGGTATGCACGAAAAAGTAGTTGAGATGTTGCTCAAACTGGAAGCACCCAAGATCGTATATGTCAGCTGCAATCCTTCGACCCAGGCCCGGGATCTTGCCTGGCTATCGCCAAAATATGAAGTCATCAAATCACAGGCGGTGGATATGTTTCCGTTCACGCATCATATTGAAAATGTGGTGCTGTTGGCGCTGCGGGCGCAGGTTTGAAGGGTTTGACGCTTCGCGTTTGATGCGCTTCGCGCGTTTGTTGCCTTCGGCGTTTGTTGCGCTTCGCGCGTTTGAAGGTATGGTGCGCTTCGCGCGTTTGTAGGTTTGTTGCGCTTCGCGCAGTTTGAGGGGTTTGAAAGTTTGGAGTTGGGCACGATGCTACATCTATTTGAAAAGCAATTAAATTTGATAAAACCGGATTTTAGATATGCATACCATCGACACAATTTATTTGGATCGAAACATTGCAGCTTTAGATAAAGCTCATCATTTGCTGCATAATACAAATCCGGAAAGCATTGATTTTGATATGTACCGTGCTGCATGTATCAAAGAATATGACGTAATTTTGGAGCAAAGCGGCAAGCTCTTGCGCAAAGTACTGAAGCCCTATTTCCATTCATCAAAAGCAGTAGACAAGCTTGCATTTAAGGATGTATTTAGAAATGCGGCGCTACGTGATCTGATAACGGACGAACAATGTGAACGATGGCTACAATATCGCGACAATCGAAATAACACTGCACATGATTACGGCGTAAATTTCGCGGAAGAAACGTTAGTGCTTTTACCTCAATTTATCATCGACGCCGGTGCTTTGGCTGAAATGATAAAATCTCAAAATTTCGAATAAGATGTTGCTGAGAGAAAAAGATAGAAAAGCACTAATAGCTATTTTTGAAACTGCGGACATACCAATACAAGTGTGGGCTTATGGTAGTAGGGTAAAGGGAACAGCGCATAGCGGCAGCGATTTGGATTTGGTCATACGCACGCAAAATCTCGAGAAAATTCCCATAGATACTTTCGTGGATTTGAAAGAAAAAATAACAGAAAGCAATATTCCAATTTTGGTGGATTTGTTCGATTGGGCGAGATTGCCGGATAGTTTTCACGATAATATTTTGAAAAATCATGAAGTGCTTTTCTCAAATCTTTAAAACTAAAAGGAGTAGATCTGTCAAATTAGTTTATCCCCAGTATTTACATGCAAGCGAGGGTGCGCTAAAGTAAAAGTTTTAATTTAAGCCAGGATTAATTGGAAAGAAACTCATTTTTTTTGAGAAAAAGCATCAAATTACAAATGTATTTAATTTGTAAATGAGTTGATGTATTCAACTGCAACTGTGTTTATGAAGAAAAAACTGTCGCAACATTTTAAAATATTTGCTCTTTTATTTTTATTCATACCGTATGCAGCTGTATTCCTTAATTATGGTTTTCTTTCTATAACGGATGATCGCTATTTTAGAGATTCAAGGAACATTTTTTATTCTTATTTAGAGGATAGTAGCTACTTACTGCTTATTCAGATTTTCCCCAGAGTATATCTCTTACTTATTGGGATGTTATTATCTGAAGTACTGTTCAGCATAGTACGATATATGAATATTAATATCGCTTTTTTGTATTACTCCACATTTACTGGTTTTGTTATAGGAGTAGTTTTATCATATTTTAACGTAAATTTTTTGTAGCACACACTCTTGGCGGGGTCGAAACAATTGTTTTTTATCCTTCAATCGGTTATATATATGGCAATTTAGTTAAAAAAATGTTAGTTGACTGCTATGATTAGCTCTGCACTATTTCAACCAATGAAAATTTTCGGTAGTTTAAATTAGGTTTTGATGGTGGAAAAGAAATTATGGCGCTAGCGAGCGAGTATGTTAATCGTGCATCAAGTAGTGATTTAATTTCTTTTAGCATGACATTATAGTAAATTGTTACTTGGACTATTCGAAGCTTTTTTCTGCGAATCAGTCATAGTGAAAACGGCAACTATAAATTAATATTTCACTGTTAATTACCTGATAGACCAATCGATGCTCTCTGTCTATTCTTCTGGACCAAAACCCCTGTAAATCAAATTTCAGTGGTTCCGGTTTGCCAATACCCTCAAAAGGATGTCTTTTTATGTCTTTGATCAAATCATTGATTTTTTTCAACATTTTTTTATCTTCATGTTGCCAGAATACATAGTCCTCCCATGCATTTTCGGAAAAAGTAATACTCATAAGTCTTCCATTAATTCAGTAGCAATTACTTTACCTGTTTTCATTTGGTTAATTGATTCGTACAATCTGTCTGCATTTGCTTTCGAACTTAGCAGATGCATGGTTTCAATAATTGAATTGTACTCATTCAATGAAATTAACACGGTTCCTTTTCCTTTACCTCTTTTTATAATCAACGTTTCATTGTTTTTTTCAACCGTGTCGAGGTATTTTTTGAGTTCCGTTCTGAATTCTGTAAAATTAGCAGCTAACATAGAATTATTAATTAAGTATTTAAAGATGTACAAAAATAAGTACTTTTTTGAATATTAGCAATGTCATTTTGATTAATTATTATCAGATGAGGTGATTTGCAGGAAGGAACTTATCAATAGATCAAAGACACTTCGCAGCGTTACTAACGTCAAACCATCACTTCAGGCCGATGGGCAGGAAGTGAATATACAAATTTTACCCACCGCGGTGTTTTTTTTGTGTTTAGAAGGAAAATGGAAGAAGCGGCGCTAACGACTGCCCCAGGCAATCGCAAAGAATCAAACCCTTCAAACAAGCGAAGCGCAATTAAACAGCGAAGCGTCAAACCTTCAAACGCGCGTAGCGCAACAAACGCGAAGCGTCAAACC
>JBMOJB010000058.1:0-20130 GCA_049316985.1 Saprospiraceae bacterium | reverse complement strand
ATATTATACATTATTTTAAAATATAATTTGAGACCTTTTCGGAGGGGACTCAAAAATCAATTGTTACGTTATTTTCTATTCGTGGTTAATGGGGATGAGTTTGAATTTTCGATATTTTCGGGAGAAATAAAACATAGCGGCAGAGATCAACACCAACATAAATGCCGAAATCAGGTAGCAACATCCTATAAAAAAATCAACCCATTGGATTGCCTTGAAGAAAAATTCTTTGTAAATCAGAATACCGATACTCGCTAGGTAACCGAAAGCATCTGCGATATACATGAGGAATCCTATATTTCCGTTTATTTTAAATGCTGCAATAAAACGTTCAAAAATGATGCATTGAAAAATGATGTACGCCAAATAGAGTCCGCAGCCAACGGCAATCATCCAAAGTAAAGGACTCAGGTATTGCAATTGGAACAGAAATGTACTGCCAAAAATAATGAAAGCCGAGATGGCAATCAACAACTGATCGACAAAAAAAGCCTGGTAATTGTTCTTGATAAACGCAGTGAGTGAAGTAATACTTAGAACGAAAATCATAATTGGAATTTCCGCGGTGGTCAGCAAAGAACTATTGGACGCAAAACCCAAACCAGCCCATAGTTCTACAATAAAATTATCTCTGAAGTCTCTAAATGCGTTCAACATCATATAAATGAGTACAAATAGACTTATTCCAATTGCAAAACGATAAAATAAATTTTTTCTGTCATCGGAATTCATGGAAGTACGCACATGGCGAGACGCAACATCAGCATCGGAGGGATCAGGAATTTTAGTCAACAACCAACAAGAAAAAAGTAACACAGGAAATACAAATAGGCCAATGTAAAAGGGCATCCAAAACATATCTACCCCATAATCCAGCATTAGTATCTTGCCAATATTCTTCGATACTCCCGAAGAAATAATAAAACTTACGGCCATGAACGATCCTAAAAATTCAGTGTTCTTCCGTCCTTCCAAAAAAGAAAAAACAAGACCCCAAATCAAACCCAGTGGGAAACCATTGACAAAAAGACAAAGTGGCTTGAGGTTCGTTGGCAAAATTGCAAATCCCAAAAGCGCAATTTCCGATATTCCAATCAATGCCAAAATTATCAAACTGCGATTTTTTCGACCCAATTCTGAAATAAATCGTATTCCCCAGAATTTTGCACACATATAACCCAATACTTGTACAACTACTAAAATTGACTTGTATTGAAAACCCAAAAGAAACATCCCTTCATATGATGCAGCAGTAAAAGGCTTTCTAAAGCAATACATACAAAAGTAGGTAAGAAATGCGGCAAAAGCCGGCAATAAATAGGTTGTTCCAAATCTTGATTCACGATCCATTGCGCAAAACTACAGCGCAAAACTTAGCACGTATTTAAAAAAGTAAAACTTAATAATAACTTCATTTTCATTATACATCAGTGTAGATTGTCAGGAATTGAGTTAATTGAGTTAACAAATTTTTTAATAAATAATAATATAGAAATGCAATCAAGTACACATTCAAGTTAGAAATTTGCCGATAAATTCACAACAAATGAAACAGAAAATTAGCTTGGTTATGTTTGATATGTCTGGTACAACTATCAAAGATTACAATGAAGTACTGGAGTGTTTTCTTGAGGCATCAACCTTGACAGGTATAAATACCAATTCGGAAATAATCAATTCAATGATGGGCTGGTCTAAAATTGATGTCTTCAGGAGCCTTTGGGTCAATCAAATGCCCGACGCAGATCAGGAGGAAATTGAAATACAGGCTCAAAAATCATTTCAACTATTCAAGCAAATTTTAGAACATTGGTACGCCAAACATACGATAGAACCCGCAGAAGGAGCACTTGAAACTTTCCGATGGTTGAGGCAGAATGATGTCAAGATTGCACTTTGCACAGGTTTTTACAGAAAAGTAGCCGATATCCTTCTGGAAAAATTGGGATGGATGGATGGTCTGGATGCAAACTATGTTAATACCGGATCTTCGGTGATTGACTTTTCAATTAGCAGTGATCAGGTAGAACATGGTCGACCGGCTCCTGACATGATTTTCGCGGCTATGAAGGTATTTGGAATCACGGACCCAAGAGAAGTGATAAAAATTGGTGATACTCCTTCAGACCTGCAAGAAGGCAGGAATGCAGGTTGCTTCAAGAGCCTCGGCGTAACAAATGGCACACATACCGAGAACCAACTCAGTCAACATCTCAACGATGGACTTCTTTCTGGTCTGCAGGTTCTGCCCACATTTATCAAGCACAACTCTTTTGTAGAGATGTCGAATATTGAATAATCTAGGTAAATCGGATTTTTAAATGCTGGTTTTTCTCTAAAAACAGGATAGCCAATTTGCTGCTTGTGCACCAATTCATTCTGCTTGAGCGCAATAGTAAGCGGGGTAAAGGACTACAAATAATTGCTATTTTCAATCAAAATAAAATCGAAACCAATTGAAAAATTATTCCAATTTATTAATCATAGCCTTGACATCGGCTGTATTGTTGCTTTCTTGCAAAACGAAAAACATCCAATTGGAGAAATTGGAAGAAAACAGGCTGACTTTACCCAATGGCTGGCACCTCACACCTTATGCTGAAAAAACAGTTGACCTCGGTGATTTACCTTTACAAATGGTTGTTTCTCCCCATAAAAACTATTTTGCTGTGGTCAATAATGGTGTTGGCAAGCAGTTCATTCAACTTTTTGACAGCAAAACCAATAGTGAAATTTCACGAATCGATGTACAAAAAGCCTGGTACGGCCTTGCTTTTAATGAAAATGAGGATAAACTATTCGCATCAGGTGGCAACGACAACAAAATCCTTATTTTTCAAATTGAAAAACAGACCTTAAAAGCAGCAGGAGAAATCAAACTCGGCGAACCCTGGCCTAAAGAAAAGATTTGCCTGACAGGTATGTTGGTAGATGATCAGCAAAACAAGCTATTTTGTGTTAGCAAAGAGGACAATTCACTTTATGTCTGCAATTTGTTTGACAATAAAGTCGAACAAAAAATTGACCTCGGCAGCGAAGCCTATTCAATTGCTTCGAACCGCGCACAGCGGGAATTGTATATCTCCTTGTGGGGAGCAAAAAAAATTGCAGTGTTTGATGCTTACACTGTAGCACGAAAATCAGATATTGAAGTTGGGGGAAATCCCAATGAAATTGTGATAGATGATAAAGAAAAACGCTTGTTTGTTGCCAATTCTTTGGATAATTCAGTGAGTGTTGTCGATCTCAATACCAAAAAAGTCATAGAAACCTTAAATACATCGCTGTTCCCGGAGTCTCTAAGTGGATCAACCCCAAATAGTCTGGCCATTAGTGCCGACAACAAAACGCTCTTTATCGCAAATGCTGACAACAACAATCTGTCGATTTTCGATATAAGTGTCAAAGCGGAAAGCAAAAGCAAAGGATTTATTCCAACAGGATGGTACCCTACTTCAGTCAGGGTCATAGACAATCAGATCTACGTGGTAAATGCTAAGGGTTATCATTCGGCAGCAAACCCTGACGGTCCGCAGCCAATAATGAAAAAGAAAGACGCCCGAGCTGCCCAATACATTGGAGCTTTGTTTTTAGGTAAGCTTTCGATATTTAACATGCCCACAGCAAAGGATCTTGCCTTTTTGAGCCGTGTCGCCTATTCCAATTCGCCTTACCAAAAAAACGATGAAGTAAGTGCCGAAGGTGAGCAGAATGGTCCTATACCAACTAAAGTAGGACAAATTTCACCAATCAAGTACGTGTTTTATATCATCAAAGAAAACCGCACTTATGATCAGGTACTCGGCGACTTAGCGCAAGGAAATGGCGATAGTTCGCTTTGTTTATTTCCCAGAAAAATCACGCCCAACCATCATGCACTTGCAGAAAATTTTGTGCTTTTAGACAATTTTTATGTCGATGCTGAAGTAAGTGCCGATGGTCACAACTGGTCGATGGCAGCATACGCAAATGATTTTGTTGAAAAAACATGGCCTACGAGTTACGGTGGGCGTGGTGGCAATTACGATTTTGAAGGAACCCGGTCTGTAGCATTTCCCAAAAGTGGTTTTATCTGGGATATGTGCAAAAAATCTAATGTTTCTTATCGCACCTACGGCGAGTTTGCGGATGATTACAAAGCCAACTACAAAACTTTAGAAAACCATATCTGCCCAAATTACTCGTCTTGGGACCTGAATATTCAAGATATTTCAAGGGAAAAAGTATGGGAACATGATTTTGATTCTCTTTTAACTGTAATTAAAGTTCCACAATTCAACACAGTTCGATTTGGCAATGACCATACTTCAGGAATGGCCAAAGGTTCTTACAGTCCATTTGCTGCAGTTGCCGATAATGATCTTGCATTTGGCCGTTTTGTTGAGCACTTATCGCACTCCTCTATTTGGAAAGAATCTGCGATTTTTGTTTTGGAGGATGATGCTCAGAATGGACCCGATCATGTTGATGCACATCGTTCGATTGCATTTGTTATCAGCCCATACATCAAGAGAAATTTTATCGATCATACGCAATATTCAACATCCTCCATGCTGAGGACGATGGAATTGATACTGGGAATACCGCCAATGAGCCAATACGATGCTGCAGCGACGCCGATGTGGCGCTGTTTTACCAATAAACCCGATTTTTCTCCCTATAATAGTTTGAAGAATCAGGTGGATATTGATGAGAGGAATCTGGCAGACAACTGGCTGAGCAAAAAATCTATTAATTTTAACCTGACTCACTTGGATAAAGTACCGGAAAAAGAATTTAATGAGGTGCTCTGGAAATCTATCAAGGGCTTGGAATCTACCCCTCCTGCTCCACGCAGAGCAGCTTTTGTGACAATTGTTACTAAAAAAGACAAAGACTAAAATGACTCTTAAGCCAATTAAATTATTCACTTTTATTGCAGCCAATATCCTGGCAACTTTGTTAGTTTTCGCTCAGAAGAAAGTAAAAATGCTAGAAGTACCGGCAGGAGACAACTATTGCAAAATCGACAATAAGGGCAAAAGTATTATTCCCAGTGGCAGAATCGTTACGCCAGCCGGTAAGACTATTAGCATCACGAAAGGAGCATTCGGGCTGTCAATTTCCCCGGATAATAGCCGTGCAGTAGTACTTCACAATGGCGTTGTCACAATCGTCCCACTGAATGAACCCGAGAAAAGTGTCAGAATTCCAAGCTATGACGGAAAAATTCCATCTGTGTTAAATAATTCGTCTTTCATAGGGACGGCTTTTTCAAAAGACAGTAAAAGCATTTATTTAAGTGGTGGAGACTTGGGAAATGTCGTGGTGATGGATGCCATTAGCTTCAAAAAAATCAAAGAAATTAGTCTGAATTCGACATTCGAAGGTGAAAAATACGAAGATAGTTTCACCTCTGATTTGATCATCGATCAGGAACGCAATGAGCTATTGGTGCTGGACAGAGCAAACAATCGCCTGGTGAAAATTGATTTGCAAAATGATAAAATCATTTCCTGTATTCCGGTAGGTCGGATTCCGTTTGGAATTACGTACAACAAAGAAAATGATTTCGCTTTGGTAGCCAACGTAGGCTTGTTTGATTATCCATTGGTCCCCGGTGCGAATAAAGACAATAAAGATAGCATGAACCTCGATTTTCCGGCCTATGCCACCCACAGTAAGGAAATGGAAGATGGAATAACCTGGAAAGATGGCAGAAAAATACCCGGATTGGGATCTTCACTTTCAGATGATGGTATGAGTGTTTTCTTAATTGATATGAAAAAAAATACTGTCAGTTCTAAAATCAAAACAGGCAGACAAATTGGAGAATTTATAGAAGATAAGGAGATCGTCGGAGGAGCAAGTCCCAATACCATCGTTAGCCACCAGAATTTTGCATACGTTTCTAATGCAACTAATGACTTAATTAGTGTTATTGACTTAAAAAAACAAAAAATTATAGCTGAAATTCCAATTAAGCTGGACAAACGAGTTGATCATTTGCGAGGAATTCTTCCCTTCGGTCTATCATTGACAAAAGATGGAAAAACACTATATGTAGCGTGTCTGGGTTTGAATGCTGTAGCGGTAATCGATACGAAAAGCAAGAAAGTGACAGGATTTATCCCAAGTGGCTGGGGTGCTACAAGGGTACAATTATTTGACAATGATCGAAAAATGGCAATTCTCTCCGCACGAGGATACGGGGCAGGACCCAATGGAGGACAAGATTTCAAAAGTCCACCACAGGGAACCTATATCGGCGACATACAACTCAGTACATTTCAAATTGTAAATACACCTGATCAAAATGCACTTCAGCAGTACAGCAGGCAGGTATTGGAGAATATGTTTAACGAAACAGAATATGTGACAAACCCCTCTAATGTCCTGCCGCTAACTACCCATTCCGAAGAAAGTCCAATTCGCCACATCATATACATTACAAAGGAAAACAGAACATTTGATGAAGTCTTAGGTCAACTGGATGGCGTACAAGGCGATAAAAGTCTTTCGAGATTAGGTGAAAATGTTGCGATCGCTACAAGAACTGATACGATCAGGAATGTAAATATCAGCGTCAACCACTTGAAATTGGCAAGAGAATTCTCTGTATCTGATAACTTTTATTGCGACAGCGATGCATCGATACATGGTCACCACTGGATGGTAGGAAGTATTCCCAATGAATATGTTGAAGTTAACTCTTCCACTTCCGCAAGGTTCTTGCCTTTTTCAAGAGCAAAAGGCCGTAGATTTCCGAAAACAACAGGTGGAATAGATCCGGAAGATTACAATGAAGTGGGCGGGCTTTGGGAGAATTTGCAGCGAAGTGGCGTAAGCTATTACAATTTTGGCGAATGCAATGAATTTGCAAACGCTTCTGAAGAAAAGCAAGATACTATATTTGGTTCTACTAACAATGTCGTTTTCCCTTTTCCGGCAGCTTTGTTTTCGAACACAAGTAAGCAATATGCAGGATTTAATATGAATATTCCTGATCAGTATAGAGCGATTCAATTTGAAAAAGAATTTACGGAAAAATGGCTTTCGGGCAAAGATACCATGCCACAGTTTATTGGCATCCAACTACCCAATGATCACGGTGCCGGCATTCGTCCGGAAGATGGTTTTCCTTATGCGGAGTCTTTTATGGCAGACAATGATCTCGCTCTCGGTCGGATTATTCACTTTGTAAGCAGGACAAAGTACTGGAAAAATACCCTCATCATAGTCACCGAAGACGATCCTCAAGGTGGCGTGGATCATATAGATGCACACCGTTCAATTTTGTTAATGACAAGTCCCTATGTAAAGAGAGGACACATTTCGCACAAACATGCCAACTTTGGTTCAATTCTCAAGGTTATCTACCATATTCTACAGGTTCCTTATGTCAATCAGTACGATGCGACCGCAAGTTTCCTGAACGATTTCTTTACTGACAAACCTGATTTGAGGCCTTTTACGGTAGAAAACTGTGACGCACGTATTTTCGATCCACAATTTTCTCTCAAATACTACAATAAAAATTTCGACTGGAAAAAAATCTTGCAAGGACCTGAGATGGACAATGAAGATGAACAACGAACAAATCATTACAAAAACAAACAATAGAATCTTATCGTGTCATTTGTAATGGTACACGCTGGAATAACTTTATAATTTTCCTGACCGTCCGCAAGCAAAGAGACAAAGTCACTTTGATATTACATTAAATAACCATACAACCCACATTTGGGTAACATTGAAGTAAACTTTGCGGTAAAAACTACCGCAAAGTTCTATTTAAATTAAACATCAATTTATTTGCGCTTAACATCGCACTAGTACATTTGCTTGACGTAATTAATCTATTCACCATCAAATAATTAACTAACCAAACTTTTACTAAAATGAAGTTAAAATTAACTTTCACAAGAGCATTCGCTCTGGTGTTGGTGGCTATTGCCTTCCCTTTTTTAAGCAATGCTCAATCAATTACCAGCGGAAAAGTAATTTCATCAGAAGACAATTCAGAGCTGACAGGAGTTACTATCAAAGTTTTAAATGGCAATAAATTTGCTACTACCGATGAAAAAGGAACCTACAGAATCGAAGCGAAATCCGGAGAAGTTCTTGAGTTTTCATATATCGGTTTTGCATCTAGACAAGTAACAGTAAATTCAGCTTTACTGGTTGATGTTATTTTAAGTCCTGATAATAAATTCTTATCGGATGTAGTAGTTACTGCGCTAGGTTTTAAAAAGGAAAGAGCGTCTTTGGGATATGCCATTCAAGAAGTGAAGGGTGAAAACCTGATAAAAGCACGCGAGCAAAATCCGATCAGTTCACTGACAGGAAAAATTGCCGGACTTACAGTAGGTGCCTCTCCTGAATTACTTGGCGCACCAGGCGTCCTTTTGAGAGGAAAATCACCCCTTTATGTGGTAGATGGTATTCCCATCAATTCGGATACATGGAACATCAGTCCGGATGATATTGAAACGATCACGGTACTTAAAGGACCAACTGCATCTGCATTATATGGTTCTCGTGGACAATTTGGAGCCATCCAGATTAATACAAAACGCGGTACTATGAACAAACGGGGATTCCAGGTCGACCTCACTTCTTCTACAATGATTGACAATGGGTTTATCGCGATTCCAAAAGTTCAGGATTTGTATGGTCCGGGTGATCATGGTAAATATGCATTTGTCGATGGTAAAGGTGGCGGAACGAATGATGGAGACTATGATGTATGGGGACCTCGTTTTGACGGACAATTGATTCCGCAATTTGATAGTCCTATCGATCCTAACACCGGAGTGCGTCAATCTACACCATGGGTCGCAAGAGGAAAAGACAATCTGAGCAGATTCATTCGTCCCGGAATTCTTCAGAATACCAATCTTGCCATTTCAGCAAAAAATGACAAAGGTGATTTCCGGGTTTCCGGTTCACATGGACATCAAAGAGGATTGGTTCCCAATACCTGGTTGAACACCTACAATCTCAATACGACTGCAGGTTACAATCTTAGTTCTAAATTAAGAGTAGAAACCAATATTAACATCAATCGCCAGGTTACTGATAATATTCCTGACGTTACTTATGGGCCGAATTCATTGATCTACAATGTGGCTACCTGGGCAGGTGCCGACTGGGATGTAGATGCATTCAATCCAAACAAAGGTGGATCTTATTGGCAGCCCGGTAAAGAAGGCGTTCAACAGATTTATGCCGAATACCAAAGATACAACAACCCTTGGTTTTCAGCTTACGAGTGGTTGAGAGGACATTACAAAACGGACATATATGGTTACGTTTCGGCGAAGTACAGCATTACTGATTATCTTTCTTTACAGTTGCGTTCGCAAGTAACCGCCTACGACTTGATGAGAAATGAAAAAATGCCATATTCAGCAGGAGCATATGGACGTGACGAGCGCAAAGGTGACTATCGCGAAGACAAGCGTTCTCTCTTTGAAAACAACAACGACTTGTTGTTAACTTTTGATAAAAACCTGAGCAAAGACTTCAGCCTCCGCGCTTCAGTGGGTGGCAATATGAGAAGCCTAAGCTACAATTCAAGTTTTGTTACGACAGACTATTTGAATGTACCAGGTCTTTACACTTTTAGCAATTCATTGAACCCGATCAGATCTGCCAATTATTCCGCAAAAATGGCAGTAAATTCTGCATACGGATTTGTAGATTTAGGATACAAAACTTGGGCGTATCTTTCATTGACCGGTCGTTACGATAAAAGTTCTGCTTTATTGCCAAAGAACAATGCATTTTTCTATCCATCAGCAGCGCTGAGTGTATTGCCGACTGAATTCTTGAATTTAGGTCCAATTACCTTCATGAAAATCAGAGGTTCTTATGCTAATGTGGGTTCTTCATTTACAGAAGACAATATCGGGCCAGCGTCGAATTTTCTGGGTTATGGTGCAAACTACACAACGCCATATGGAGGACCGAATTATCTGCAACCTACCTACAGTATCTTAAACTCGCTTTACAGCAATCAATCAGGTGCATCATTTACGCGCACGTTGGTCGACCCTAATTTAAAACCAAGTTTCTCTTCTTCTTATGAAATTGGTACCGATATTAAAGTGTTGAAAAACAGACTTGGATTTGATTTTACCTACTTTAATTCAATTGATGGACCAGGTATTTTCGACTTGCCGATTTCTGATGCAGCCGGACCAGCCGTATTCAGAACAAATGGTATTAAAACAGAAAGAAAAGGTATTGAGTTGGCAATCTTGGGCAACCCAATCCACACAAAAAGTTTTGACTGGAATATCACAGCCAACTATGGCAGTTTCAAGGAATACTTAAAGGAAATTTACCCGAATGACTTAAACGTTACCAGTATCAACAGGTTCATCAAAATCGGTGACCGCACCGATGCATATTATGGTTCAGCATTCGCAAGAGATCAATCCGGCAATGTAATTTATGGTTCTGATGGATTGCCATTGAGATCTTCTCAGCCACAATTCCTTGGATACAAAAATCCAAACTGGACATGGGGAGTGTACAACTCATTTACATACAAAGGTGTAACCTTGGGCGTACAGTTTGATGGCCGCGTGGGAGGAAAAATCTGGAACTATATCGAGCGCCAGACCTATCGCGGTGGCAGAAACATCGCAACCGTTGAAGGTGCAATGGGCGAAGCACGGTATAACGACACGCAAGGAATTAAGTCATGGATCGGTGAAGGTGTAAAAATAGCTAATGGAGCTTCGCCAAAATTTGATGCGGACGGCAACATTACCAATTACAGCGAGCTTCAATTCGCTCCAAATACCAACAAAACTTTCGTACAGGACTGGATCAGCCGATACTACGGTACCGATGAGGGAGTAATGGTTGACAGAACATTTGCAAAATTACGTGAGGTGACACTAGGCTATGCTTTCCCGGCGAAATGGTTCGACAACAACAAGTACATCAATGCAGTTTCGTTGACGCTCACAGGTAGAAATCTATTCTATTTCTCAAAAGTTAAAGATGTGGATTTGGATCAATACGTTGGTCTGCCAAGTTATACAACTTCGGGATTGTCATCTGGTGCACAATCAGGATTCCAGACACCAACCATGCGTCGCTATGGTGTGAATTTGAAAGTAACTTTTTAAATTGTAGAAATATATGTCCAATAATTTGCTTTTTCAAACAAATTGAAGACTGTTTTTCAACTTAATTTTCAATCAAAATTATTTAAAAAAATGAAAAAATATATCAGTAAATTAATTTTCCTTATGCTTATTGGCATATTTACCGGTTGTCAGAATTTTGATGAACTATCGGAAAATCCCAATAACCCGACAAGCGTACCTGCATCTTTGATTTTTACTAAAATATGCAATGACTTGAATGAAAATCCATGGAGTGCAGCCCATCAGTATGCTCAATTCTGGTGTTTAAATTATGAGTACTATGGCAACCAGAATTATAACTGGACCACCACCAATTTCAATTTTAACTCGCTTTACGACCTTCAGAAAATGGAGCAGGAAGCAATTACTGGTGGTGCAGATGCAGCCAATAATCCGTACAAAGCAATTGGCAAATTTTTCAAAGCCTATTACTTTGTTAATATGACCCAAAGAGTGGGAGATATTCCGCTAACGGAAGCATTGAGAGCTGCTGAAGATATCAGAACGCCAAAATACGATAGTCAAAAGTCAGTTTACATTCAATGCTTAAAATGGCTGGATGAAGCGAATGACGATATTAAATTGCTGATAACAAAAGGAGATAAAACACTTGCCGGAGACATCTATTATGGCAACGACTTGTCAAAATGGCAAAAAGCAGTTAATGCCTACCGCTTAAGAGTGTTGATTTCACTTAGTAAAAGAGAAAGTGAAATCGATATCAAAGCACAATTTGCAACGATTTTATCCAATAGCGCAAAGTATCCACTCTTCGTTTCGAATGCAGATAATCTTTCGTACGGTTACAACAGTGTTGTTAACAAGTATCCGGCCAATCCGGATAATTTTGGATTTAACGCTACGAGATACAATATGGCAGATACTTATATTGGCACTTTGACAAAACTAAAAGATCCACGCGTTTTTGTCGTTGCAGAACCTGCAGATAGTCTTCTGAAAAAGGGGTTAAAACCAAGCGATTATGCGGCGTACCAAGGCGCTCCGACTGGAGAAAGTCTGGCAGACATGTCATTCAAAGTAACCCAAGAATTGTATTCGTATATCAATAGAAACAGGTACTATTCAAGTTATACTGCTGAAAAAAATACCATGATCGGTTATATCGAGCAATGTTTTAATATTGCCGAAGGTATCAACAGAGGATGGGCTGCCGGAAATGCGGAAGATTTCTACACTAAAGGCGTAACTGCTTCGATTGCATTTTACAACATCAATGATGGCGCAAATACCTTCTACTATTTGCCAAAGGGTAAAAAACTCGGAGAATATGTTGCCTACACTGCTAACTTTAATCTTCCCAATTACCTGAATTCAGCTGATGTAAAATACAAAGGCAACAACTCGGATGGACTAAAGCAAATATTGACTCAAAAATACCTCGGGTTTTTCCAGAACTCCGGTTGGGAAGCATTCTACAATCAACGTAGAACAGGAATTCCAACTTTCCATGTAGGACCGGGCAATACCAATGGACAGAGAATTCCATTGCGTTGGCAGTATCCTTCCAGTGAAAGAGTTGTAAATTCTGGAAATTGGAAGACCGCATTACAAAATCAATTTGGAAATACCAACGATGATATCAATTCAGCCATGTGGTTGGTGAAATAATATAATGCAAGTAACCTTTTTTCATACATTTTTGCGAAGCCTCCAAAATGGGGGCTTCGCATTTTAAAACTACCAAATGGATAAAGCGGCAGAAATATTCGACCTTTACAAGCGCTTGGGTGATAAGGAGTATATCGGTGAACCCGTTTCACAATTAGAACATGCAGAACAAGCGGCTCATCTGGCCAGCCTTGAAACAGATGACCCTTACATCATCCTTGCAGCTTTCTTACATGATATTGGGCACATTTGCGAACCCGCCAACCTTGAAAATTCAATGAATGGATTTGGAATGATTTCCCACGAAAAAGTTGGAGCTGATTTTCTCAGAAAGATGGAGATTCCCGAAAGAATTGCCTATCTCGTTGAGCAACATGTTCAAGCCAAAAGATACTTGACTTATAGCCAACCGGAATATTTTAATCAGCTATCAACAGCCAGCAAAATGACACTAGAATTTCAAGGAGGAATTATGACGCCTTTGGAAGCGCTTTCTTTCGAAGAAAACGATGATTTTTTAGTAATTTTGCGGTTACGACAATGGGACGAAGCTGCCAAAGAAATCGGACAAAATCTAAATTTCATTGATCACTATGAAAACATGTTGCGCAGCATTTTAGTGCGCTAAAAGCTAATCTTTGCGCTTTATATTTTTGGCTAAAAGACCCTAACCTTCGGCAAAGTAAACGGGGTTGCTTATTAATTTTATTAGTCAGTTCTTTCCTAAAGTTCAGGTTTTAGCACAAGCCGACAAGCAATATACCAGGCGCACTGATATCATTGGGCGAGGAAATTAACCTGTGCAAACCACACACTTTGTGCTTAACAATAGTCTTTTGATTGTATTTGCATTAGTGTAGTTAATGAATTCAATCCATTTTCAGCAAAGCAAAGCGAAACTAATAGCGATTTCCAATAGTTTCTGAAGGCATAGAATTTTGAATCATTGCTAAATCAGCTTGCGTTAACTCCACCTTAAATGCTCCTAAATTCTCTTCGAGACGATGAACTTTTCTGGTACCCGGGATAGTCACAATTTCATCGTTTTGACTGAGCACCCAAGCTAAAGCAACTTGTGCTTTAGTGACACTTTTGTCTTGGGCAATTTGCTCCACAACCTCTACAAATTTTAGATTTTCCTTAATCGCTTCTTCTGTGAAGCGAGGAAGCGTAAGCCGCCAATCGCTTGCTTCTAAATCTGCCCGACTTTTGATTGCGCCCGTCAAGAACCCACGACCAAGCGGACTATATGCGACAAAGGTAATTCCCAATTCCTTACATACATCCAAAATCTCCTGTTCAGGTTCGCGGCTCCACAAAGAATACTCGGTTTGTAGGGCAGTAATGGGATGAACGGCATGTGCCCTACGGAGTGTTTCTGCACTAACTTCTGAAAGACCTAAGTGCTTTATTTTTCCTTGTTTGACCAAGTTACCCATTGTTCCAACAATTTCTTCAATTTCCACTTTCGGGTCCTGTCTATGCATATAGTACAAATCAATTGTATCTACTCCTAAATTTTGAAGACTTTGGTCGCATGCTTGCACAATGTATTCCGGCTTGCCGTTAAGTCCAAGGAATTCACCTTTGGGTCCTCGCATGACCGCAAACTTCGTTGCTAAAACAACCTTGTCCCATTGCCCTTGCAATGCTTTTCCTAGAAGTCGCTCATTCGCGCCCCAACCATACATATCGGCTGTGTCAAAAAAATTCACACCTAATTCGATGGCTTTATGTAGCGTATTTATGGATTCTTTTTCATCAAAAGATCCATAAAACTCAGACATACCCATACAGCCTAGTCCTATTCTGTTGACACTGAGGTTGCTGTGACCTAAAATTGTAGTTTGTTTCATTACAGTTGAATTTAGAAAATTTCTATAATAGATTAAGCTAAGAACTTCCATGTACTTTCAAGCCATTTGATAGCTACAAATACAGCACCGGAAGTTCAATTTTTTTTTTTTCGATATTAATCCATGAAAATCAACGCAAACGCTTTGCCAAACAATTGGATCGGTGCATTGCATCTTTATTAAATGTAGCACAACTTCCACTGTGTTGATAATTCTTTGTGATCCTTTAACACAAATTTTAGAACTGAAATAGATCAGTGTGCAACTTACAAGCCGAAATCTTAGATTTAAGAGATTGATGCATTATTTAAGGTCGTTTGGTATAGTCCTTTATCAGTAAGTAAATAGAAATTACAAAAACGATGAGGTAAAGAATGTCTAAAGCAGGGTCTTCAAATTTGAAATTATTAAAGTCAAAATGCTTAATCAGTGTCCATCCTAATATAAAAGCTATGAATACAAAAAATAAGTTTAATCCTTTTTTACTTTCCATTATTATTTAATTTTTTGTAATTAAGTCAATTAATGTTCCTATAAGAATTGCTGTCAATGCAAAAGTCAGCATGCCTAACATATAAGCAAAAAATGCTTTGACATAACTGCTGATTTTGCCCTTGTCGTAAAATTGTCCAATTGCCCAGGTTGTGTAAACAAAGCCAATCATACTGGCAAATTGCATCAGTTTAAAGTGTGTCAATCCCTGAACAATTCCGAAAACGGAGAAAATAAGCATCCCCATTCCCATGACGAAACAGAGAAGAATTAGAATTTCAAAGATATTGAATTCATGCCTTCTGAAAAACAATTTTACCCACAATGCGATAAATATACCCATAATTATATTGGCATATCCATAATGTCCTTGAATCCATTTAAAAATTGCACTCGTTGTATTTTTTTCGTGGTCCACGTAATTTACGTAAGCATCTTCAAAGTGAAAAAAGCTATTGCACAATGAATAGATCAGCGAGGTGACAATAATGAAAATTATTGGTTTTACAAGCCGACTTCTGTTTTCAGTCAGATATTTATGTATGTTTTGACCTGGATTTGTTACAAGCTCCTTGATGGTAAACAGAATTCCGCGTTCAAAATGCAAAACATGTTCTATTTCGTGGATGATGTATGCACCGTTGATCCGCTTGAGATTTACAGCTTGTCCGCAATTGGGACAGTAGTTTGAATTCGCTTCGATATTACAATTTTTGCAGTTCATCGTATTGGTAAAGAAGTTAATCAATAATTTTTGCAGTCGGCTTTCCGGTTTTACACCTAATCGTACACGATACTAATCTGATCGCCCCTCGCTACAATACAAAAAGAACAACATTTCAAGTTGAGCGATTTCTATGATTACAACAGCGAGGAACTGCCTGAAATGCCAATCTTCTCTAAGCAATTTTTCTTTGCTAAAGGTAATACCCACAATATAAATTGACAAGTAGTATTTTGGTTCTATGTCGATTTGTGTGGGTAATTGAGTTTTTAAAGCTTTGTGTAGTTGTAATTTGAAAATTTGACGATTTGCCTACCGGACAGGCAGGCAAATCATCAAATTTGGATGCAGCTATCTAAGAAAACTTAACTACCCACACAGAACAACATAGCGCAAGTATTTATTAATTCTGCCTATTATTGTACTAAATAAAACCTTGCTTAAATTGATCCATATTTTTTTGACGCTGCAAGAAAAAACAATATTTTCCGCCAAGCAAATTCCTCCACGTAAAACAAAACCAAGATAATCTCAACAAATTAATTTGGCTGTACCATATTCGAAAGCACAGTTGATGGCTTCAAGTCAAAAACCGCTTTTGAGAAATTGACTCCTATCGCGACCGATTTAGTTATTGAAGTTGAAATAGTTGTTCTCCAATCATCTCAGCTTAAAAAACTGCAAAAAGCGGGTGGATGGATTGCGCAAAAATTGATTCTAACGATATTTTCCGATTGCACTATTTTATCGATAAAAGTACCGCAAACAATCGAAGTTGACAAATATTGCAGGGTTTTTCTATTCGCAAAAATAAAATATCCGAACCATACTTTTACGTGGTGTGCATACTCGTTGAAACATCCAAAATTTGCCGGCTAGTGGGCGTACTTAGCCTATTAGTCGAATGATGCGTTTGCACAATTCAAAGCCAGTAAATTTAATTGAGCGGGCAAAAAAAGCTTTAGTACTTTACAAATTTTTGTATCCGACTTGGAGCGTTTTTTAGCTGTAACAGGTACATGCCTTTTGGCAAATCAGAAATATCAGCGACATCACCTGCACTTGCTGAAATTTCTTTAACCAAAAAGCCCATGGAATTGTAAATGCGTACATCCTTATTTCCATTAAAATTTTCTACAACTATTTTAATCTGATCAGCGGCTGGGTTTGGATAAACAAGAAACTCCTCCGATGGTGCTTTCGAATCCATATTACTGACCACCGCAGAAACTCCTGTCCAAGGACTTAAACTCGCTACAGTACTCCAAGCTACTTTCTGCATTGCTGTTGCTTGGGCAGGAGTTGGCATATTACTGTATGGAACTCCCCATTCATTATTTATTTTTGCAGTTAATCCTTCGGGAGATTGTCCGTAAATTGTGGCATACATTACACAGGCTACAAAATAATTCCCGGCGTTCGTCAAATGGATATCATCTGAAAACAAATCTCGAAAACTTGTAATTCCCGGCACATTCCCTGCATTAATCTGGGTACTAAGATTATAAAATCCTTGCCCCGCAGGTACCATCCAAATTTGATTGTCGCCTGGATTTTGCTTGCGCACATGGGTCACTATTCCTGACCATAATGGGAAATCAGAGAGCAGCCGTTGGTGCCACAAAATGGTGCTGTGAGCCGTTTTATCATACCAACAACCGTTCGGAAAATTGGCATTAGAATTTGGAATGCCTGAATTTGTACAATGCCACGTTTCGTATATGTAAAATTTTACCGGAACCCCATTATTATTATTTTTGGCATATTTAAAGAATTTATCAGCATTTCCATAAGTATCGCTCCAGGTAAGGTGATTTTGCAACGGCACTGCCTCCGTAATTATTAGCGAATTAAATCCCCCGCTAGGAAAAGCGCTTGTATAAGGGTTCCCTCCGCAGTTGCTGCATTAGTAAAATTAAAGTGAAGCGGAGAACCATTAATTATTTGTCTACCATAATGGGTTTGTTTTCCCGCATTGAGGGCCAGTGCTTGAACCATCTGTGGCATTGTATGGTTTACCAAACTATGTCCAATGAAAAACGGATTTCGCTCCTGTGCATGTAAAGCAAAACTGGACAAAATTGCTAATGTTACAATTGAAATTTTCATCATTTAATATGTTTAACGTTTAATATCACTGTGAAGCCTAATCGTTCCGGCTCAGACATTGACCCAAATTATTTAGCGTTCGTGTAGAAAACCGGAACGTAAAAATTCCGATCAACCACCAATTTCACCCTGTCTGTCTGTGTTGATTCCTCTTGCCAGTCCGTTTTGGGATAAATCCATTTTTCAACTCCATTCAGATTTATTTTTAATGGCATATCAAAGTCCATGTTAGCGTTTGTCCACCTATAAGAAAGACCGTTATTGGCAAAACCATCTTCAAAGTTAAAAAAATGATTGTACATGGACTAAACTCAGTCAAACTCAATTTTGATTATTAGTTTATTGGCCTTATAACAATATGCTTCGTAGTAGGTTGAACCGATTGTATGAACCACTTCAACCACTATTTTGTCTGCATTTTGCATTTTACTTTCTATCATTTTTTGCTGTTCTACCGTGAGTTGAGTAATTGGAATAATTTGCTCAAATTCAAAACCCTCGTCATAAGTAAATTCAAGGGCATAGTTAGCGTTCTGCCATTTGACTTTACTTTCTAATCCTTTCTCTATTAAGTCCGTGTCAATATTTCCGCTGTTGGCTAGCAATAAATCTGAACCCGATTGTGATAGCATCAAAAAACCGGTAATGACCATTGCAAAATAACCAATTTTTTTAAATATTATTTCACTTAATTTTGGTAAAACCCATTTCATTAACCAAGAAGAGAGAATCGCAGAAACTGACACTATAATGCCAATCGATACCGCTTTCATTGTAATTAGACCAAACAAAGAATACAAAACAATTTTAACTAAATGTAATATTATTTCGTTAGCCGCTCTTGTAGCTACAATCTCTTCTTTTGAAAGACCGTAACTCAAATAAAAACGGTTAAAAAGCAGTCCAACTGCACCTGTCAAACCGGATAAAAAACCGGCTGAAAACCCGATAAGACTTAAAGTCAATTTAGTAGGTTTTTCATTGCTATTTATTTCTGCCGGCTTTTTGAAAAGAAATGTCAAATTGCTAATTAGAAATAAGCCCATGGCAAGTTCCAGATACAAGGGATTTAAATATTTCAACAACCAGGCTCCAAGCCAAACGGCAGGTAAAGCAGTTGGAACAAAATATTTTACGATATGCCAACAAACGCTTTTTCTAAAAATAACAAGCCTTGAAGCAGAACTTGTAAATGTGCCGATTGATAAGGCTGCCGGGACTTGGACTATTGGCAACATACGCCCCAGAATTGGCAAAAGCATTAAACCTGCCCCACCCCCGCAAATTGCACTAATTGAAAATGCAAGGAAGCTAGCGATAAATATGATTATTAATGTTGTAGTCATTATTATGTATAGCCAGGCAAATTTTTACCGTGAAGGTAAGCATTAACTTTTTATAATTGATTAGATGTAAATAAAATGGACCAACGTTCAATTAAGCACATTGGTCCATTTAGTTTGACTTTAGTAATAAGGCATCTTAATCGTCAGTTTCATTTTCTGAATGCTCAGAAGGGATACTCGCACTATTTGAAAGTTCTGTATGCCTGATTTGGCCACCGAGGTAACCTGTTCTTGCCACCAGTCCAAAGCTAATTAGAGAAATCAGCAAAATCAAAAATGCCGCTGATCTTGTCAATGGAGATTTTATATAGGTCAAGAACAAGCCTAAAATAGAGACAAGTCCCAAAATGATTAAAGATATTAATGCAAATAATGCAAATTCTTCGTGTGTCTTAATCGTTGATTCTACAACACCTTGTAAATCTTCAACGGTTTCTTCAGCGGCTTCACCGGTAAGATAAGATACTCCGGCTCCAATTGATGAAAGTATAAAAAGAAGGTATGCAGCTATTTTCGTGTCGTTACTTCTGGCCCAAAGTCCATACATAAGAACGAGTCCACCCAGTATAGAGCCAAAAATTGGAAGATGGGTAATAAGCAAGTGAATATGTGTTTGATTCATGATGTTGATTTATTGAAAAACGATGAATTTATCTCTGTCAGTTAATGAAAAATCGCAATGTTTGGGCGCAGTGGTATAAGTGTTGCCACAAGCAGGGCAAACAAAATACTTAGCCGGCAAGCTGTTTAAGGTGTTGCTTTTGATGTCGCCCAAGACTTGTTCAAAAAAGAATTTATGCTTTAGTTCTGTCTTCATTGCATAAGTC
>JBMOJB010000057.1:0-20399 GCA_049316985.1 Saprospiraceae bacterium | reverse complement strand
GCACAATTCGAAATAGACCTTTTGCTTTTAATTTGTATTTATTTGAACCGAATTGCGCTAACGGGAGATATTTTGGTGACCAAAATGGAAGGTATAATTAGAAATAATACAACAGTCAATAATGTTGCTACATTCAGTAAAGCAATCGTTGTTAAGTCAAGTTCAATGGGCACATAGGAAAGATAGTAGTCTGCCTCAGAAAGTTTTACCATTTTAAAATGTTGCTGTAATAAAGAAAAACCGATACCTATCAAATTACCCCAAAATAATCCAACACCCACGATCCAAGCAGCCTGAATTAAAAATATTTTCCTGATTTCCCAGTTTCTTGCACCTAGTGACTTTAATATTCCGATCATTTCTGTTCTCTCCAAAATCAGGATTAACAAAGCAGTAATCATATTTATGATCGCAACTAAGCCCATTAAGCAAATGATCACGTATTCGTTTATGTCCTGCAAATCCAACCAGTCAAAAATCGAAGGAAATTTCTCGCGAATGCTCATCGCATATAAATTATTGGGGATTACTTCACTGTAGACATATTCGGTCATCGGTCCGAGATCTGAAGGATTATCCAGAAAAACCTCAAAACCCGAAACCTCGTCCTTTTCCCAACCCAACAACTGTTGAATCATTGTAATATCTGCAAAAGCAATTTTACGGTCGTATTCCTCCAGTCCCGTCTTATAAATACCAACAACCTCAAAAAGCCTTTTTACCTGCTCTCCATTCTTTAGAAAATGTACGACGAACTTGTCACCGCATTTTGTCTTTAGCCGATCGGCGGTAATCTGAGAGATCAGGATTTCTCTTGATGGAAAGCTATCATTCAAAACGACCAGCCTCCCGCTAACAAGGCAGGATTGAAGAAAATCCCAGTCAAAATCCGACCCAACACTCTTCAGTAATATACCTTCAATTTCGCTTTGTGATTTTATTATTCCGGGGATAGTTGCAAATGCTTGTATGTGGTGAATACCTCCTAAAGTTCTCTTTTCAACAAACTTTGTACCGCCGGATACCGAACTTTGCTCTTCCGTGTAAGTAATACGCTGATGAGTAGCATGAAAAGGATAAAATGTTTGTCGGATTGAAATCGGTCTTGTTTCGAGATTTTGATTGATTGAAGCATCGCTAATATGGATTTGCCCCCAAAGCCCGAAAATTTTCTGGCTGATCTGATTTTTAAAGCCTCTGACAGTTGCCGCAGTAATGATCATCACAGTTATACTCAACGCAACTGCTAATACCGCGATTCTTATTATTAATCTGGAAAAACTTCTCTGACTATTTCTGCTGACCTGTGTAGCAATAAAAAAAGGGAAATTCATAGAATATGTTCATGACAATCCACTAGGAAGTAAAGCCAATACTGGATTTTTGTGTTTTAAGTTGTTTTTGTAAATCAATCATTCGCAAAGCAGTTATCGCAGCTTCATCACCTTTATTTCCGTGTAATCCGCCGGAACGATCGACAGCCTGCTGCTCATTATTGGGCGTTAAAACTCCAAAAATAATGGGTTTGCCTGACATAATGCTCAAATTAATTAGTCCTTGCGCGACGGCATGGTTGATGTATTCATCGTGCTGCGTTTCACCTTTGATAACACAACCCAGACAGACAATTGCATCAAATGGACGTGCATTTAGCATAATTTTAGCCGCAACCGGCAATTCAAATGCTCCCGGCACTTGCGATGCCAATATATTGGATTCCTGCACACCATGCTTAATTAAGGTTTCATAGCATGCACTGTATAATTTATGCGTAACGTGAGCATTCCAATCTGCAACAACAATTCCAATAGAAAAGTCTTTTCCACTCGGAACTACATTTTCATCATACGATGATAGGTTTTTCAATGTACTTGCCATTTTCCTTATTTTATTGAATAATCAATTTTAAAATTTTCGACATGTTCTGATCAGCATGTAGTTTCAGTAAATATACACCTTTAGGCGCATTTTTTAAATCCAAAATCAACTTACCTTTCTGTGGGTCCAATTTCTCATACAAAGCAATTTCTCTACCAAAAATATCCACCAAGTGCAAGTCTAAAGTTGATGTAATAGTTTCTAATTCGTAATCTAGAAATGCAGTTCCGTCACTTGGATTAGGATATAAATTGACAGTTCCAATTATTGGAGACGTCGCAGCGGCAGTTGTTTTTATGGAAATTTGGTTGACAATTTTCGAACATCCCTTTGCATCCACCACCGTCACACTGTATTCACCACTGGAAAGATTTATAGCTGTTCGAGTAATTTGTAGATTTTCATCGCTCCACTGAAAACCGTATGGAGCCATTCCCCCTGAAACACTAACTGTAGCAGATCCATCTTTCTGACTCAACGTAGCCGGAATTACACTAACTTTTACTATCAAAGAATCGCCGGAATCAAGATTTATTTCTTCAGAAACAAACTTGCAACCATTACTGTCAGTTATACTAACAATATAAACACCATCACTTAGTCCTGATAAGGACTCTGACGTCTTCGAATTAGACCACAAATAAGTGTAAGGGGAAGTGCCGCCCGTAGCAGTAATTTTAATTCTACCCTTGTTTTCACCTTTACAAGTGCTGGACATAATAGAATCCAGAACAATACCAATAGCTAGCGGTTCGGCAACATAAATATTTTTCAAAATTGAACTGCATCCAATACTATCTGTGACACTGACACTGAATGAACCGAATTTCAAATCATCTGCAGTGTTCTTGTTTATCAATGGATCATGATTCCACATATAAGAAATTGGCCCAGCGGCGTTATCAGCCTTAATTACGATTCGCCCATCTCGCCCACCTTTACAAGTAACAGATTGCACCATTTCCAAATGCGCAGATAAAGATTTGGTGGGTGCCAGGATCGTGTAAGGTGAAGAAACAAAACTACAACTATTGGCATCAGTTACTGTCAATCTATACGTTCCTTCTCCGGCATTAAACAAGTTCTCAGTTTTCAAGCCGTTTGACCATAAATACTTATAAGCTGGCACTCCCCCGGTTGTTCTCACCTCTACAGCGCCATTTTTTTGATTTCTACAGCTTACGTGGCTGATATTTTTCGTAAATACGCTCAAATCCGAAGGTTCTACTATAAAAAGCGTGTCACTTTTTATCACGCAACCTAAGTTGTCTGTTACTACAAGGGAAATTCCTCCTTGAGTAAGATTTATCATTGAATCCACTCGTTCGGTGAGGATATGCTCTTCTCCTCTACTCCAGTTAAATGAAAAAGGTGCCTGTCCGCCAACAATGGTAGCTTTTACAGCTCCATTAATCTGTCCATTACATCGTATGTCTTTCTTGGTAACTGTTTCAAATCGCAATCTTTGGAGCGGATTGATAATTAATATATTCTGCAACTGGGAAGAACATTTCTTACTATCAACGATAGTAACACTGTAGTCTCCAGTTGGCACGTCATTCAGATTCTGTGTAGTTGCTCCATTACTCCATAAATACGAATAGGGTGCTGATCCGCCATTTACTTCCAACTCAAGCGTACCAAATGCTGCTCCGGAGCATCGGCCTGCATTATTTTTTAGTCTCACTTGAAGCGGTAGCGGTGTTGGAATAATTATGGCATCACTCGTATAGACGCACCCTTTAATATCGCGTACAGTAACCTTATAATCACCTGCGACAACTCCACAAAGATCTTGCACCTTACTACTACCCTTATTCCAGCGATACTCGTAAGGTGAAGTCCCTCCGGTAAAATCAATATCGAGACAGGCATTATCATTTCCAAAACAGGTAATTGAATCCAGTGTGTTGATTTTAAGTTCAAACTTTGGTGGTTCACTTAATGTTATTGTCGTCAGCAATTTACAGCCATTTGCATCTGACGCGGTGACTGAATATCTGCCACTACTTAAGTTAAACAAATTTTGAGAGACAATATTATTATGCCATTGATAGGTATAATTCCCTGTTCCACCTTTAATACTTAAAAATATTTTTCCATCATTACCACCCGGACAAGTTGGCGCAACGAGGGAGTCCTTTTCAATTTCGAGTATTTGTTTCGTCTTTAAGACAAAAGTATCTGTTGTTAATAGGCATCCCTGTGCATCTTTAACATCCAACAAGTACTTGCCACTCGCCACCCCTTCAATATCTTTGGTTAGTTGCCCGCTATTCCATTTGTACTGCAAGGGCAACTGACCACCGGAGACAAATGGTCTTATTGATCCATCCGTTTTGCCAAAGCAAGATTCGTCTTGAATACTAACATTATCGAGCTTTACAGACTTTATTGCCTTCAGGTTGAAGACCGGCGGATAGATCGAGCAGCCGGAAATATCAGAAATGGTAACTGAATATTGACCGATGCCAATCAAATCGATTCGCGATGTACGACTTCCATTTGACCATAGGTAAGTAAAAGTTGAGCCCGAACCACCATTAACATTTAGCTGAATTGCCCCATCATTAATTCCTCGGCAGGTTGGAGAAAAAAGGGTTGAATTAACTTTGATTTCAGAAGGTTCAGTAACTGAATAAAAAGGCGAAATTACTTGACAACCATTTTTATCTGTCACCGAAACGCGATAAAGACCTGCACTGAGATTCTCAGCATCTTCGACATTACTGCTATTGCTCCAACTAAAATTATAGGGCCTCGATCCACCATTTACCTGCACATCAATCTTACCTTTTTTATCTCCGAAACAAAGATTAGAAGAAAGTTCAGCTTTGATCGTTAAAATTGCTGCATTTTTTACTTCAAAATTACCGGAGCTATATTTACAATTGTTAGCATCAGTCACTACAACTTTATACCTGCCTTCGGGAACGTTTGTAAGATCTTTGGTTTTCACATTATTATTCCACAAGTACGTATAGGGCGCTTTCCCGCCAACAGGATTTAAAATAATTTTACCATTCGAAGTACAAGAAACATCTGATATGAGTGCTGACAATATTGCAATTGGAGGAGGTTCTTTGACTTGAATGTCAGTAAGCACTTGAGTACAAATACCATTGGTGATGGTTACGGAATATTTGCCCGGGTTTAAGAATGGCAAATCCTCCTCTCGAAACCCATTATTCCATAGATAAGTAACTTGTTGATTTCCAACATTTTTTAATTCAATTCTCCCGTCTTGAGCACCAAAACAAGTTACGTTTCTCACTGAATCAACTACAA
Organism: Saprospiraceae bacterium; assembly: GCA_049316985.1. Classification (GTDB taxonomy): domain Bacteria; phylum Bacteroidota; class Bacteroidia; order Chitinophagales; family Saprospiraceae; genus CANHEE01. Next base: position 15,233 of record JBMOJB010000057.1, on the reverse strand, counting down.
CTTCAATTTTCGGAGTACCAATTGCAATAAAAGGAATTACAATTTTGCAGCCAAGGGGCGAGCTATCTGTAATAGAAATTGAATAATTGCCATTTTTTAGCCCTGTAATAGAAATTGAATCCATAGGGCTAATTTTACTTCCCCCTGAAGAGCCCGACCATACTACATTGAAAGGTGCTATGCCATCCAAAGGTTGAAGTTGAATTCTACCATCATTGCTGCTGCAGTTTGAAGCATTTTGAACTTTAACAATCCTCACACCTGATATCCCGATTCCTTTGGCAATTTGAACGCTGGCACTATCCCGACATCCTTTTGCATCGGAAACAGTAAGCGCATAGAACCCATCTGCGGCAGGAAACGAAGCACCGGCATTGATAGAACCACTGATTGAACCCGTGTTCCAATAATAGCTTACATTACCTGAACCTCCGGTATAAGAAGCATTCAAAGTCTTGGTTTGATCACTACAAACCAATGCTGCAGAGCTGGTGATACTTGCGCTAGGGTTGGCATTCATTTTAATACTAACTGCTTTCTCATCTGTACAAGAACCTCCGAATGTGATCTTCTTTACATAAATCGTTTTTGAAGCGAAGATTTGTTGTTCAAAATCTCTGATTTCATTCGCAGCGGTTCCGGGGCTAAAACTATGATAGGTGTAATATCCTGAAGTTGCATTTAGATCTTTTATATCTACATTTCGAATATCAATTTTTGCACCTTGACAAACTTCCGGTATGGTATTGAGTGCTAGTTTAGGATATGCTGTAACAGTTATTTTGGCTATTGCCAAAGTACTCGAACAAGGGTAACTCACATTAAAACTGCCATTAGGAAAACCGATGGTATTTGTAGCACAAGCGTTATAATCCAACACTGAATTTTTCTCGCCATTGGCAGAGAGCTGTATAGTAGCCAAAGAGCCGCAGTTCGTCGACACACCTATACCTGACCAAGGCAGATCTTGACCATTGTAAAGTTTCCCATTAATTAGCGCACTAAAGTTATCAAAATCTACCTGGCTGGTATTCCAGGAAACAAAATCCTGCACGATTCCCAGTTGGTTAATGATCATTGCCCAGCCTTTTCTACCTGAATTCCAATCAAAATTAACTCCAAAATAATTATTGTAGGTCAATTTCGTTCGATATTGTACTTCATTTTCCCCCATATAACCCAAATTCCAATATGTATTAATTGGCATTGTTGAATTGCCATTGGCTACACCAATAGCCACAATCCAACCAGTAAAATCTTTGCCTTTTCCTACATTTTGAATTTCAATTGCATCCAATGCGTTGGGATTAATTTCTGTAATTCGCGGACCGGGAAGTATTAAAACTGAATCTTTTACTAAGAACTCGCGATTGCTGTATAATCCATTAAATCTAACCGAATCACCGGTAGTAAATGCGTTTTTTGTGTTCGATGGCAAATACCAATAATACTGTCCGGTAGCTTTCTTTGAGGCGTACACTAATGCGTTCTGACCTTCACAAATGACAGGATTATTAAAGACAGGAGTTGCTAGAATACTATCATCTGCATTTCCATTACAATTTTCGTCAATTCTGTTGGTAGGAATTTCAATTCTGCCAGGATTAATATTGATGTCGCGATCATTGCAATCCAGGAAATTATCCGCATATCCCGGAGGCACCTTCGAATTACAAATTGAAATAGGATAATTAATATCTCCATAACCATCTTTGTCAAAATCTCTGTAATAGGAGGTCAATGGAGTACCCAGGGCACTTGAACCATAAAATTCGATCCGATCAAGGGCTATATCCGATTTTGTTCCGGATCCGCCATAAGCACTAAATTTGAATTGCGCATTCTTGTTATTGTAAGCTTGCAAATCAATATATTGTTTTATCCATCTATTTCCTTTGTTTCCACTTTCTTCCCACAAAATGATCCAAGGTGCACCTTCAATTGAAATCTCTAAAGTGAGTTTACCAATTTCTGAACCATACAGGTGATAGAAAAAAGACATCGCACAGGGCACATTTCCTGCTTCCACTTTTATACACTCAGAAACCAAAGCAGCAATTTTTCCATTTTGACAAGCTCCGGTACTTCCAGCTTCAACATAGATATATTTTCCGCCCTGATTGACATCATCGTCCGGTCCCGTAAAAGATGAAGGGGTCGGACCCGCATTGACTAGCCAATCAAAATCATCATTACCGTCATTTTTCCAGATGCCTGCAATTTGACAATTAACCCCACATGAGGTCTGACATAAAACTTGATTATCAAAATCTTCAGTTATCGTAACCGCCTTTTGATGACAATTGGTTTGGGTACTAACAAAACAGGAATTTGGAGAAAATTGGTTGATCCCACATTTTTCTCGAACGTAAATATCATATTCCTGATTGGGAAGCAATCCTACAATTGTCGAAGAAAGAACTGGTAGCGGACAATTTAGTTCAATAATTTTACCACCTTGACCGTTGTTGTTTCCAGCACCGGGCGTAAAACCTCTTGGACCATATTCTATAAAGGTATTCGCACAAGTTGCATTGTTGCTTTTCCAATTTACTTTTAGTGAAGTATCTCTAATCTCAGAGATCGAAAGTACTTCTGGTGCCAGGCAATTGTTATTGTTAAAAACCAGTTCCACAAACTCCAGCTTCCCCAAATCGTTTGCGACATCATCACATATCTGCAGTATCCAGTTTCCATTAGGGTTTGTACCATCGTGAAATTCTGCTAGATTACCCTCCGGATAGAATTTGCCAATAAATGGAGCAATACCTTCTTTTATGGGAACGGCTGCGCATTCATAATTTTGCACAAAACTTGTAAATCGTGTACATCCGGGAAAATTAGGGTCTCCATAATTGTCATTTGACAGCCCATTTTTAGCTGACAGTACCACTGTTTTCCCCGACGGTGAAATTAAACTTAAACTTATATCGGACAACCAGGTATGCCGAACGATGAGCTTTACTTCCTGCAAGCGAATATTTACTCCCAGGCTATTGCCGGCAGCATTGTTTACATTGACAACAAAATTGTTATTGGCGTTACAAGTCTGATCCGGGACGTTCAAACCTAAATTACAATCGCCGTTATTAATAGCCGTTACGAAGGAGAAAGGGCCTGACCAGGCACTTTTTATCCCGGCAGTACAATTAGATTGTAAATAAAAATCATATCCTGTTTTGGGCAATAGTCCTGTAAGAGTCAAAGGGCTCTCCGAAAAATTGATAATTGAAGGAATACCGGTCTGTATGAATCCTTTGGGTCCATATTCAATATTCCAGGTAGTTTCTGCGGGGACATTTTGTGTGTTCCAAATTAATGTTGCTGAGGTGGCGGTCACTGCTGTTGCGCTGCCATTTGATGGAGGAATACAATTTACAATTCTGGTTTTGGGTATCAGACACCATCTCTGTAGTATACCGTTGTCGCCGGGTGTTTCGTCACTCACTTTTAAAGTCCAGTCACCGGACACCAATTCATCATTGAAGGCTGACAGATAATTTAAAGGGAGACGGTAATACCCCTTTGACGGACTTCCACATTGAAATTGGTATGAAGCATCATCAAAACGAATTTCCATATTGTCATTGCTTCCACACATGTTTTTGAACAAGTCAACACTTTTATTATTTGGACTTGTCAAAGTGACCTGCAGATCTCCAATAAAACTATGGGTTAGTTTAATCACGACATCCATATCAGTTACAACTCTGTTCGATCCCAGGGAAATATTGATTACATCTTCTAAGGGAGCAGCATTTGAAATAAAGCGCTCCGGAGAACTGGAATAAAGCCCACAAGTATTTTCGGGACTAACAGAAAACGTACAAGTACCATTATCAACAGTTGCATTGGGATTGAAATTAGTGGCAAGTGGATTGGTACAGCCCGCAATCGGAGGTGGCGTTATACAAATTCCAAAACTTCCTCCAGGTGTAATATCCCAATATGTAGAACACATCACATAATAAGTAGTGCCCGGACTTAAACCTGAAGCTATAAGCTGCAAATTATTAGGATTGGAATTACAAATCTGATTCACTTCCGTAAAAGGCCCTGCACAGTTTAAGGCGCTAAACAATCTAATTTGTCCGATTAACGCACCTGTTGTAGATACTGCCACTTGAACATCGGTGATTGCTCCACTGGAAGTAGTTTTAAAAGAAAACCAAACATCTTTGGGAAAAGCAGCATCGGCACATCCTTGCGGAATATAACCATTCGGAGTAGAAGGAGTCGCATTCAAACTACTGAAGAACGCGGGACTTTGACAATTTTGAGCAATTGACAATGCCGCTGCCGAACAAGGATTATCATTAGTTGGAGCTTGAGCAACTAAGCGAGCAACTGAACTAAAAAGAAGACAGACTGGAATAAAAATCTTAAACACAAAGAATTAAATTTTATTTACTTAGCTATCGGGATATGATTGAATTGCATATACAATTGTATAGTTAGCAAAGGTAAATAAATATTTTAAATCTTCACATGAAACTCTGAATCAGCAAAAAAAATACGAAAACTAATTACTGATCCTTAAAATCATCGAGATCTCTCCTTTCTCTCTTGGTAGGCCTTCCGGTTCCCCGATCCCGGTATTCATTGCCGGTTTGTGCCAAAAACCACGATTCGTATTTATTCAATTCTTCTTGTGGTGTTAGATTTTCCAAACAGGGAGCCGCTAAAGTTGCGGACACTCTGGTGGTTACGATACCCAGTACCTTATATTGCATGTTAAAACCATCTTTTTTTACTTCAACTAAATTTCCAACTACAACTTCAGTGGATGGCTTTGCATCTTTTCCATTGATTTTTACTTTGTTGCTTTTGCATATATCAGTGGCCATCGTTCGGGTTTTAAAAATTCTCACCGCCCACAACCACTTGTCTACTCTTACTTTATCAGCCATGTCTTTTGTTTGATAGGAAGCAAATGAACTAATTTTGGATTAAATATAAAAAAATCCCGGATATTTCGATCAATACCGGGATTTCTTTGCAAAAACAATAACAATTAGTGTTTGTGACCGTCGCCATCACCATGTGCGGGTTCAGCAGCAGGTGGGTTAACAGCCAACAATTCAACTTCAAAAATTAGCGTTTCGAAAGGGCCTATGCTTCCTCCTGCTCCGCGTTCGCCATAAGCCAAATCAGACGGAATGTATAATTTCCACTTCGAACCTGTGGGCATTAATTGCAATGCTTCAGTCCATCCTTTTATTACTCCATTAACCGGGAACTCAATCGGCTCTCCTCTTTGTACCGAACTATCGAAAACTGTTCCGTCAATTAAAGTACCATGGTAATGCGTTTTTACTTTGTCTGTCGGACCAGGTTTAGGACCCGTACCTGCCTTTAAAATTTCGTATTGCATTCCGCTAGGCAGAACAACAATGCCAGAACGCTTTTTATTTTCGTCCAGGAATTTTTTACCTTTTTCTACATTACCGGCATATTTTTTCTTGCTCTGGTCAGCAGAATATTTGGTATAAAACTCCTGTGCTTTTTGCATATCGATTTTAGGTGTGCCTTTTAGTGCATCTTCCAACCCTTTTGCAAGTTCAAGGCTGTTTACACTTTCGATACCGCCACTTTTCAGACTTTGAGCAATCAACACTCCGATAGAATATGCAGCAGAGTCAATTTTGTTTTGAGCATTCAGGCTCACTGATGCAGCTAAAAACAAAACTGCGAATAATTTTAATCCTTTCATTATCAATTTTTAATAAGGTTAATTTTAAAATATGGATTCAAAAAAAACTCCCGATACAATACTGTTCGGAAGTTTTATATCGCAAAAATAGTAGTTATTTTGATTATTTTAGTAAAAAGAAACTTAAATTGCGTTAAGAAAAATTTAATTCAACAGTTCATATATGCCAGCAATACCTTGTCCACCGCCAACGCAGGCAGTAACCATTCCATATTTCTGTTTTCTTCTTCGCATTTCATTAAAAAGTTGAGCACTCAACTTTGCGCCAGTACAACCCAATGGGTGCCCCAGTGCAATCGCACCACCATTCACGTTAATAAGCTCCGGGTTAAGTCCGGCTTCTTTGATAACTGCCAAAGCTTGTGCTGCAAATGCTTCGTTCAATTCAATCAGATCAATCTCTTCCAATTTTATATTCCCCATTGTCAGCGCTTTTGGAATGGCTGCACAAGGTCCGATTCCCATGTGAATAGGTTCGACTCCGGCCACCGCACAGGAAACCATTCTGGCAATAGGTGTCAGATTCAGTTCTTTTACTACCCGCTCACTGACAACCAAGGCAAATGCTGCTCCATCTGAAGTTTGCGAAGAATTACCGGCCGTTACCGTACCTCCAGTCGCGAATGCAGCTTTCAACTTGACCAAACCTTCCAAAGAAGTTTCTCGACGTACGCCTTCATCAGTGTTAACTATCCATTCCTTGACTACCCTTTTATTGTTTTCTACAAAAACTTCTTCTCCCTTTACTGCGATGATTTCATCATTAAAAAAGCCCTTATCCTGAGCTGCAGCAGCCTTTCGGTGCGAATGAAAAGAAAATTCATCCTGTGCCTCTCTGCTAATCTCCCACTTTTTAGATACGGCTTCTGCCGTCAGGCCCATTCCCACAACATAATCAGGTGTATTGGATGCCACTTTATAACTCGGGGCCAGTTTATATCCCGTCATTGGGATCATACTCATACTTTCTGCGCCACCTGCAAGGAAAATATCTCCCATTCCTGCTTTTATTTTAGCAACAGCAATTGAAATGGCTTCCAGTCCCGACGCACAATAACGGTTGATAATGAAACCCGGAACTTCTTTTCCAAGCGCCCTCATTGATATTTGTCTGCCCATCTGAAGGCCCTGCTCACCCTCCGGATTTGCACATCCGACAATTACATCATCAACCCGTTTTGGGTCCAGCTCCGGAAACTTTGCCATAATACCTTGAATGACATCAACAGCGAGATCATCAGAGCGATAAAAACGAAATCCTCCTTTGCCGGCTTTGGCAACGGCTGAACGGTAAGCTGCAACAATATAAGCTTCTTGCATAATATAAATTTTTTAGCGAATTTTCGCTGCAAGATAAACTGAATTTGATAAACTACAAAATATTTCAAAATTCAGTTTACTGCTTTAAATATCTGGTAGACAAAATTAACAACTTCTGTTGTGCTATTTACTTTCAAAGTCATTAATTTGTAAAATCTAACTTGCATACTTAGAATAATTCAGGTGACCGGATAATATGCTTCAAAATGACCACAAAGTCCGTATATTTGTCATTAAGATTAATTTTTGCTTCAATTACATAAATAGTAGTGCTCAATTCAATACAAGCTTTTAATTACTTACGGCAATCACTCATCGATATCTACGATGATCGAGAAGCATTTTCAATTTGCTCTATGATTTTTGAAGATGTATTTAAATGTAAAATTGATGATAAGAAAATATTGTCTGAGGAAAATGAATCCTTATTGTTAATTATCAAAACGAGATTACTTAACCACGAGCCAGTACAATATATCATTGGTGAGGCAGATTTTTACGGCTTGAAATTTGAGGTCGATCCTTCTGTTTTGATACCACGTCAGGAGACGGAAGAACTCGTGCATTGGATTATTGAAACCTGCAAGTCAGAAGCTCTCAATAATCCGGCTATATTGGACATTGGCACAGGCAGCGGCTGTATCCCAATTACGCTGAAAAAAAAAATAAGCAAATGTATTGCAACTGGATGGGATATCAGCGAGGAAGCTCTTGAACTGGCTGACATCAATGCAGTAAAAAATCAGGTTGAAGTCACTTTTGCACAACAGGACATCCTAAAAATAAACACAATAAACAGTACAAATTACGATATCATAGTCAGTAATCCGCCTTATATTCCTTATTCGGAAAAAAAACTGATGAAAGAGAATGTGTTACAATATGAACCTGAACTTGCTTTATTTGTTAGTGATAATGACGCGCTGATCTTTTACCGCAACATTATCAAATTTGCGCAATCAGCACTATCACAAGGTGGTTTTTTGTTCTTTGAATGTAATGAATATACTGCCGTCAAAGTAATGCAATTGCTTAACAATGCAATTTTCTCAGAAGTTTTGCTGCGCAAGGATTTAAGTGGAAAGGACAGAATGATTCGAGCAAAAAAAGCTTAGTCGAATAAAATTTTGTGGTGCAATAAAAAAGACGTTATTTTGCACGTTATAAGCCCTATTAGATAAATTTTTGCAAATAATGACAGATTTAATACCACAGGATGACCTGGAGTTGGTTGATAATGAGGATTCCGAAGAATTATACGAACATTTTAAGGTAGAAGTAGACCCCGGGCAATCTGCCATGCGTGTGGACAAATATCTGGCAATGCATGTGGAATGGGCATCAAGGTCAAGAATTCAAGCTGCAATAGAATCGGGATCAGTAAAAGTTAACGACAAAGATACCAAGGCCAGTTATAAAATTCGTCCAAGGGATATCATTGCAATTGTTTTGCCAAAGCCTCCTGAGGCTACTACGATAGAACCGGAAAATATTCCGCTGGATGTTTTTTTTGAAGACCCTTACGTTTTGGTTATCAATAAACCGCCCAAAATGGTGGTTCATCCGGGAGTTGGAAATTTAAATGGAACGCTTTTAAATGCATTATCCTACTATTTCCAAAATCATTCACCTTGTCCACCTACAGAGGAGGAAATGATAAACAGGCCGGGGCTTGTACATAGAATAGATAAGGATACCTCAGGATTATTGCTAATTGCTAAAACGCAGTATGCATTTACGCACATCGCAAAGCAATTTTACGAACATACGGTTCATCGCAGATACAATGCACTAGTATGGGGAAATGTAGAAGAGAATGAAGGTACAATCATTGGCAATATCGCACGTGACCTCAGAGACCGCATGAGAATGGCGATTTTCCCAACCGATAGTGGCAGAGGAAAACATTCTGTAACGCATTACAAAGTACTCGAACGATATTACTATACCACACTGATAGAATGCAGGCTTGAGACGGGTAGAACGCATCAAATCAGGGTACATATGAAGTCGCTTGGACACACCCTTTTTAATGATAAAAGGTATGGAGGAAATGAAATTCTGGCAGGCACTGTGTTTAGTAAATACAAAGCATTTGTGTACAATGTATTTAAAGTACTTCCACGACAGGCTTTGCATGCAAAAGAACTGGGATTCATTCATCCGATAACGGGTGATCAAATGATGTTTGTATCGGATCTTCCGGAGGACTTTGTAAAAGGAGTAGAAAAATGGAGAAGTTATTATCACAATAGAAGGCAACTGCTGGCCAATGAAGGTGGTAATGAGAATATAATCGAAGAATTAAATGACATATTATAAAATAACCAATAAACCTTATCAGTTATTATGATCAAAAGAATTTTATTAGCTTCTGCCGCTTTGGTAATCGTTAGCAATTCTATTTATGCTCAATTTCCAAAACTAGACACCAAATTTGGTTCAGGTGGAAAAGTTGATGCTGTGATTGGATCCTTTAATAAGGATGTTGCTACCGGAATAGCTCCGACAAATGATGGTAAAATTGTGTGCGTTGGACATGACAGACAAACAACTTCTGCAGACAAATTTATAATGGCCAGATTTTCAGCAACCGGTGCTTTAGACAAGACATTTAATAAAACAGGGTACCATGCTTTGGATTTAGGCGGAACCAGAGATTTTGGTTTCGATTGTGCAGTATTGCCCGACAATTCGATACTCGGAGTTGGATTCACCGTAAACGCTACTCAAAATATCGTAGTTGTAAAGTTTAAACCCGATGGGACACTAGATCCCACCTTCGGTGTAGGTGGAAAATCAACGATTGTTTTTGGAAATAATGATCGTGGCAAATCAATTATTGCACTTCCCAACGGCAAAATATTAGTAGGCGGCACATCAGCCGGCTCAATTCTCGCAGTTAAGCTTAATGCGGATGGATCCTTGGATAAAAGCTGGGCTGGTGAAGGATTTTCTCAAATAACAAGTAGTGCCAACGTTGAAGTCAATAAAATCTTACTAGATCCCAATGGCAAAATTGTATTCGTCGGTGAAATCGATAACGATGGTGCTGCAAATACCTCATCAACTGACTTTTTCTGGGCTAAAATGAATAGTGAAGGCATTATCGATACCGATGTAACTCGCATCGGAGATATAGGAAAGTATGAAGTTTGCTACGATGCTGCTTATCAAAGTGACGGAAAGCTGGTTATGGTCGGCACGAAAAATAAGCCTAGTGCGGTACCTACTCAAATCGACACCCTGACCAATATGGCAGTAAGATTAAACGTAAATGGTTCAATCGACAAGCTGTTTACCAGAGATTTCGGTATCAATTATGCTGAAAGTTTTAAAACAGTAAAAATCATGAATAATGGCAAAATTATTTGCGCAGGAAATGTAAATTTTGACAATTTGATTGTACGTTTTAATACTGACCTGACGCTGGATAATAGTTTTGGTGGACCAAATGGTTATTCCTGGAGTATCGCCGGCTCCAAAGATGAGGTCAACAGAATGTTCATCAACAATAATTTTCAGTTGATCTGTGCAGGATACTCCACCACACAACCTGGTGATAATAACTATACCCTGAGTAAACTTAATACTGAACAAACGGTCAACCTGCTTGATCAGGATGAGAATTTAGTACCTTTACAAGTTTTACCCAATCCTAGCAATGGAGTGATCAGAATCAATTACCAGCTAAGTAGTGAAAGCAATGTTCGCTTTGAGGTTTACGACCTTGCCGGTAGATTGGTTCACTCATTCGACGCGGGAGAGAAAACTTCAGACCCTCAAACAGAAATGATAGATCTCTCTCATTTGAACGCCGGGACATACATCTGCCGAATGGTCAGCCGTCTGGGTAACAGCAATATTAAAATACAATTACTGGAAAAATAATATAATTAAAATTTGAAAACACAGTTGAATCACTTCCAACTGTGTTTTTTTTATTCCTTTTCAAATGAAATATTTACCTTTTCTACTATTGCTTTTTGTTTACAATGCAACAATTGCACAAGAAAAATTAATATCAGGACCGATGCTGGGCTATGTAGAGCATCGGGAAGCCGTAATCTGGGCAGAAGTTCACCAAACTGTAAAGTCTGCGGAACTGAAATATTGGAAAAAAGAGCAGGGCAACCGGCCCCTCAAAAAAGCTTTTAAAGGAAAACTGGGACAGCATTTTAACCCCATAAAATTTGTTCTTGGTGGACTGGAAATGAATACAATTTATGAGTATGAACTCATTCTCGATGGCAAAACGGTTAAACGGCCCTATCCTACTCAATTTAAGACTAAAGAGCTATGGGAATGGCGGAAGTCTGCTCCTGATTTTAGCTTCTTGGCGGGTTCTTGTGCCTACGTCAATGATTCCCTGTATGATCGACCAAGCAAACCCTACGGATACAAAATGAATATTTTTGAAACCATGGCTAAGGAAAATTCCGATATGATGATTTGGCTTGGTGATAATACCTACACACGTGAAGTGGATTACAGTTCACGCTGGGGAATGAATTACCGGTATTCACATACCCGCGCTTTGCCGCAAATGCAAGCATTCCTTGCCAAAATGCCCCAATTTGCAACCTGGGATGATCATGACTATGGTCCAAACAATGCCAATAAGTCTTTTAGGTTCAAAGAATTCTCTAAAGAACTTTTTGACAATTATTGGGCTAATGCTAGTTCAGGTCAATCAGGTCAAGGAATTTACACACAAATTCACCATGCTGATTGTGATTTTTTTCTCGCTGATGATCGTTATTTCCGCGCTGATGACAGATTGCCGGATAGTATCGCAGGGATGCCAAATCCCGAAAAAGAGTTTCTGGGTAAAACGCAATTGGATTGGCTGAAAAATGCATTGATCAACAGCGATGCTTCATTTAAATTCATTTGTATGGGTTCGCAAGCATTAAACGAAGCTACACCCTATGATGCTTTTCACCATTATCCAATTGAGTATTACCAGCTGCTTAGTTTTATCAAAGACAACAAAATCAAAGGTGTGCTTTTCATTTCCGGAGATTGTCACAACTCCAAGGTAATGCGTTTGGAGCGACAAGGTACCTACCCGCTGTATGACATTGTCAGTTCTTCTTTGACTGCAGGAACTTACAAGATAAATGAAAATGAGAAAAAATTGATAGTACCCGGCACTATGGTTGAAACACAAAATTATACCCGCATCAATGTCAATGGTGCTGCTAAATCCAGGCAACTGCTGGTGGAGTATATCTTGTCTGACGGCACTAAAGCAGGCGAATTCAGTATCAATCAAAAAGATTTGCAATAGATTAAAATTGAAAATTGAAAGTTGAAACTTTCCTGCCTGCCGGTAGGCAGGAAAGTTGAAAATTGAAAGTTGCATGACTGTCGGCAGGCAGGAAAATTGAAAATTGAAAGTTGCATGACTGTCGGCAGGCAGGAAAATTGAAAATGTGTCAAAAACCAAATAATATGCACAAAAAGCTGATATTTTTCCTTGTATATTTCCTTGCTGTAAACAATTCATTGCTGCTGTCGCAAATGAATGTGATAAACATGATGACATTCAATATTCGCTTAAGTACTGCAGAAAAAGATACCTTAGATAACTGGGAGCATAGAAAACAAAAAGTCTATGATGTGATTGACTTTATGGATACAGATATTTTTGGCGTGCAGGAAGCCAAACCGGATCAGTTAAAAGATTTGCAAAAATACTACGGATCATCATATAAATACATCGGACTGCCAAGGGAAACCGGCGTGAACGGAGAATTCTGCGCAATTTTTTACAGCCCTTCAAGATTTGAAGTGTTAGCTGAAAACACTTTTTGGCTTTCTGAAAACCCACAAAATTCAGGTGTAAAAGGTTGGGATGCTGCTTGCCCCAGAATTGTAACTTACGGCAAATTTAAAGATAAAATTTACGATAAAACCTTTTTCGTATTCAATACGCATTTTGATCATATCGGCCAAATAGCAAGGCGGGAAAGTGCCAAATTATTGCTTCAAAAAGTTTCGGAAATTGCCGGAGAGCAACCTGTGATGGTGATGGGTGACTTCAATTCCAAACCAAAAGATGAACCAATTACGACATTATGTAAGGAATTTGATCAAACAACATTGATCGACAGCAAAGAACTGTCTCTTTCCCGACATTTCGGGCCAACAGGAACTTTTAACGGCTTTGGAACAAAAGAAACTTCTAATGAACCGATAGACTACATTTTCATAAAAAACTCAGTAAGGGTTTTAAAACATGCCACATTATCAACATCCTGGAATGGCCGTTTTGCTTCAGATCATTTTCCTGTTTTCGCCAGGATAATTTTGTAAATAAAACAATGAATTCCAGCCACTCAGGCAATCCTTTTTTATTTCTAATTAACTAACTTTTATTCTGCCCAGATGGAAAAAGCGCCAACTCAACATTAGTGCAGCCAAGGCCAATGCAATCAAATCAGCGTACCAGATTCCATCTACTCCCATTTTAGCCGTAAAACCCATCCAATAAGCTAACGGAATCCAAATTACCCAATAAGCAGCAAAAGTTATCCAGGTAGGAATCTTCACGTCTTGAATTCCTCGCAGTAAACCTGCACTTATGCATTGGATTCCATCAAAAATCTGAAAAACTGCGGCAATCTGTATCAATCGGGAAGTTACTATCGCAACCCGTTCATCTTCGATGCCATATATTTTGGTAAATAAATTGCTGAAGAAAAATAAACCCGTGGCAGTAATAGCTATTACTGCAAATGCAAGATTCATTGTGATTTTACCCGCCCTGATTATTTCAGCACTATTCCTGCTTCCAAAAGCTTCACCTACTTTGATGCTGCCTGCAACGGACAATCCCAGCATTACCATGTAAGTCGCTGACACCATATTCAAAGCAATCTGGTGTGCCGATCTTCCTATTATTGCATCATCACCCGGCAGCCAACCAATCATAATACCTGCTCCGGAAAAAGCAGCTACTTCGAATAGAATCTGCAAACCCATGGGCACACCTAGCTGCAGATTTTGTATTAGAAATTTCTTGTCAAATGATCTGCTAAATAAGTAGGGCTTTGCTATGGGATGCAAAAAAATCAACAGCATCATCAAAATCAAAATCACAACACGACTGATCAAAGTCGACCAGGCTGAACCGATAAATCCCATTTCGGGTAATCCAAATTTTCCAAATATCAAACCGATATTTAAGAAAACATTTAAAGCCAGTCCAAAAGTTGAAATAATCATGCCTAAAGAGGATTTCTCCATGCCATCAAAAAATCCTTTTGCCGCGGCAAACAGGATCATAAAAGGAGCGGAAATGGCCATTAGCTGCAAAAAAGGCATCGCTAATTCGACATCATTTGCAGGCTGTCCCATATAAGGCATACAGTACGACATGGCAAACAAGATTACGCCAATGGCAGTGCCATTAATCAAACCACTGCTAAGGCCAGCCCATAAATGTTGTCTGACATGCTCTTCATTTTCGGCTCCTCTTGCTTCCGCAATCAAAGAAGGAATGGCATTCATAGCACCAAAACCAAAGACTGCAATCAAATAAAAACAGCTATTCGCAAAGGAGGCCGCAGAAAGCGCGTTGGGACCAAGATGACCGACAATTACATTGTCAGTGATATTCATGAGCAAACTGCTCAGTTGCCCGATTATAACTGGAATCGCCAGCACGATGGTTTCCCGATAACTGTTGGTCAAATAATTAAGAATTAAGAATTAAGAATTAAGAATTAAGGATTAAGGATTAAGGATTAAGAAATAAGAATTAAGAATTAAGAATTAAGAATTAAGGATTAAGAAATAAGAATTAAGAATTAAGAATTAAGAATTAAAATTACGAACCTGCCTGCCTTTGGCAGGTTACGAACTTAACTACGTTCGGAACAGTTTGTGAATAAGTCCCAAAAAATGTCCTTAGGAGAAGATTGTCTTCCTCTTTATAGGATCTCACTATTTTGTTAACGTCAAAATGAATTCAATAGTGATATTACGCATTTTCAGGGCTTTATAATTTTATATTGAGTTACTATGGGCTGCACCCATCGCTATGGTCTTTCGCCCTTTCAGGGCTTGTAAGATGCAGATAATTGGATTGCATTCCAGTAATTTAGTTATCTTATTTGGAATTGGTAGCATGAAAAACAGCACGCTGACTTAATTCTTAATTCTCAATTCTTAATTCTTAATTAATTAATAA
>JBMOJB010000056.1:0-20586 GCA_049316985.1 Saprospiraceae bacterium | reverse complement strand
GTAATTTGTAATTTGTAATTTGTAATTTGTAATTTGTAATTTGTAATTTGTAATTCGTAATTCTTAATTCATAATTCGTAATTCGTAATTCGTAATTCATAATTCATAATTCGTAATTCATAATTCATAATTCATAATTCTTAATTCTTAATTTTCAATTTTCAATTTTCAACTTTCAATTAAATCTATGCGTGTTCGCTTTGCTCCTTCTCCTACGGGAGCTTTACATATCGGTGGTGTCCGCACTGCCTTATTCAATTATTTGCTGGCCAAGAAAAATGGTGGCACTTTTATATTAAGAGTGGAAGATACCGACCAGACCCGATTTGTTCCCGGTGCTGAGGAGTATGTTGTGAATGCCCTGCGTTGGTTGGGTATAATGCCCACCGAAGGTCCTGGTATCGGAGGCGATTATGGACCCTACAGACAAAGCGAACGAAAGGCCTTATACGAGGAACATGTGCAAATTCTATTGAAAAATGGACATGCATATACCGCTTTTGATACTCCTGAAGAACTGGCCACCATGCGGGAGACAAGCAATAATTTTCAATATGGACCTGCAACCCGCAAATTGATGAAAAACAGCATTACGCTGGGAGATGCAGAAACGAAACAGTTGATAGATGACGGAGTACCGTATGTCGTAAGGATGAAAATTCCTACAGATCAGGAAGTACACGTACATGACTTGATCAGAGGTGAAGTGAAAATTGCAACGAATGACCTCGACGACAAGGTACTGATGAAAGCAGATGGCATGCCTACTTACCATCTGGCCAATATCGTAGATGATCATTTGATGAAAATCACGCATATCATCAGAGGAGAAGAATGGTTGCCCAGCGCCGGACACCATGTCTTGCTATATTCGTTTTTTGGCTGGACGGATACGATGCCTAGTTTCTCCCACCTACCATTGATCCTCAAACCTGATGGCAACGGGAAACTAAGTAAAAGAGATGGCGCTAAATTTGGATTTCCGGTGTTTCCGCTGAGCTGGCATTCCGATAATGCCGCAGATTCTTTTCATGGATTCGACGAGTTTGGTTTTTTGCCCCAAGCTGTCAACAATTTTCTCGCACTGCTGGGTTGGAATCCGGGTACCGATCAGGAAATTTTCAATCTGGAAGAACTTACGGAAGCATTTAGTCTCGATAAAATACACAAAGGTGGTGCGAGATTTAATTTTGACAAGGCAAAGTGGTTCAATCAGCAATATATTATGGCGATGGACAATGCAACTCTGGCAAAATTAGTTCGACCGCTAATCGAAAAAAATGTTGCTAAACTGGATGAAAGCTATTTGCAAAAATTCTGTGGATTGATGAAAGAACGAGTAACTTTATTGCCGGAATTCTGGCAAAATGGTGCTTATTTCTTTCAGGATATTGCCGAGTACGACAACGAAAAAATTAAAAAAAGCTGGAAGCCTGAAAACAGACCGAGATTTGAGAAAATGCTTGAATTAGTCGCTGCTCTGGATAATTTTGAATCTGCAAATGTCGAAACTTGCGTAAAAACTTACCTAAGCGATGAGAACTTAAAACCCGGTGAAGTACTGCCGATCTGGCGCTTAGCATTATGTGGATCAATGCATGGCCCGGCAGTATTTGATGTAGCAGAATTATTAGGTAAAAAAGAAACTTTGAAGCGATGGGATAATGGAATGGCCTATTTTGATTCGTTAGCCGTCGCTTTCGAGGACATACAACAACTCATAAAAAAATATCAATCAGACATAGATCATTATCTAAGCAATAAATATAATGAAACAATGCTCCGCAGTGATTTCTTGGATCCGTTTTTCGAGTTGTTAGGTTGGGACATTAAAAACAATGCAGGTAAACCGACCAACGAACGAGAAGTAATTTTGGAAGAAGCATTAAAAGCAAATGCTTCTGAACACTCAAAAAAACCTGATTACACTTTCCGACTTTTTTCTGAAAGAAAATATTTTTTGGAAGCAAAGAAACCTTGTGTTTCTATTGAGTCAAACAACGACACTGCAAAACAAGTAAGACGATACGGATTTACAGCCAAGTTGAAAGTTTCCGTTCTTTCAAACTTTGAATACTTAATAATTTATGACACTTCTGTGAAGGTTGAGAAAGATGATAACTTTCAAAGAGCACTTGTAAAAAAATACCATTACACTGAATACGAAAGCAAGTTTGAAGAAATCAAAAAGCTTCTTGGAAAAGAATCAGTTTATTCAGGGGCATTTGAAACGGAATGGAAAGAAATTGAAAGTAAAATCAATCAATACTCGATTGACAATTTATTTCTAAACCAAATAAACGAATGGAGAAAAGTTCTTGGTGCTGAAATTTACAAACACGAACCAAAAATTGATGAGCAACAACTTAATGATATTGTTCAAAGCTACATCAACCGAATTATTTTTCTTCGTGTTTGTGAGGACAGAAATTTAGAGGATTATCAAACCCTTTTGAAATTTGCCAATACAAATGATTTCAGTGCCTTAATCAAAAAGTTTGAACAAGCCGACAAACGCTATAATTCAGGACTTTTTGACCAATTGTTAAAAGATAAGATTGTAGAAAATATCAGTTCCGTATTTTGGGCAATTATCAAACAATTGTATTATCCTGAAAGCCCCTATTCATTCAGTGTTTTTTCTTCTGATGTGCTAGGAAGCATTTATGAAATCTTCCTTTCAGAAAAATTGACTTTACAAAGCGGTGCTGTTGTTTTAGTAAAAAAACCTGAAAATGTTGACCGTGATATAATCACTACACCAACATTTATCATCAGAGATATTTTACGAAATACCGTTTTGAAAAAATGCGAAGGAAAAACGGATAAGGAAATACTTAAACTGAAATTCGCTGATATTTCGTGCGGTTCAGGTGCGTTTTTATTAGAGCTTTTCCAGTTGCTCAATGATATTTTGATTGACTACTACCTGAAGAAAGATAAAACCAAGCTTATTCAATCGAATATCAATACCTACAAACTGCCGTTTGAAATTAAGCGACAACTTTTATTGAATTGTATTTACGGAGTTGATAAAGATTATAATGCCGTTGAAGCAGCCAAATTTGGTTTGCTTCTCAAATTACTTGAGGGTGAAGATGTAAATTCAACTAACAAAACAAAACCTGTTTTACCCGACCTTTCTGAAAACATCTTTTTCGGAAACAGTTTGTTGAATCCGAAACAAGTAACCAACAAGAAAGATCAGGTAATTATCAATCCGTTTGATTTTTCAAAACTTCGCTTTGATGTCATTGTAGGCAATCCGCCATATATGAAGTCGGAGGATATGAAAAACATTACTCCGCTTGAATTACCGCTTTATAAAACAAATTTCAATTCTGCTTACAAGCAGTTTGACAAATATTTCCTTTTCCTAGAACAAGGAATCAATTTGTTGGCTGATGATGGAATTTTGGGATATATCGTTCCGAGCAAGTTTACAAAAGTTGGAGCAGGTAAAAAACTTCGTGAATTACTCACAGACAAAGAGTATTTACATTCCATTGTTTCATTTGGTGCAAATCAGGTTTTTGCAGATAAAACAACCTACACCTGTTTGCTAATTCTGAATAAGAAACCGCAAAAGACCTTCCAATATGCGGAAGTAAGAAGCCTGAAAAGTTGGAAAGTTAGAGAGCCAGAGGCTGCAAAATACGGTTCAAAGAAAACAGATGAATTGGATAGTGAAGTTTGGGTTTTAGTTCCACCCGAATTGACAAACACTTACAATAAAATCGTTTCTCAAAGTGTAAAACTTAGTGATTTGGTTGGAAGTGACAATATTTTCAATGGTATTCAGACCAGTGCAAATGAAGTTTACATTTTTACACCAACTAAAGAGGATAAGAAGCACTTCTATTTCACGAAAAAAGGCGTTGATTATAAGATTGAGAAAGAAATAACAAAACCCTATTTTCAAACTTCATCAGGCGAAGATAATTTATACACTTATAGAACTTTCAAACCGAATGCAAGGGTAATTTATCCTTACTTGACAACAAAAACAGGAGTTGACATTATTCCTCTAACAACAATTCAAAAGAAATTTCCTTTGGCTTATGACTATTTACAAAAGTATAAAGCCATTTTAAATAATCCGAAACGAGATATAAAACCAGAGCCCAAAACAAAAAATGAATGGCACAGATACGGCAGACATCAAAGTTTGGATAGTTGTGGACTTCCTTCAAAAATTATTGTTGGTGTTCTCTCTGTTGGCGATAAATACGCAATTGATGTTCACGGAACTTTGATTTCGTCAGGTGGAACAGCGGGTTATTGTGTAGTTGCAATTCCAACAATTTCCGATTATTCCATTTACTACATTCAAGCCATTCTCAACTCAAAATATTTGGAATGGTTTAGTGCTTTGTATGGCGAAGTTTTCAGAGGTGGTTACATAGCAAGAGGAACAAAGGTTTTGAAAAACCTACCAATCAGAAAAATTGATTTTTCAGATGCTAAACAAAAAACACTTCACGACAAAATCGTTGAAACTCAAAAAGAATTAATCAGCATTTGTGACAAAATAGATGCAAACGCAGGAAATAAAAGGACTTTAACTCCACTGCAAGGACAATTTGTAAGAGAAAAAGCCAACCTAGAAACGCTATTAGCTAAACTATACGATTTAGGTAGTGAAGATTCATTAATCCCATTAATCAAAGAATTGTATGAAGCTAATTAAAAACGCAACAGCCGAGAAATTGAGAGGTGGATTTTACACACCCGAGCCAATTGCTGCATTCATTTTGAAATGGGGCATCAATGGAAGTTCAGACTATGAAATTTTAGAACCAAGTTGTGGTGATGGAGTTTTTCTCGAACAATTGAAAGAGAACAACCATAAATTCAAATCAGTAACAGCCATTGAATTTGATGATGTGGAAGCAGAAAAAGCTGATAAAATCAAACTCAACAACAAGAATGTAATCAATACAGATTTTCATTTGTATTGCAATGAAACCACACAGAGATTTGATTTGGTAGTTGGCAATCCGCCTTACATTCGCTATCAATATTTTCAGGAAGAACAGCAAAATGAAGCCATCAAAGTTTTCAATCGTGCTAAACTAAAATATTCAAAATTGACCAATGCTTGGGTTTCTTTTGTGGTTGGTTCAAGTTTGTTGCTCAAAGAAAAAGGAAAGATTGGTTTTGTAATTCCTGCGGAATTGTTGCAAGTTTCTTATGCTCAACAATTACGAGAATTTTTAGCACACTTCTATAACAAAATCAACATCATTTCTTTTGAGAAGTTGGTTTTTCCTGACATTCAGCAAGAAGTGGTTTTACTACTTTGCGAAAAAAACGGAAGTGATTCACATTTGATCGAACACCTTGAATTAAGAGACGCTTCAGACCTTGAAAAGCTTGATGTAAACATCCTGAAAAGCCCAACCAAAAAGATAGATTTTAAGTCAAATAAATGGACTTATTACTTTTTAGAGCAAGAAGAGATTGACTTTTTGGAACAGATTGCCAAAAAACGAAAAGTTCCGACAATTAGTAATTATGCCAGTGTAGAAGTAGGCATTACCACAGGTGCAAATGATTACTTCACCGTTCCTTTGCCAGTAGTTGAAGCTTACGACCTGAAAGAATACGCAAAACCAATGGTTGGCAGAAGTGTACAGGTCAATAGCGTAATTTTCACGGAAAAGGACTGGAAACTAAACAGGCAAACCAAAGCCAAAGCACATTTATTGGTATTTCCAGCCAAAGAGAAAATCAACGGACACAAAGGAGCTAACTCATACATTCGTTTGGGTGAATCAATGGGAGTAAACAAAGGCTACAAAACAGGCATTCGTGATGATTGGTTTGTGATTCCTTCCATCAAACTTTCTGATGCGTTGTTTATCCGTAGAAACAATCTCTACCCTCGTTTAATCTTAAACGAAGCAAAGGCATATACTACCGACACAATGCACCGTGTATTTATGAAAAAAGACACGGACAAAAATGCTTTCATAGCCAGTTTTTACAATTCATTATCATTGGCTTTTTCTGAAATTGTTGGTCGTAGTTATGGCGGTGGTGTTTTGGAATTGATGCCAAGCGAAGCAGAAAAAATACTGCTCCCCTATCAAACTGAAAATACTGATTTAATTGCCACCATAGACAAAATGATGCGAGAGAAAAAAAGTATTGACGAAATTTTAAAAATTACTAATAAGCAAATTCTGAAAAACGGATATGGCTTTACGGATAAAGAAATAAAACTTGCAGATAGTATTTGGAAGAAGCTTTCAGCGAGGAGGTTAAATAGAAATAAATAGTACTTAATAATGAGAAGACAACCAACAACACAACAGATAACCTGGTTTTTAGATTTGTATCGTAACAACCAACTTGATTTAGAACCACCTTATCAAAGAAAAAGCGTTTGGAGTGCAAAGGATAGAAAATTCTTTTTAGATACAATTTTCCGTAATTATCCAGCACCACCTATATTCATACATAGAACTGTTAATGACCAAGGATATACTAAATATCACGTTGTTGACGGAAAACAAAGATTGGAAACAATATTATCGTTTTTTGAAAGTAAAATATCAATTGCATCTGACTTTGGAGATGTAAATTTAAATGGTAAAAAATTTAAGGACTTAACTCCTGATTATAAAAGAAGGTTTTGGGACTACACTTTAGTTGTAGATTTTATTGATTCTATTGATGGTAAAAACATAGAGGAAGTGTTTGACAGAGTAAATAGAAATGCGAGAAACCTTTTGCCACAAGAACTTAGACACGCAAGGTATAACGGTTGGTTTATAAGTTTTGTTGAAGAAGAATCAGACGTTGATTTTTGGTGGGATTATAAATTAAGTACAAGAGGTCGAGACAAAAGAATGAAAAATGTTCAATTCATTTCGGAGTTAATAATGATTGTACTTGAAAATAAAATTGTCGGTTTTGACCAAGGCTACATTGATGAAGTTTATGCAAAATATGATGAAATAGAAGAACTTCAAGAATCAGGCGATTTTAACCTTGAAGATTTCACAAAAAGGCTCAACGAAATAAAGGAATTTATTTTAGCCGCAGATACTCATAATGGTGCAATTACAAAATATGCTTCTGGTTCTAATAATAACTATTATACATTGTGGGCTTACATTCATCTAAATAATCCTCAAAACCCTGTTGACTTTGCTAATGCATATGATACGTTTATGGAAAAAGTTACTAAAGTAAAAGTAATGCAGGATGCTGTGGAGGTTGTCGAAGAGGACGTTTTAAATTATTCTAACAATTCAAAAGGAGCAGTAACTGATTTACCACAAAGAAAAGAAAGATTGTTAGCCTTGAGTAATTCTATTTAATTATGAAAATAGTTCAATCGATTCAAGAACTTTACAATACAAATCTACCGTACTTTAAGATTATAAAGGGTAAGGTTGATGAAGTTGTAATGTCTAATAAAAATTATCGTTGGCACTACGAAAGCAGAATTAAGCAGATTGAAAGTTTTGCGATGAAAGTCGAAATGGGAAGGTTCGATAAAACAGAAATGTTCGAAGACTTATTTGCATCAACAATTGTTGTGAAAAACCTTAGTGAAGTTTCCTTGGCAGAAAGTTTTATTTCAAAACAATTTAATATCAGATTTAAGAGACCGCAATCAAGAAATTTCACACATAAAGATTCTTTTTCTTTTCCATTTGATGATTTAAGACTTTATGTATCTCTAAAAGATTTTGATACTGGCGAACTTGCTCCTGATTTGTATGAAATAATTTTTGAAATTCAGATAAAGACATTTCTGCAACACGCTTGGTCAATAGCTACCCACGATTTAATATACAAATCAGATAAAATTAATTGGGCAAAAGAACGGATTGCCTATCAAGTAAAGGCAGCTTTAGAACACGCAGAAGTTACTATTAGTGGTGTTGAAGAACTTAGTAAAATAAGAGAATTAGCAAAAGAAAATAAAGAAGTAAAAAAGGTAAACCAATTACTTTCAATGATACTTAATCACTGGAAACCAGAAGATTTACCATCAGACAGAAGAAGGTTGGCTCAAAATATTAGTGGATTCATTGAAGCTATCGGATTAAATTTACCGGAGCTTAATGAAATATTAGTGCTTGAAAAACAAGAAGGTAGAGGTACACTAACAAGAGATCTTTCTCCATTCTTAATTGTAGTTCAATCTGTTTTTAATACTAAACCAGATAAAATCACAAATTACCTGCAAAATGACAACAATAGAAACAAACAGAAAATATTAGTAACATCTGAAATGACAATTCCTGAATTGGGAGAAGTCATAGAAAATAAACTAATTAGAATATGAACCAACCCTAGGTGTAAATACATTAGCAATTCGAGCAAGTCCATAAACTGAGCAAAAATTGCAAAAGAGCTTCTACCTATTTCGTCTAATAAATTATTTTATAAAATTAAAACAAAATAAATGCAAAATATATCAGTTATCGGTGCTGGAACGATGGGAAATGGAATTGCCCATGTTTTTGCAATGAAAGGGTTTTCTGTACAACTTATAGATATTTCTCCGGTCGCATTGGAAAATGCCTTGAAAACCATTAGTTCCAACCTGGATAGAATGGTCAAGAAGGAGCAAATTACAGAAGTAGAAAAAGCCAGTACCCTTTCCAATATTCGCACCAACACCAGTATTGAAGACGGCATCAAAAATGCAGAATTAGTAGTTGAAGCGGCAACAGAAAACGTGGATCTCAAGTTGAAAATATTTCAGCAAATGGATGCACATGCTCCCGATAATGCGATTCTGGCCACCAATACTTCATCGATCTCAATCACCAAGATTGCGGCGGTGACCAATCGGCCTGAGAAAGTAATCGGTATGCACTTTATGAATCCGGTACCGGTCATGAAATTAGTCGAAGTGATCAGAGCGTACGCAACCAATGACGAAACTACAAGATTGGTAATGGAATTGTCGACCAATCTTGGAAAAATCCCTGTCGAGGTAAATGACTATCCGGGTTTTGTCGCCAATAGAATACTGATGCCAATGATCAACGAAGCGATCTGTTCCTTGTATGAAGGCGTTGCCGGTGTGTATGAAATTGATACGGTGATGAAACTGGGAATGGCACATCCGATGGGTCCATTGCAATTGGCTGACTTCATTGGATTAGATGTCTGTCTGGCCATCATGCGCGTGTTACAGGATGGATTTGGAAATCCAAAATATGCACCGTGTCCACTGTTGGTCAATATGGTGATGGCTGGGAAAAAGGGAGTTAAATCAGGAGAAGGATTTTACCTCTATTCTCCTGGAGTAAAAGAACTCAAAGCTGCACCTCGTTTTTTAACGGCAGCTAACTGAGGAAATTTCATTTGAGTAAATATAAAAGGAAACGAGAAAGTGCTTTGTAGGAACCACTATTCTCGTTTCTTTTTTACGACAAAGCTGTCGATCACTTTACCTTTTTGCTGATACTTCTTGTAGGTTTTCATCCGTTCATCCTTCAACGCGCCGGCAATACCTTTTACATCCAGGTCTTTTTGATTCAATTTTCTATGGTAAGTAATCATCACAAATGTCGCCATATCATCGGGATGAGAAAGTCCAATTCCTTTCAAATAATGTGAAAACCGGGATCCCCCGTCAAATGCCCAATTGTTGATGATCCAACGGTGAAAACTGAAATAGAGTTTATGTGTGGCATCTTCTTCTGACATCGATTTGAAAGTTTTTCTGTCTTGCTCTTCTATCAAAATATCCAATTGCGCGAAGGCATCGTTCAGATCTTTGGGTATATATCTCCCAAACAAGCGCTCCTTTTTGATACGCTCTTCGTATTGCGCTTTATAGGCTGCCTCTGTATCCGCCGGTTCATATTTTTGAGCAATGGCTTTTAACTGAAAAATCAAAAGGGAAAAGATGAATAATATTCGCATGATCTAAAAACTAATTTTCTAGGGTTTTATTGTTGCTGCACTATGGCTTTAACCAATTAATCAGTGCATTGTAAATGGGTGTTTCACTAAGTATAGGCTCATTTCCGAGCACCACCAAGTGTTTTCTGGCACGGGTAAGTGCCACATTCAATTTTCTGTCAGTTCCATCATTTGAAAGTGATATCATCTGCTGTAATTGTCGGGCTGAATTGGTACAAAGTGAAATCAGGATGATATCTCTCGCACCACCTTGGTATCTCTCCACAGTATCGACGGTAATCATAGAATTATCAATGCCTTTTTCCTGCATGACATGCAATATCTGCGCGATCTGCGCGCGAAACGGTGTAATCACTCCTAAAGAGCCCGCGTGCATTTCAAGACCTGAGGCTTGATAAATCCGCTGATAGGCCTCAATTATTTCTACAACTTTTTCTGCTTCATGTACATTTACTTTTCCATTACCCGAAGAAAAATCTTTGGGTGTCGGGATAAACATCTTTCTTCTTTCCGCAAGTGCTTTCTCCAGTACAGTGCAGTTGTTCGGCAGTTGATAGCCCAGCAACGCTGTTTGTCCGGCGTTCCACCCAGTAGGCAAAATATGCAGATTTTGCTCATAAAAGTGACGACTGGGAAAGTCCACAATTTCCTGATGCATCCTGCCCTGTCTACTCAGCTGATCAAAGGCCCAATGCCAATTGTTTGCGCAACAGCGCAAATATAAACGTTCAAAGAAAGAATTCCGCAAATTATTCAGGCCAATTTCCAACAATAAAGGGTGATCCACTTTCGATTGATCAATAGGCTGTGTGACTACTGCCGGTAATTGGCGATGGTCACCAATTAAAATAAACCTCGGCATTTTGGATAACAATCCCAATATCTGAGGTTCGAGGATTTGGGATGCCTCATCGACGACCACGGTGTCAAACTGCTTAAGTTTAAGCAATTCGGGCTTAGTGTGCATCGAAGCTACCGTTGCCACAAATACTCTTTTACTTTCGATTAATTCCTTAAGTGCTGTTCTGCTTTTAATGTTTTCCATCCTTTTCTCCAAAAGATTATCGTGAAAATTAGGATGTGTGGCATATCTTGATCCAATTCTGAGGTAAGCATCTCTATATGCAGCGCCATTTGCCTCAATCGCTTCACAAATCTCATCGACTGCCCTATTGGTATAAGCCAGGAAAAGGACATTTTCCTTCGTTTCTTCGAGCATATATTTAGCCAGATACCGAAGCATTACACTGGTTTTACCGGTGCCCGGTGGTCCCCAGAGCAAAAAGTAATCTTTGCAAGATATCATTTTCTGAAATATGCGCTGTTGCTCTTCAGTCATCATTTCCAGCGCTTGCTGATGTTCAAGAGGAAACAGACGCATCGCTGGTGGACCAACAGATAGCAAGGTGTTCCTTTTTTCAACAGGAGCTGACATTAGTGCAAAAAGACCTTTATACATCGCCAAAAAACTGCTATCGTACATATCCGGCTCAATATTCCAAAAGGGATTGGAATCAAAAACTCGCTGATTAAATTGTCGTGCCCGAAGCCTGAACCATATTTTATCGGGACTAACTTGTAAAATAGTACCTTTAAAAACCTGGTTGTGCAATACCGACGATGCTGCGATGGTCGTTTCCGTTTCAGTTCCAAGAAGCCCCGCGCTTAATACAGCAACATCACCAGCCCTGAAATTCGCCAGGGCATTGGTGCTACCTGTCCTGTTGAAAACAATAATCGGGTCTTCTTCCATGGTATGATTCTCCTCTATCGTCAAACCCTTCAAGACCTGAAAATTCTCATCTTTTTCGTCAGTCGAATTCAGCCATAATGAGGCAACTCCATTTGCGTTCTCAACCCCTTGTATTCCCGTTTTTGCCAATCGGTGCTCAGTGGCGATCATCGAGGAAAATGCTTGAAAATAGGCCTTTTCCATTTCATTCATTTGCTGATATACTCGTTCAAACAATTCCACATCTCTGGCAAAAAAGCCGCTGTTTTGAAACGAAGACGCTTTAAGTTTTTTATAGATCGCCCCATTTTCCAAGGGTTGTGCTGCCTCTTCAATCCGGGTGGGCCTGCCAAAAAAAACCGCATGCTCCAGAGCAATTAGTTGATTGCGTTGATTTAGGGCTTCATATTGCTGTGCTTTTACCGCAGGTGCAAATCGGAGTGTATTGTTGTCCATTTGCGAGTAGAGGATAAAGTTTTGTGGTACGGTTTCTTCACCATAAGCTGACTTGATCATTAAATCGTACAAAAGTGTCTGCGTATAATGGCTATGGCTGACCTGATAACCATTGGGCTTGAATGGCTTACCACTTTTAAGTTCGACAATTGCAGTTTTCTTTGGGTCGGAGGGGTGCAAGTGAAGTACATCGAGTCGCCCCTGCAATCCGTAAGTCTCAGAATAAAATGAAGGCTCGAGAAAACAATTTCGACGATTTAAGTCCTCCGTTTCAAATTGCTCGAGGATTACTTTTCGGATATTAAAAAAATGCAGTCGCGCTTTTTCCCTTACATCGCGAATTTCAACATCACTCATCAAGGCAAAAGTAAACGGACTCAGTGCAAAACATTTGGAGAAAATAGAATCAAAAGTAAGCGTAGGATCAACCATCAATTCATCGAGAAAAAAATTGGCGATATTTCCCATCAGGATATGGACAGAAGTTTCTTTGGGCAGAAAACGATTCAGCAGAAAAGATAGCGGCTCAGTAGCATTGTTTTCTTTAAAACACTCGGCGACTGCCGTAACATCCATCAGATAGTCCGGCTCCACTACAAAAGCTCGCGGGGTCAGCACATCATCTTTTTCCACAATCACATCAATCAGATTCAACATCACGGGAAAGCCAATAACTTTTCTGATGGCGATTATCGAGGGCATAAAATTCTCATTCCGCCGGTCATTGTATTTGATCTCAAGGATGCGCTCCGGATAATCCTCTGCTTTTGCCAGCAAGATTTCCTTTTCCGGAACATCCTCAACGGCCAAAACCCTAATTTTCGTAAAGCGCTCTTTTATTTCTAAAGGTTTGACCGGATAGAATTCTTTCTCCGGCATCAGAGATGAGAGTGATTCGGGAGCTGAAAAACCATAAAATGAACGAATAGTTTCGCAACATACTATAATACCCAGCAAAAAATCTTTCTCCCGAATCTGCTGATTTCTTTTACGGCCGGTAAGTGCCGACTTCCGAAACAAGAAAGTATAAAATTGAATATCTTTATCTATCTGGTATTTGTGGGAGGAAAAGGCGATACGGGCAAAAAGCGTAGTGAAATGTACACGCTCAGATTGAGTGATATCAAAAAACAGTTTGTGAAGGAAAAAATACAGGGCTTCAATTTTGTCATCAAGACTCACTTCAGCATCGTCAACGATTTTTTCAATTTCACGGTAATACAAGCGCGCTAACTCTTGTTCTTTCATGATTATTTTTTTGTAAAAATAGAGATTTTTGCCGCGCGCTCACATCATTTAGTATTTTTTTAACCTTTTAATCCCCAAGTAGGTCTGCATTATAAAATTGACTAAAAAAGTAGAAGTAATTTTAAATAATGGCAAAAAAAAATGCTGCACGGATTGTACAGCATTTTTTTTTATTTTGTAAAAGATTCCATCACATCCTCTCCCGAAGTAACTTCCACATAAGCAAACTCATGACTCTGTAAATTTCGAATTCCGAAACACCTTACTTTCTTTCCACTTTTAATGGTAAATCCAATCGCATCCCCTGAAGTAGTCTCAGGAAAGCATGCAGCCGGCAGGTGTTCAAAGACAGCGAAATCATACTCTGTGGTCTTTCCGTTGACCGTCTCAATGAATTTTCCATCCTTGATTTCAACTGTTTTGTTCAAGCCTGTCCATTTTCCGCACATGTTGTCATACAAAGGCATTCCTGCACGCAATTTTGCCAGTTTTGAATCATCATACACCTTATTTGACAAAGTAACCTTTGCCGGTTGCATGTATTGATAACCAAAATAACCGGCTACAGCAAGCGATAACACTGCTAATAAAACTTTCGTATTCATATAAATATATATTGTTAATAAAATTAATGTATTTATTTTCCTTATGACAACTTGATTCACCACATATGATAAATAAAAACCATACCAAAAAATCGAATACTAGAAAAAAAAATAAAATAGTAGTAAATCAAACTCAAATTTGTGGTTTAATCGAGCGTCGACATAAAAAGCTGTATCGCTCCTATTTTGGATGGCACTATTTGATAGGATAACGCATTATTTTGCTGCTGACATTCCAGAAATCTGATTTTCATTAAAACTTCAAGATGCCTGTCCAACAATTCTGTGTTTTGTTGTTTCATCAATTTCATCATATCCTGCACGGTCAATGCACCATTTTCCATCAGTAAATTGATAATTGTTACTCTTTGTGGTTGTGCAGCTGCCTTCATGATTGACATCGCACTTTCCAGTTTCAACAAATTTGTAGCGCCGTTTGGTAAGTTCATGAAATGTATTTTTGTGGGTATACGAAAAATCTACTGCAAGGTTTTCCTGTATCGAAAATAATTCAGACATCCAATGTAAAATTGAATTAGTCAGGGTTAAAATGCAGTTGCAGGCGCAATTTTCGTGGAATACAATATTTAAAACCAGATTTTACTTTTCCATATTATGGAAATTAAATCCATAGATTGGAATAATTTTAAAGAAACCAATTCTTTAAATAATTGAAATACAAAACCTTATGATTTGGCACAACATTAGACTTAATCCAATCAAACTAAATCATTATGCTTAATTTAAGAAACAACAGAACATTCATCGTAGACGACGATCCATTTTGGGCAGCTATGCTCCAACAGATGCTTCGTGAACTCGGATTCACCAACATTATTGTTTACAACAACGGACAGGATTGCATCGACAACCTGCACCTGAATCCCAGTCTGGTGTTCCTGGATCATCAAATGGAAGACATGGACGGCATCGAAGTACTTCGCAACGTCAAAAACTATTTCCCTGAGATTGGAGTGGTATTTTGCACAGCTCACGAAGATCTGACTGTAGCTGTCAGTGCGATCCGAAACGGTTCCTACGATTATTTGTTGAAATCAAATGTAAACCTAAAAGAGATAGCTGCGCTTACCGAAAAATACCAGCTGGCAGCGTAGCCATCACTAATTAAAAAAACTCAGTTCAAATGCCTTTTACACTATCACATCCGGCCATCGTCGTTCCGCTGTTCAAATACAATAAATACCTGACGCCAGCCGGTCTGGTAGCCGGTAGTATGATCCCCGATGCCGGCTTTGTCCTGTATCTAAGGGAAATGCCACATGCCGAACACAGGTTCCACGATCTGATGCTGTATTATTTGCCGCTTTCCTTTGTTTTATACACTTTGTATAAGCTGCTGATCAGAAATATGCTCCTTTCGAATCTACCCGATTGTTATGCCTGCAAATTCGAGCTCAACAATGAACCGGCGACAAAAGCACATCACCTCAGATCAATTCTGAGCGTGCTCATTTCAGTACTTATTGGGATGTTTTCTCACGTATGCTGGGATGGATTTACGCATGCTGATGGCTTTTTTGTGCGTCATATTCCTTTATTGAGCCGAAATCTGCTTGATTCTGGCCTGAGGATTTACTTTCTGTTGCAACTGATTTTCAGCATCGGGGGATTGCTGGCAATACATCGCTACATCATATCATTGCCGGACCTGTCAGATGCGGTACCTGATAAAAACCCTGCAAGAAAAAGATTCTGGCTAGTGAATGTGTTCCTCTTTGTGGGAATAATGGCAGGCAGACTTATTGGATGGCCGCAATTCAATACAAGCTGGGGAATCATAATTGCAGCAACCGGTGCTGCATTTTACAGTCTGATCATCGCCTCCATTTTAATTTATTATTTTCAAAATGAAATTTCTTATGAGTCAAACATCAATAAGGTCCAGGAATATCAAGGATAAGCAGGAAAACACACAGATCATCAGTATGAACAACCTATGTGCAGCAGACGCCGCGCTTTTGCGGGAACAGGTCATGAAAACGCTGACTAAAAAGACAAACAGGATATACCTGGATGTACAAAAAGTAGTGGAATGCGATTTGAGCGGAATAAATGAAGTCATTCACTCGAACTATATTTTGCAAAAAGCATCTAAGAACTTAGTACTGGTTTATCAAAAAAAATCGGTAGTCGAAAAGTGGGTAAAAAGTACCGGTCTTGACCAATTTATGGCAACGGCAATTATTCCCGAAACTTCTAAATAAAAACAACACAATGAAAATTTCCAACAATAGGTGCTTAGCTACTCTTTTTCTTTGTTTTCAAGTATTGTTTGCGCAAAGCCAGGACAAATCGACCCTTTCTCCCGAAAAAAGAGAGGAATTTATCCAGAAAGCAGCTTCGCTACGAAAATCTGAAAATTACCTCGCAGCAGCTGAAATGCTCGACAGTATATTGGCTTTCCGCCCTGATGATGCACCCATTTTGCTGTTCAAGGGTGATCTTTTGTTGCAAGGCAAAAAATTTGGCGAAGCCGCAAAGACTTATAAAATACTGTTGCCTTTACAATATGAAACGACCATAGCGCAGATCAACCTTTCGTACGCACTTTTCATGAACCACAAGCCCCGCAAAGCGCTTGGATTTGCGAAGAAAGCCTGGGAACAAGACAAGAGCAATCCAAATACGGTAGTCAATTATTTTAACGCCATGTTATGGAATATTCAAACCAAACAAGCCAGCCACTTTCTCAATGCGCAACAAACATTGCTTACACCCGCCCAACAGCTGGTATTAAAGGCGCGCTTATATACAACCTCAGGAAATTACAGGCAAGGTTTGGATTTCTACCAGAATCTGGTACAAGCCTATCCGGACAAATACTACATTCAGGAATACTCAGAAGTACTGCTTGGTAAAAAAGAAGTGCAGCGTTCGGCTAATACGATGAATCAATCTCAAGGACTTTTTTCTGAAAATGAATACAATGCATACAAGCAGAAACTAAAAGCCTATCAACAAAATAATGCCGGAACCGAATATGTGTACTTCAAGGATGTTGCAGGGAATACAAGGACCGAAAACTCAGTCTGGTGGCAACAAAAGGAAAGTAAATCCTACAGATTTCGACTGCAAATAGGAAATTATGACATCAGTTCAGCAGAAAAAGAAAAAACCAATGTAAAATCAGCTTTGGTCAACATCAATGAAAGATGGAGTAAAGCCTGGACCGGAACTACCAATATCACACTGCAAGTCATTAAGCCCAACAATTCAAATGCAATCACAGGAATCATGGGAAAACAAACTCTAGAATACAAACCCAATGACCGCAAAATGGTTGGAATTTACTATAGTTCAGAAATATTAAATTTTACTGCATCACTTTTGACCAAAAACATCAGAGTGAAAAACGCAGGATATGTGACGCATTTGATGTTGAGCGGTAAAACAGGATTTTATTCACAAGGAGGCTTAGGCTTCATATCAGACGGCAATAAAAAATACCAGTTCTTTGGTTCTGTTTATCACCTTTTCCGGACAGAACCTACCATCAAAACGGGCCTAAATTTGTCCGCACTACATTTTTCAAACAATGAGATTAAAAATTACTTTTCACCGAAAAAGTACATTAATACCGAGATTTTTGCGGACTATAGCACAGCTTTGCCAGGTACGTCGCGTTTTTACCTGATGGTACAGGCTGCAGCCGGCATGCAACAGATTGAAAAATTAAACTGGGAACCGGCTTTCCGCTTTCAGTCGGAAATTGGATACCGTGTGAAAAATTTCGAAACATCGCTTAAATACCAGACCAGCAACGTCGCCTCCGTTAATGGCACCGGCTATAAATTCAACTGGATTACCGCGCAAATGACATTGAAATGGTAAATTGATCTGTTTAGTTACGTTGGTGAAAAAAGGAAATCGCAGATTGGCAATGCTATGCTCTGCGATTTCCCTTTTTTTGGGAATAAATAGAATATGTAGCAAAAGCGAATCTTTGTCCAAAATCCGAAATAAACCATTTGTGCGTTTTGTACAGCGTTTCTGCGCACTCAACTGTCTGGATCAGGATTTACAGGATTTTTAGATTTTCACGGATTGTTTATCACGTAGCCGATCCGTTAATCACAAGGGGAAATCGTAGGGGCGACCCTTGTGGTCGCACTGTCGGTACAAAATGCACGAATGATTCGAAATTTCACACACTTGAAAACACCACGCACACTTTACGGGATCAAAATCTTGAACCATCATCGCGTAAAACCACGATGAAATACGTTCAATCCCAAACACGGCTATCAGGACAAAAACCATCAAAAAAAATTGGATTCGGCACTAAGAAATAAATAAAAATGGTTGCGCACTATGTCGAATTGTCAAAATGCTGACATAATCTTGGGCACCAGCAAGGTGATAAATTACGCGATACCTGTGTATAACGATTTCACGAATACTTGCAATGTTTGTTTCTGGAACGACCCTTCCCGCATTTGGAAATTGCTGCAGAAGCTCACCAATTTTAAAATTTCATCTGTAACAAACTCAGCGTATTTTTTAGATTTCTCAGACAAGTAATTATCAATATCGCTAAGATCTTTCATAGCTTGAAAAGTCCAGTTCACTTTCGCCATAATTGAACCTTTTCTTTCACTTCTTCCTGTGAATACACCTGACCTTTGCTGAGCTGTTCAATTCCTGTTTCTATTTTCTCAATAATAATCAATTTTTCCATTAAATCGTCAATAGAGAAATGTTCCGGCAATGATTGTACAGATGTTAATACTTTTTCTTTGGTCAGCATAATTTATATATTTAAACAAATATAACGGCATTATTTGAAAAATAGCACTTTAATATCGTTAAATTTAGTTTCGGATTTCATCCCACTCATCGCATAACCGATCCCATCACCGTACGGGTTCAAAATTTTGAACCAATGCAAATTTGACCTTATCTAATCATCCATCTACAACATCGCTTCAATTGCCAAAATTCGAAATAAACCATTTGTGCGTTTTGTATAGCATTTCTGCACATACAATTGTCTGAATCAGGATTTACAGGATTTTAGGATTTGCACGGATAAATTATTGGTATTGGCAGCGTTATCGGTAAATTTTGCCATCGCACGAAACATCGTAGGGGCGACCCTTGTGGTCGCCCTGTTGCCACAAAACGAACGAACGATCCGGAATTTCACCGTTATAATTCATTCATTCCGGCAAATGAAAAAACCATATTTTGCGAAAATAATTTTAAAATAGCAGGAATCGATTGGCAGGGCGACGACAAGGGTACGCCCCAACGGTTATGTTGCTGCAAAATGAATGTGTGATCTGGAATCCAATTGACAATATCAACCCTACTTTAAAACGTTTTCTTTGAAAATGGCATTCTAGTACTCGTTATTTCAGGTCTTCCGAAGGGTGACTTGAAAAAACAAGTTGCAAAAGTGCTTGCAACTGTACGATGGTTTGATTAAAATAATTCTCCTTTAAAATCTTTAAGTGGAATTTCTAAATCAAGCAATTCTATCGCAAAACTTTTCGATGCCTTTATTGGTGCAATAATCTGACTGAATGATTTTCGGTCTTTAGTAATGTAACCTTGTATATTCCTGTTGAATAATTGTGCCATCAGTTTACAATCATCCTTTATTACATTTCGTTCAATGCTTGCAACTTGCACTTTATGATTGAGTAAAATAGAATGAAACTCTCCTGCTGTTTTGCCATCGAAAAAGTCAAAAGGGATAATCTTTACAAACTCCAAAGGCAAATTAGTAGGGTCATCTTTTACGGAGTACTCAGCGATAACAATTGATGAAAGATAAATCTCAATTTTCTTTTCTAAAAAATATTTAAAATAGTCTTTTGCGTTTTGATGTAAATCATCATTGCTTTTGAGCAGCCTTATACAAAAAGAAGTGTCGAGTAAAATACTATCCATTTACACCTCCTCTAATTTGTTCAAGCCAGCTATCTACATTCGGCACAGCGTTCCAATTTACTGATGCTCTTTCGATTAATAAGTCCAACTTATGTTCATCATAGTTTGGATTATACGTAATATATTCTATCAGCTTTAGGTCAAAAGGTTTTCCGTCAGCAAGGTTTTGTTTGCCTTTGGCTCTCACGCCATAAATTTTAAACAAACGCTTTTCACCTTCTAAAAGCTGTTGCTCCGAAGCACTAATCACTAATTTTCCATACTCCTTTGTCAAAAGATGAAAATTAGGATTGTTTCCTCCTTCTTCATTAACCTTTCCGTACAAAACAAACTCAGTTTCAATATGAGTAGCGGCAATTTTGAAGTAAGATGTGTCTTTATTGATTTTTAAAATGGGTTCTTTGGTGGATGAACTGTAAAATGAGATTTCAAGATTTTTTTCTGCTGCTCTTCTTTGAAACTTATCAATAATTTCTGCTCTTTTATTGTCCAAGAAGTCAATATTCCCTCTGTTTTTAATTTCGGTGCTTAAACCATTAAAAAGCAGAACTCCAGAAATAGGCAGGTAAAACAAATTACGGGCAGAACCTTCTTCTATTCTATAAGAAATGTGAGGTCGTTCAGATTTTTCACCTCTTGTTGGGTACAAAAAGGTTTCCACATCGCTGATGATTTCTTTTATCTCAGCAATGTCAATATCAATGGGTTTCAGAGGCTTATTGCCAA
>JBMOJB010000055.1:0-20657 GCA_049316985.1 Saprospiraceae bacterium | reverse complement strand
TTCAATTTCAATGCTGATTTCAAAAAAGATTCTTTGAATCTTCAGCAAACCCTAAATAGGAGTTTTTAAATTATTGAAGGCGGCACAATCAGATAAATCTGATGTGCCGCTTTTTTTTTGGATTTTATCCAAATTCACTCTCATTTTGTTTCCGTTTTTTTTCTGGATTGTTGAGTATTTGCTTGTGTTTATAACGGTTAAATTTCAGGAAAAAACAAATTACTTTCATTCGAAAAATAAGTTACAAAAATATAATATTCTGCAGCTGAGGGTAAACTTAAGTATATTTTACAACTATTTGCTACAATTTCCAACTATTTTTTAATTATGCGACAATTTTCACACTTATTATTCGCATTCGATTTTAGTTAAAGTCTGTAAGCAAGCGCAATTTTGTACTTGATATGAATTCGCTACATATTGCAGAAAAATGAAATTTGGAACAGAATTTGTTCTGCAATGCTTGATAAGCTTGATGTCCCAATATCAATACAAGCTGTAGTAATCGAACATATCCGAACAAAGTACATGACAACATCATCTACCACCCCATTTTTCAATCGTATTGCTTCAATTTGGCACATTATTCTGGTGCCATTATTAATGTGCATTACACTTTTATTGCTTTCATTGGAAAGTCATGCCGAAGGATCGATAGACTTAGTTAAATATCCGGGAAAAAGACTCTTTTTGTGCACAGATTACAATCAACAGATGAAAGTCTATGCCAAAGAAGGTGAATTCATTAATGTTGGTGCCAGTCATATTGGTATTCGTGGTGGCTTTGTGGAAGTATTTAACCCCAGTGGAGTAAAAGTGGCAGTTATCGACGGAAAGTCAAATGCGAATGGAATCATTTTCAATGATACACAGGAAAAAGCAGGCCCATCAGGTGGTGGCACCAAAAATGGCGCAGGTTATGTTCCGGCAGTTTTTCAAGTAAAAACAGGTGAAGAGGGGGTATGGTCTTTCAATTTTAATTTTCCGGGTTACGAGTTCTTCGAATTTAAAAACCTGGATAACAAAGATGCTTGGACGCGAAGTAAAGATCAACCTGAAATCATGCGTGTAATATTGGCGTGGGATTTAACTGTTTCTCAAAATGGAGCGGGAAATACAATAGGAAGTACACTGCTGAAAGGTAGATTATTCAGCAACGAGTTGTACACTGCTGTCAATGAAAACGGAAATCTTGTTTCGCCCTTGCTTTATGTATTAACTAAAGATGGATATATATATGAATTGAATTTCAAGGATGTCGACCCCTGGGGCTTCCCAGTTGCATTCAATTCCGTAGGTCTCATTGATGCCAAGGGCAGACCTACCTACAAGTCTTCTATTGCAGAAAAATATGAAAGGGTTGAAAATCTGAATAACTTGAGTGATGGCAACCTGTATTACTTAAATCCACAAGTTCAAGATATAGGAAATATTGCCAACCACAAAATTTTTCTAAATCCGCCGGCTGATGATCTTCCCTACGGCGCAACCGTCACCGAAATCTTTGGAAAAAATACCTACAATACATGGCTAAAAAGTAAATTACCGGTTGATTCATGGATTCGTGACCTGGAAATGGTTCCAAGTAAAGAAGCCTTGGCTACCGGAAAATATTGCTTAGGCAAAAACATGCTGGTACCAGGTAAAGGGGTTTATTTTCGATTCAATACCAATGTGGTGGGAAAAGTTGTATTGCAACTCGATCTCAACGGAAATGGAATATATGATGATGGGATTGATGTGTCAATTGACAAAAAATTAAATGGTGGTAGAGATTCTATCTATTGGGATGGTAAATTTGCCAACGGAGCAATACCTCCTTTTGTATCCAATTTCGAATTGAAATTTCAAATTAAAATTAATGGGGGTGAAATCCACCTCATGCTTTATGATATCGAAAACAATACGGGTGGAATTACTTTCAAAAGATTGAATGGATTCAATACGCCTGATTACACCTTGTATTACGACCACTCAGCCATTGGAGGGCCTGTCAGCGGTGGCAGTACGCCGGGAAATGCGAAACCGACAGACATGGCTTACCAGTACTCCGGTGATTGGGGCAATTGGAAACTTTTAGACAATTGGGCCTATTTTGAAAATTCCAGGATTCCGGCAGTGAAATTATCAATCGCTATTGTGCCCGACTGCAATTATATACCGGGTGCTGATAGTGACAATGACAAAGTGTTCGACTTAGTTGATCTCGATGACGATAATGATGGAATAGACGATACGCAGGAATTCTGTCCAACTTCAGGATCCGGGTTCCTTTGCCTTCCAAGTACAAAGGATCCTTCCCATGATGAAGACAATGATGGTGTGCCCAACTATCTCGACGCCAATGATCCGGCAATTAATAATAATTGCGTAGATCTGGATAATAATGGAAAATGCGACCGAATCAACCCGATTTACGATGCAGATGGCGATAATGTTCCCAACCATCTGGATCTCGATTCTGACAATGATGGCATCACCGACCTGACAGAAGCCAATCACAAGCAACCGGATACAGACGCAAATGGTATAATAGATGGCGATTATCAACAATTTGGTTTCAACGGATTGTATGACCCGATCGATAGCGATCCCAATAGCATTTCCAGCACATCAAAAACAAGCCCCGCCGATACTGATAAGGACGACTACCCCGATTTCTTAGACCTCGATGCTGACAATGACGCTGCAAATGATTTGGTAGAGGCAGGTTACTCCCAAGACTTAGATGGAGGAAACACGGGCAGATTTGATATTGGCAATGCAGACCTCAACAACACCCGCGGATTAGCTGCTTATATTGCGCCCATTAACTCCGGAAAAGGAATCGATAAACCTACTGATACTGACAAAGATAGCTATCCGGATTACCTGGATCTCGATGCTGACAATGATGGCATCAATGATGTGATCGAAGTCAATAGAATCAGTGAATACATGGATGCAGACAACAATGGGAAGTTAGGCATTGGAAAACCTGCAGTAAACACTGCCGGACAACCCGTATACAAAGATCCTAACAATAATATTTTAAGTTCGATTTCCCTTGTGTTCGATAGCGACAATGATGCCATACCGGATTTCAGAGATGCTGATGCTGATGGTGATAATTTATTTGATGTATATGAATCTGATAAACCTGATCCCGATAATGACGGCCTATTAGGCACTAACGCAATAATTGACGCTTTCGGTCGCCCTACACCACTTTCTGCTTCAGCTGAATTGACAGATACAGACAAAGATGGCAAACCTGATTTCCGGGATACGGATTCCGATAATGATGGTCTTCTGGATATTTTTGAATGCAACTCTACGCCGTGTATTGATTTGGATAAAGATGGCAAACCGGCTTTTAGAGATACAGATCGCGACGGAGATGGAATAGCGGACACTTATGAATGCAATTCAAATGGCCAAAACTGCATCGATACAGATGGCGATGGTATTGCCGATGCCGATGACCTGGATTCCGACAATGATAAATTACCGGATGCCTACGAATGTGGACAATTCAACAGCTGTCCCGATACTGATGGTGATGGAATCCCAGACTTTAGAGACCTGGATTCTGACAACGATAGTCTGCCTGACGAAACGGAATGTAACGGCGCCACTTGTGGAGACCTGGATAAGGATGGACTTCCAAACTTCAGAGATACAGATCGCGATGGAGATGGAATTGATGACCAATACGAGTGCTCAACAAAAGGAATTCAATGTGAGGATACCGACAAGGACGGCATTGCTGACATTGATGATCTTGATTCCGATAATGACAAATTACCCGATGCGTATGAATGCGGTGTAAAAAATAATTGCGCTGATACCGACGGTGATGGCACGCCGGATTTCCGTGATCTGGATTCTGATGGCGATAGTCTGCCAGACGAAACCGAGTGTGCAGGATCCATTTGTGGTGATTTAGATAAAGATGGTCTTCCCAATTATAAAGATATTGATCGCGATGGCGATGGCATCGATGACCAATATGAATGTTCTACAAAAGGAATCACTTGCGAAGACACTGATAGAGATGGAATAGCAGATGTAGATGATCTTGACTCTGACAATGACGGACTTCCCGATAACTACGAGTGCGGCAAACGAAGCGATGGCCCCGACTGGGATAAAGATGGAATTCCTGATTTTAGGGATAGCGATACAGATGGAGATGGAAAACCAGATAAGGACGAATGTCCTACAGGTGCTCCATGCGCGGACCTTGATAATGATGGAAATCCAAATTTCAGAGATATCAGCTGCGATAAATTACTCGTTCAACCAATAATTATCACCAATAGCCCGGTTTGCAATGGAACTATTCAAATGTTCATCAATCAGGATTACATCAATCTTGAAAAAATAATTTGGAGAAATGGAGTTGGAGATACGCTTCAGCAAACTACGAAGCAAATTTCGTTAACTATAAATCATGTGGATGCTGTACCGCCTTTTACCGCTAAAGTAATTGACATAGACGGTTGCAGTTCGGCATTTGCCATCTCGGTCGACATCAAAATAAATAATATCGGACTAAATGGTATATTGAAAGCCAACAATGATGCTTTTTCAACCACGACCGGAAAAGAAATAAAATTTAATGTTCTTAACAATGACATAACCACTACTTCGCTCAAATGGAATATGAGTATTGTCAAAACACCTGAACATGGCAAAATTGAGCTGGTAGATGGTTTATGCACGTATACACCAAATGCAAAATTTGAAGGCGAGGATTTAATTACGTACAAGATCTGCTACGAAGATTGCGCAGATATTTGTTCTGAAGCGACCATTAAGATCAAAATGGAAAAGCAAGATATCGCTTTAGAAGCATGTCATTTCCCAAATATTCTGACGCCCAACGGGGACGGAGCAAATGATGTACTGCAGCTTTCCTGCGCTGCCAATTTTCCTAATAGCGAATTGGTTGTTTACAATCGCTGGGGCTACATGGTACATCAGGAAAATAGTTATCAAAATACCTGGGGAGGCACATTTAAAGGAGAACTGCTTCCGGCGGGCACTTATTATTACATTTTCAGAACAGAAGCAGGCAATCCAGTCGGTAGAATGGGATATCTGACGCTTATCAGGGAATAATTTCAAAGCAGAACATAAAATTTACAATAATGAAAAAAATATTTTTTCTCCTTATACAATTTTGCGCAGTCGGTATTTATGCGCAGCAAGAAGCACAATACACTCATTTTGCATTCAATCGCATGGCCTACAATCCTGCTTATGCCGGAAGTAAATCAGATTTAGTCCTGGGTGGAATTTACAGACATCAATGGTTCAATCTACCAACAGCGCCGCATTCGGCCAATATTTGGGCGCACAAAGCATTTATGAAGGACAAGGTAGGTGCCGGAATATCAATACAAAGGGATCAGCTCGGACTAACTGAAAACTATAATGCTACACTGAATTATGCCTATCGCATGAAAGTAGCCAACGGCAACTTGAGTGTGGGTATCCGGGCAGAGGGTGAATACAATCGCTTTGACTGGAGCAAAGCAGATCCTGCTGACATCGTGGATAACAGCATTGGCAATTACAATGCACGAATGGCCCCAAATTTTGGCGCCGGACTTTACTACCAGTCCAAGAGCATTTTCTTCGGCCTCTCTGCTCCGCGTTTTTTCAAAAACGCTTTGTACAGTAAAAAACCAAATGGAAGAGATCAAAGAACTTATTTCGGAATGGCAGGCGCCTTAATTGCGCTCAATCAACAAGTTAAATTCTCACCGTCCATACTTTTCACGTACAATAAAAGTGCACCAACTGCTATAGATTTCAATGCAAACTTGATAATACTTAACAAAATCTGGGTAGGTGGTTCCTACAGAACAACGGATTCCTTTGATGCATTATTGCAATATCAGGCCAATCCTGCTACTCGAGTGGGAATAGCTTATGATTTTACAACTTCATCAATCAGAAAAAACACGACAGGAAGTATTGAAGTGATGATGGAGTATACTTTTTGCGGATGTGCAAATGAAAAAGTGAAGAATATCAGATTTTTTTAAAAGAAGAACAATATTAATTTAAAAAAATCAGGCAATTACTACTAATTCAGTAATTAATTCAACAATCCAAATACAATGAAATACATTTTCAAATATTCTGCAATTCTATTTTATTCCTTCGTCTTGTTGTCTAATGCAGCCAAGGCTCAAAGTATAGCCAAAGCTGAAAAAAAATACCAGAATCTAGGCTACATGAATGCAGTTGAAACCTACAAAAAAGCTGGTATACCGGCTGATAGTAAAAATCTGCGTCAAATTGCAAATGCATACCTCAAGAATGGCGAGTATGCTACTGCAGCTACATACTTCAAACAATTGATTAACACACAATCCACTGCC
Organism: Saprospiraceae bacterium; assembly: GCA_049316985.1. Lineage (GTDB taxonomy): Bacteria > Bacteroidota > Bacteroidia > Chitinophagales > Saprospiraceae > CANHEE01. The sequence continues at coordinate 14,280 of JBMOJB010000055.1, read as the reverse complement.
GAAGACAAGCTAAATTATGCGCAATGTCTACTAGCCAGCGGTGATTGTACTGATGCCATTTCCTGGTACAATCAATACAAAACTGAAGCGGGCACCACTGCCGAAAATACAAGTTTCATTGAAGACTGCTCAGAAATAAGCAAGTTGCAGCATAAAAACATAAAAGTAGATCCATTAGAGGGAATAAATACGGATCAGTCAGACTTTTCAGCTATTCCATACAATGGTGGGATTGTCTTTACCTCAAGCAGAGGAGACAATCAAAAGTGTAAGGACAATTGGACGGGAAAAGGATATTCCGATATCTACTTTGCTGTCCTTTCCGGTAACAAGGCTGCTCAAATCGTACCCATACTTGGTGAAACCAATCAGAAATTTCACGATGGTACTGCATGTTTCAACAAGGACAGAAATACCATGTACTTCACCCGCTCATCGGCCTACAGAGAGGATAGTGGAATCCGAAACCTGAACCTTTATTCTACAACGAAGAAATCCGGGGTCTGGACTGAACCCAAAAAATTAAGCGTAAATATTGAAAATTTCTCATCAGCACACCCTACCCTTTCAGCCAATGGCAACAGCCTTTATTTTGCGTCTGATCGACCTGGAGGGAAAGGAGGCATGGATATCTGGCGTTCAGATTGGAAAGACAATGAATGGTCTGCACCCAAAAATCTGGCAACTATCAATACGACAGGCAATGAAATTTTCCCATTTGTCAATTCAGAAAATGAATTGTTTTACTCCTCCAATGGGCACAAAGGATTAGGTGGACTCGATGTATTCAAATACGATGGCCAAAAAATTTCTAATATGGGCGCACCCATTAACTCTTCGTTCGATGACTTTTCGTATGTGGAATTGAATAAGGAAAAAGGGTACCTGAGCTCCAGCCGAAAAGGCGGATTAGGTGGTGATGACGACATTTATCAGTGGAAAAATATTCCTGAAGATGTAACTGAAAAAGAGAAATCACTGGCCCAAAAAATGGAAGAATTGAGAATTAAAGAAAAAGAACTTGAGCTGGAAAAGGACAAACTTAGAGTGCTGAACCAAGAATTAGCAGAAAAACTAAAAAAAGACTGCGGAACAAATATAAAACCGAAAACTCAAAAGGTAAAAATCGAGGTTTTGGATGCATACAGCGAAGCTCCACTCATTTTACCTTTAGTAACTATACATCAAAAACAAGAACAAATTATTTCCGCCCAAAAAAATCAATTCGAAATAGAAATTGATCCTTTATCGACTTATACTTTTAAAGTCGAAAATGATGGATATGAAACCTCAATTGTAAGTATTGAGGGAAACGAATTGATTCGAAACCCAAATTACCATATCAATCTGTTGAAAAACAATACGCCAATTTTTGATGGAAAAATAATTAAGAAGGGCAAGACAATAACAATCAACGATATTTACTACGATTATAACAAATACGATATTCGTTCCGAAGCCACGCCCGGACTAGACAGATTAGCCGAAGTAATGCTCAAATATCCGACGATCGAATTGGAGCTTAGTTCGCATACTGACTGCCGAGGCAAAGCTGAAAGCAATGAAAAATTATCCCAACAACGTGCCGAAGAAGCGACCAAATACCTCATTTCCAGAGGAGTAGCAGCACGAAGAATGATTGCACGAGGATATGGTGAATCAAAACCGGTAAATACTTGCGTAGATGGTGTAACGTGTTCTGAAGAAGAACATCAAAAAAATCGCCGTACCGAAATCAAAATTCTACGCTTCGAAACAGAAGATCTGGAAGTAATAAAAGGTGATAACTAGATAAAAAGGGCAGCCATGGTGGCTGCCCTTTTTTAAATATATACCTAAACTGCCAGAACTACCACATCATAATGACAATTGAAGATTTTAAAGCATCAGATCCATCCAGCAAGGATAATTTATTTCGTGATACCGCCGGGACTTAAAATTTTTTCATATTCGATATCGTTCGCCTCCCAAAGTTCGATTTTTGTACCTTCAGGATCCACAATATGCGCAAATTTGCCGTATTCGAATACTTCGATTTCACCAATAAGCTGAATACCCTCTTGCTTTAATTGATCTAGTAGCCAGGCTAGATTCTCAACTCTAAAATTTAACATATACTCCTTCTTACTTGGAGAAAAATAATCACTTTCCTTGCTGAAAGTACTCCATACATTAAATCCTTTTTGCTCAGGATTATCTGCCTTTCTCCATTCAAATGAGGTCCCATATTGATCGGTATTCAACCCAAGGTGGCTGCGATACCATTCTCGCTGCGCATCAGGATTTTCACATTTCATAAAAATTCCACCAATTGCCGTTACCCTTTTCATTTCTATAATTGCTAAAAATTTATCAAACCATGCGAAGCACAACAAACCGTGCGAAGCACAACAAACCGTGCGAAGCACATCAAACGTGCGAAGCACTAAACCTTTTCTAACTCATAACTCCAGCTTATTTCTGCAGTTTTAGACAACATCACTACTGCTGAACAATATTTTTCCATCGAAAGCCTTATAGCTTCTTCAATTTTAGAGACTTTGATATCTCCCTTAAAAAAAAACTTGAGGTGGATTTTCTCAAAAGGAGCCGGAATAGCATCTGCATCTCGCTCACCTTCAATGGTAATCTTTAGATCTTCAATAACTTGTTTAGATTTTTTCAAAATCATTACCACATCAATCGCTGAGCATCCGCCCAAGCCCATCAATAAGAGCTCCATGGGCCTTGCGCCTAAATTAGTACCACCTATTGCGGCAGCTGCATCGATTGGCACAGCTATTTTATCAGCACCCAAACCCTCAAAATGAAAATCACCACTTTTTCTATCCAGCGAAACAAGCAATTTTTTTTTAGACATATATCTTTTTTAACAAAGATAGGAATTGATTAGAAAAAAAGCATCCGGCTACTAAATATTTCAATTGTTCGATCCAATTATTATCTTTGCCAAAAATAGAAAAATGATCCAAAGAATTCAGTCGATCTACTTATTTCTAGCTTCTATAGCTTCATTCGCAGTCTTCAAATTGCCTTTTGCTTCTTCAGTTCAATCTGAAACCAGTTCAAGTCTATTCAATGACGGCATTTATTCAGTTTTTGATAATATGGCTTTACTTGCGATATTTGCATTGATAGGCTTGTTGGCTATAACTACTTTATTCTTTTATAAAAATAGAAAACTGCAGAGCAATCTTTCTCTGCTCGGTTCATTGCTTTCACTTATTGCATTTAGTCTTATGGCTATATTCTTTGCAGGGGACAGCTGGGCGCTTTCAAATTGGCAAACGCTACAAGATCAGTTTGGACTAGGAATGCCTGTTTTCGCAGCGGTATTTTATCTGTTGGCGAGATACAACATTCAAAAGGACAACAAAAAAGTGCAGTCTATGGATAGACTGAGATAATTCAGTTTTTTTATAAACAAAAAGCCACCAAATGCGTAATTTGGTGGCTTTTTGCTACTATCATTTAGGATTTAGTTAAATTCCATCCTTCCAAATCTCAAATTAAGCCCCATTCTGGCATTCAATGTCGAAGTCTGTAAAGGTCTAAAAATCCCGGGAATATTGTCGGTCATTACAAAAAACTGCACCGCCCTGCTGCCTAAGGTGAGGTTCGCTCCCAGCAAACTAGCCGAATTCCTTAAACTATAGCTCATTCCAAGATTCAAAAAACGGAACAGCTGATACTGACCATTGAACATAATAGTGTGCATATTGGTTTTTTGATAGGATGTTGAGGAGTATAAGGCTGTTGTACTAAGTTTTTTCCCAAACTTGTAAGTTCCTGTCAATATAAACGTAGTCGGTAAAGTAGTTTTAAAACTTACATTATCGGTTGCACTAAACTTAAGTTGATTAACCAATGTATCTAGATTTACTGCAAACACCAAATCTTCTCTATCTGTAAATGCCTTAGTAGCATCAAAACCTTCGTATCTAACTTTTCCTTTGCTCGTATTTTCAAGTCCATCCCATTTCATATTTCCAAGATCGATCACACTGGCACCTACACTTAATTTGGATGATACATTGTATCTGGCACCCAAATCGAGTCCTAAACCTGAACCTCTAAATCTGAATCCCGACAAACTATTATCACCATTCAAAAGTCCATTTACGTCATAGGAGGGTGCAGTAAAAAGGGAGTAATCCGAACGCAGTGTCAGCTGATAAGCATCCTTATCGGTGAGAATCGACAATTCATTATTTGTCCCGGTGGAAATCGCTGTGATCCCACTCCAGTACTTTCCGCGAGCACCTACTTGTAAGTTCCCGAACTTATGCGCAAAACCTAAGCTCAACTCATTGTAGCTAAGGCTTTGAATATTAGGATTAGCCAATACATCTACTCCGATATATGGCGCATTTCCATTAATCAGCATTCCCATTCCATTTTCAGAAATGCTTCCGTAATTAAACTGCTTTATCGATTCTGAAAATGAAATAAAAGAGTTCTTTCCTACCCTTATTCCCATATTTAAGAGGTTCCAGTTGACGCTGGTATATACAACTGATGGATCAGCTGGACGAACTGCCGATACCTTACCACTTTTTATTTTTAATCCTCCAAAAGAGTTGTAAGCACCAAGATCGGCATCTCCTCCGATGACAAAACGATGTTCAGAGATAAACGAAGGGTCAAGTGAAGTTTGTTGTTGTAAGTAAGGCATGCCCACAACGCCCAGATTGAGCTGAGCAATAACTATATGATAGGAAAGCAAGAAAAATGCTAAGAATGTTTTTTTCATATTAGTGAAGTTAGGTAATTCCAGGCTGAAGGATGATGAAAATAAAGCAAGTTGATTTTAAATTTTCGGTATAATTTTTAACCCACACCGAAGGTTCACTTGCTGTGTGGAAAGTATCCTTACCTCCTGTTTTCCTTGATCATAAGTTGAAAAATTACCTAAAAGAAGTAGTTGCTTAGCATTCTTTATTTTAGCAATTTTATCTGCATTGACCGGGACAAATGTTTCACTTTGGGCTGTTTTGATCACATCACCATTAGAATTTACATTTGCAGCTTGTACCAGAACAAAAGGATTCGGAGTCAATTTATCTAAAATATTTCCGTTAATATCCAAAAAAATGCAGTCCAATGTAATACCCACCGGCAGATCATTAGTTGCAACAAATTTGAATTCCGCCGCTTCAACATTCTCAAGATCTATCAGATTCAAATCTCGAATCGTATCGCCCCCCTCAAAATTTGATGCCGAACCCAGTAAGGGAATATCAACTTCTAATCCAATTTTTAGAGTAGTGGAATCGGTCATAAATCCGTTCGTTTTCAAACTCAACGGATTTGCTACAGCATCTATACTATAAAGAATTGTATTGGGTCCAGAATTAAGCAAGGTCTTGATATTCGAATTGGAATTTGTGAAATCAAAACGAAGTTTTTTTGTAGCTCCTATCTCATTCAAAGCCGGATAGGGAAAATCAAAACCATCATTAATGAGGTTGTTGGCCACCAACGAGATCGTATCTCCTTTCTTGGATATCGCCTTTACTAGATTGACCTTCGTGCGCATCGGATAACCGTAAGAATTCTCAACCAGCACCGAAATCTTCGGTTCTGAAAACTTTAAATCTCCTTTAATAATCTGGTTGTAAATCGATACATCTACACTTCCATTGTCAATCTCGATATCGCGTTTTGCCATAAAACCTTCTACATAATCAAAAGCCGGGTTAGCAACTGCCCCCAATACACTGATTTTAACAGGAATTCCTTTACTGGTGTATGCACTGTAACGCAATTGGATAGAATCAGAATTCACCGGAAAAGGCGTTAAACGATAACCAAATAAATCAATTCCTACGGCAAGTGGCAGGAAAGTTGATGTTGGTATCACACCCTTGTACGAAAGTTCAAACTGTTTGCCAGCTTTTATCAAGGTTGGAATCCAGATTTTCAAATTGATCGGGTCAGTAATATTAGGAGTTAGTAGCTGTACTCCCATCCCTAGCGTAGTGCCTTTTTTATAATCAATTTTCTGTATCACCATTTCCTGGGAATACAAAGCACGGGAATACGTCAGGGAATCCTGAAAGTTAAGTGGTATGATGGAATTTCCAAAAACTTTCAATATATCACTTGCTTTTCGTTCCGTAAAATTACTTTTATAAAATAGATTCATCCTTCCATCTTTCGCAATAATCAAAGTAGACGCATTTTTAGACCCAACAATATCGGGCATAGTAAATTTACTGTAAAAAAGAGGCAAGGCAAGCTCCGGACCGTAAACATTTTTCAAATCGTTGATGTCCTCTTGAATTTTGCAACCTGGAAGCAAAAAGACCAGAAAAGCAGCAAATAAAATGAGTGTATTTTTCATAATATTAATTATTGGAATTCTTTGAATAGAAGTATGCATGTTGCTTAGCAAAGCATTTCTGTACTAATAAACAAATGTAAATATAATAAATCAATTGCTCCTTAGTGATTGAAATAAAATGACGAAAACAGTTTCAAACTGCTTTCGTCACTTAAAATTATTATGTTAAAATAATTGTTAATTACAATTCCTTCGGTTTTACAATAGTAAATACACGAGAAACATTAAATCCAAATCTCATTCCTCTATCCAACCACTTTTGATTTGCTTCCGTCAAGAAGCTTCTGTGATCGGTACCGTTCGAATTGGTAAACATTAGTTGAAAAACATGTCCACCAGTCTCAATGTCGACGCCAAGTGATAAAGTAGGCACAATGTCCAATGCCAACTGATTTGGAAAAGCATAGGTGTACTCCGCATTTACAGCAAGTCTCTTCGTTATTTTTTGCCTTGCAGCAACGCCTACTAAAAAAACATTGTTTTTTTCTAATTTTGTTGCGACGAGATTTCTGTGAACCAAAGTTGGCATTATTTGAACCGTAGTCCAACTACTCAATTTTCTAGCGATTAATAGCTGATGCGTATAATATGCTCTTAGCCATGGTTTACCTTCAAAAGCTACATTATTCCAGCGGGTTGTTTTGAAATCCATATTTGCCAAATAACTTACACTTACAGGCACATTTTTCAATCCCGACTGTTGCCTGAAAATTTTATATTTGACAAAACCGTCGTAGACTTTCTCATAGCTATTGCGGCCTACCCCGACCATCAATCGATCTGTAATTCCATAATCGAAACCGAAACGAACGAAGGCTTGATCTATTCCAAACAATTCGTATGCACCACCATTTAGCGGCCCGAATCTGTGGTTAATTTTAAAATCCATTACTCCCTTAGCAGTATTTTCAATAGAGTGTCCATTTATGACTCTGTTGGTTTTAAAAGCAGCAGTGGATAAATTGGCTACTTTTTCTTCACCAAGTAAAGACAACATATCATCTTGTGCAAAAAGAGCGAAGCATAGGAAAAAAAATAGGGTTGTAAAAAGTGGTTTCATTGAAGTTTGAGTTTATTTTTTTAGCTCCTGAAAATCAGCCAAAATGCTAATTTTTGCTGATTTAGCAATTTTATTAGAAACAGCTCCCGGTATTTTAATATTGTAATCAGCTAGTGCTACGACAATATTTGAACTTGCCCTGATTTTTGAACTATTAATTATAAAATCTGCTGTTGTTGAGATGGGCTTCGTTACGCCATGGATTTCAAGATTTCCACTTAATTTTACTTTGTAAGTTCCATCCTTTTTAAAATTGACATCTTTAATATTATCTATTCTCCCTTTAAAAGAACCTTTGGGAAATTTATTAGATTCCATGTAATTTTCATTAAAATGTTCTTGCATTAAGGCTTGCGTAAATAAAAAAGTCTTAATTAACACAGCAAATTCAATATTGCCTGTAGGCACATCAAGTACACAAGAGGCAGTTCTTGTACTGCCTTCGATGGGTTCCAGGGGAGAGGAGGCATTGAATGAAATATTACCTGATTTAGTAAAATATTTCTGGGCTTGAAGGGATACAAAAGTACCTAGCACAAATAAGACAACGAGAAATTTTTTCATTTTGAAGTATAAAATTAGAATGATCATTAAGTGATGTAATACCAAGTATTTAACACAATCCTACTGGTAATATTATTTCAAAAGCTCGTATTTATTAATTATTTAACCAAAACGCACCTTGATATTTGCACATCACTAATTTTACCACTGCAAGTTCCCTTCAGGGTAACTATTTCACCTTCGACAAACTCTGTTATATCATGTTTTGAATATGAATCAAGTTCACACAAAACACCACCCATCGGGTCTCCGGTATCAAACATAATTACCACTTGCCCATTGCTTTTATCCACTGAACTTACAGCACCTTTTACCAAGATAACTTTATCCAGATATTTTTCATTTGCTTTTGCCTCATCAGCAACAAATTCACTGTATAAAGCTGAGGCATCCATTGCCAAATCAACTTTAGCTGAATTCATATCCTGTGGACCCCTATTCCATTGGTAATACCCATACATTCCTCCCATTAGGACAAGAACAAAAATGAGCAGGAGAATTAGATTTCTTTTCATAATCGTCAATTAACTTCGTTAGGAAAGGTTGTTCCAAAAAATATTCGAATAAAAAGCAAATTATTTTTCTGCTTACCCACATTGAGTTAAGCAAGTATATTTTAGATTTAAGCTTAATCGTTGGGATAACCTTTGTCGATCCAGGCTTTTATAGTTGCTATGGAACAGTTGCTCATTCTTCCGGCATTTTTTGGCATTGCTGAGTATCCAAATTTGTGTTGAATTGAACCCATTAGTTTGCCATTTTTTACATAAGTAGCAACCTGTGAATATGAATCAAGAATCACTTTACCTTGCTTTTGGTCGGTCGAATGGCAGGCGTTGCAGTAATCATCCATTATTTTCGCGACATCAGTGCTATATTTCACTGCAGAAATATCACATGCAATAACTCCGGTTAGATCTTCTTCATTATTATAATAGCAAGACGATAACGAAACAACTATCAGGACTATTCCCCAAAAATACTTCATATTACATTATTTTAAGCACGAAAAATTATTTTAATATTTCTCTAACGAAATCGCTTCACAAATATAAATCAGTTTAACGATAAAAAAAGACAGGAGGTTACTTAAGCAAGTAGTTTAAATAAATTTTCTATACGCAATTAAATCATTTAGCAAATTCATCCCTGCCATAAAGTTTGCAAATTGGACATTGATCAGGTTGATGTCCTCTCGCTTTACAATACTCTCTGCCAAAAAAGATAATCTGTAAATGCAGTTTGTTCCAAAGCACTTTGGGAAATATTTTTTTTAAATCAGACTCCGTTTGCTCCACATTTTTTGCTTCACTTAGACCCCAACGCCAAGCCAATCGATGAATATGGGTGTCAACCGGAAAAGCAGGCACTCCAAACCATTGAGCCATCACTACTGATGCCGTTTTATGTCCGACACCTGGTAAGGCTTCGAGATCCTCAAATGACTCAGGTACTTCCCCATTGTGCCTTTCAATTAACAATTTTGATAAATCATGAATCGCTTGTGATTTACGAGGCGACAGTCCACAAGGTCTAATGATATCTCTGATTTCACTCACTTCTAGTTTAATCATATCAACGGGATTATTTGCCTTTGCAAATAATTGAGGACTTACTCTATTAACTCTTTCATCTGTACACTGTGCCGATAATAATACTGCAATCAGCAAGGTGTAAGCATTTTGGAAATCAAGTGGTATGGGTGTTTCCGGATACAATTCTTCTAGTATTGAGGATATATGCGCCGTTTTTTTCTTTATGTTTTGGATCATATTTCCGAGATCAATTTTTCCTTGTTCACTGGCACCACTCCGATTTCTTCACAGACCTGCCCTCCTGCAATATTAGAAATTCGGGCAATCTCTTCAATTGATTCACCTACGGCCAGTCCCAATGCAGCCACCGCAATAACTGAATCTCCCGCTCCACATACATCAGCAATATCTCTGGCTGTAGTCGGCATGATGGATGCGTTCTTGCCATCAAATGTAAAAATCCCTTTATCTGACAAAGTGATCATGGTATTATCGTGTGGCATCTGTTCTTTTAACTTCAGTGTCAATCTCATTAAATCTTCGATATTTGTCATTGGTCGTTCATTCATAGCCTCGCTTATTTCCTTAAAATTGGGCTTAAACAAGGAAACATCTTTGTAATTAAAGAAATTCTTTTTTTTGGGATCCACTGCAACCGGAATGTTACAATTTTTTGCCTCCTCCACAATCCTTTGAATTAGATTGCTGGTCAACATCCCTTTATTGTAGTCCTGCAAGATTATAACGTCTACTTTATATGTTTCCAAAATATGCTTAAAATAATTCATGACTTTCTCACACTCTGCTTCTGAAATATCTCGGGTATCTTCTTTGTCTATCCTCAGCAACTGCTGATTACCTGACATTATCCTGGTTTTTATGGTTGTCTGACGACTCTCCAGTTGAATGATATATTTATTATCAATGCATTCATTTTGAAGTAGTTGACTAAAAAGTTCGGCATTTTCATCTTTTCCTACAACACTTAACAAAATTGGAATTGCATCCAATGCTTTGACATTAAGTGCTACATTTGCTGCTCCCCCCAATCGTTCAACTCGGGACTGAAACTCAACGACCGGCACCGGTGCTTCCGGAGATATCCGCGCAACCCTGCCATTCAGATAGGTATCAATCATTACATCACCAATTATAAGTACGTTGCAGTTTCTTACTTTTTCTAAAAAATTCATTTCGTTATGCTAATTTATCCCCATTATTCACCGTCCTTTCAGGTTGAATCAAGGTAACTGCTCCATTTTCATCAACAGTACCCAAAACTAAAACTTCACTGAAAAAATTAGCAATTTGCCGTGGCGGAAAATTGGTTACAGCTAGTATTTGTTTCCCGACCAGTTCCTCCCTGTTGTATAAACTCGTAATTTGAGCACTACTGTTTTTTATCCCAATTTTATCACCAAAATCTATGCGAAGCTGGTAAGCAGGTTTTTTTGCAAGTGGAAAATTTTCGGCACTTAATATTGTGCCGGCATGAATATCAACTTTCAAGAAATCTTCGATTGTTATCATAAAGCAAAATAAACGAGATTATTTGATACAAACAAGAAAACCGCAAAAAGCTTGCTCTTTGCGGTTTTATAATAGCTGTCTATTGCTATTAATCAGCAATAATAACTCTTTTACTTTCTATACCTTTTTCACTTTGTAATCGAACATAGTAAATGCCTTTACTGACACCATCTGTTTCTATTGTTAGTTGTACATTTCCCGCCGTAATCTGTTGCTTGCCGATTGATTTAATTTCTTGTCCCATAGCATTATACAATGCAATTGTTGCCTCAAAATCTTGACCAACATTCATTGACAATCTAATCGGGTTACCTGAACTTACAGGATTCGGAGAAACACTCCATTGGTTGAGAGCGGAAATATCACTTGTTCCAATTGTAAAAGCTGATGTAGAAAATTTAGCTTTTACAGCATCGTTAAGATTCAAGCAGGTGCCGCCTTCTGCATCATAAGGGATAACTCTCCAAAAATACGATTTACTGGCTTCAAGCTTAAAAACGGTCAAACTACTATTTCCAACCAGATAGCGCTGTACACCTGAAGAATTTAAGCTACTAGTTCTGTCGATTTCGACGAGATAAGCATCGGCTCCCGGAACGTCATCCCAATCTAAGGTCACGTTGTCGAAATATTGCACTACAATCGGTCCATTTGGGGAGTGATTGATTGCATGCTGACTAATGGGCTGTATCGCAGGAACATAAGAAGAACGGATATATGCTCGACGTGATGAATTATAATCTGCTTGAATTAATGCTTTTTGTTCATTTGTAAATTTATACTTAGCACAACCAATAAAATAAGCCATGAAATTATCTTCCATGGTATCCTTAATACTATCCTTATCGCAAGGCCCTATCAATTTTCTTGTGAACGGCGAACAACCACTCCAACCGAAACCAAAGTTGTAATCAGCAGGAGTATCACATACTAAATCACCCGAAGAAGCGCAATTACTTCCATTGAAACACTCGATTTTAGTAAATCCATCCGAAGCAACCTGATTTACGACTGAAACTTTAAACCAAGCCGGTACCGCACCCCAATTTTCAGCTTTACTGTATTTTTTTGCATACCATTGCAAAAAAGACTCTTGATCCCAACCCGAGAACGGATGCTTCAAACTGAAGCAATGTCCCAATTCATGACTTAATGTTCCCGATTTATTATCAACCTGATCATTTCTGATTACTAACCAGTCATTGGTAGGAGAATAGTACCCTAGTGTTGTACCTCCGAGAGTACTACCCAAAGAAGGCGTCTCAAAAGCAAAATAAATATTTATTGCATTCTTTGCTTTTGCTGCTTTCAGTGCTGCGACACCAAAAGTATTTCCTTGATTTGTGTAAGCGTTGTTGTCGTTGATATAGCTCATGCTGCCATCAGCCATATAGAATACTATATTCTGATCTTCATAATCTTTATTTAGCTGGCATAGATTTTCAAACACTTTAGCTTCTGAAAGTCGGTTGGATCCATCTTTTTTGGCAATCAGGTGAATTTTCAATGGAATATATTTAACAATACTTCTATCAATATTATAGTGACCGGCCTCCATGTACCTCCGATTTTCAATCAACCTTTCGGTAATTGTTTTCCAATCTGATGTACCACATATCTCCGACATATTCTGAGCGAAGTTGTGCGTAAGTATACCTGTTAAGGTCAAAAAAATGAGGAATAATTTCTTCATAAAAAAATTGAATGATTTAATTAATTATTTTTTGTATTTAAAGCAAAGATAATCTAAATTAATTTCCGCTGCCATTTATTTAACAATCATTTCAGCAAATAATTGGTTAAACTATGTCAATTATTTGTAATTTTGCAAAAAAATTGTGATATATTACACATCATCGAGTAATTAGGTAGCGTTAATAACTAAAACTGAGCGATAAGATCGGTTTTTAAACAGAATAATTCATTAATTTTTCATATTGCATTGTTATTTTTTTCAAATTAACTACTTCATTAAAATATTATTTTAGGTTATGAGTAAAGTTACAGTTATTGGATCAGGAAACGTTGGTGCAACAGTAGCCAACGTACTTGCCCACAAAGATTTAGTCAATCAGATAGTTCTGTTGGATATTCAAGGAGATATGGCCAAAGGTAAAGCGCTGGATATGTGGCAGCAGGCACCGATCGATAATTATAGTACCAGAATTATAGGTACCGATGATTATGCGCAGACAGCCGGATCAGATATAGTTGTAATTACTGCAGGCGTTCCCCGAAAGCCGGGGATGACCAGAGATGATTTGATTTCTATTAATGCGGGAATTGTATCTTCCTGCACCGAAAATATTCTCAAGTACTCTGAGAATCCCATCATTATTGTGGTCTCCAATCCTTTGGACGTCATGACTTACGCCGCTCATAAGAAATCAGGTTTGCCGGCGAATCGTGTGTTTGGTATGGCAGGCATCCTTGACACTGCAAGATATCGTGCATTTTTAGCGGAAGAACTAAATGTTTCTCCGAAAGATATTCAAGCTGTTTTAATGGGTGGTCATGGAGACACAATGGTACCGTTGCCTCGATATACCACTGTTGCTGGAATTCCTGTTACAGAAATGGTTTCAGCAGAGCGCCTTCAGCAAATCGTTGACAGAACCAAAGATGGAGGAGGTGAATTGGTTAAATTGATGGGCACATCTGCCTGGTATGCTCCCGGTGCTGCCGCAGCTCAAATGGTGGAAGCAATTCTTCGCAATGAAAACAGAATCTTTGAATGCTGCGTTGAACTTAACGGACAATACGGCATGAAGGGAATCTACCTTGGAGCGCCAGTGAAATTAGGAAGAAATGGTATTGAAGAGATAATTGAACTCAAATTAACGCCAGCCGAAATGGAATTGCTGAACGCCTCAGCAGGACATGTAAAGGCTGTAATGGATGTATACGATAAAATGTAAAAAAAAGAAGCCCCGTTTTTTAGCTGACGCCAAAAACGGGGCTTTTTTTTTAATTTGAAAATTTGAAAATTTGAAAATTTGAAAATTTGATGATACTGATTATACGCCTTCGGCTCAAACGCTTTTTCTCTAGTATTTCTACAAATAACATTCTCCCCTAGTATAGCAGCCTCCTGCCCATTTCAGCAACATTTTTTCTTTTTTGCTAAATGCTGGATTATCACAATAACTTCTTGCAATATAATTTCAAAAAATTATTTGGCTAGTATTCGCGAAGCGAAAAAAGCGAAGCGAAAAAAGCGAAGCGAAAAAAGCGAAGCGAAAAAA
>JBMOJB010000054.1:0-20797 GCA_049316985.1 Saprospiraceae bacterium | reverse complement strand
TCGATCTCAGTTTTCAATCAAATATTTTTTTAAAAAACACCGCCATCGCTGCGTAGGTGAAATCACGATAGCTGCCTAAGGTGCCGCTTGTAACTGACTGTCTAGCAAGTGGTTATTTTTAGCTATATAAAAGGTTTGATAGTATTTGGAGCACTTTACTAGTTTTACCAAAGAATAATCACAGACTTCAACGATTTGAACTTTGACGATTAGAGTATCTTACTTTTACAGAATTGTAAATCACAACAATTGCCCAATTTGAAAGTGATGTATTTTCACAAAAAAAATACCAAGTTGCAATCAATCGACACCACCTGCAGGTGGTACAAACAAATGGGCGCCATGTAAACACAGCGCCCTTTCATCTATTAATCTATCTAAATAGTCATCAAAAATGCAATCCAACCATCCTCAGGGCAAAATTATCAATTGTTGTCAATCGTAATTCGTAATTCGTAATTCGTAATTCGTAATTGTCAATTGTTAATTGTTAATTGTCAATTAACTGCCGTGGCAATTCTTGAATTTCTTCCCACTACCGCAAGGGCAAGGATCATTTCTGCCGATTTTCGGATCTTTGATAATTGGAGCTTTTTTTCTTTCTTCATCACCGGAATTCCCGGAACTCTCTATTGCCTGACGCTGCATTTTCTCCTGCTCCTGAAAACGATTGTTTCTCAGCTGCTGCGGATTGAGTTTCGGTGGAGTCGGTGCCTGACGCACTTGCTCTTCTTCGCGGATCAACACAATACCTTTGTATAAATAGGATATTACTTTTTCATTGATGATATTGATAAATTGCTTGAACAGCTGGAACGCTTCAATCTTATAAATCACCAAAGGATCTTTCTGCTCAAATGACGCTCCCTGCGTAGAATCTTTCAAGTCGTCCATACTTCTAAGATGCTCTTTCCATTCTTCGTCAATAATCGCCAGCGTAATCGTCTGCTCCAGATCGCTCATGATGGAGCGACCTTTCGAGTCGTAAGCTTTTTTCAAATCTGCCGAAACGGGAAGTGGATGCGTACTTCCATCGGTAAACGGCACAAGAATTCTGCTATAGCGATGCCCTTCTTTTTCATGTACGTCTTTGATGAATGGATACAATGTTTCAGCAATTTTATTGCGCTTGTCATTGTAAAATACCTGTGCTTGTTGCTGAAACTGCTCTATTAAAGCGTCAGTCTTAGAACTTTCAAAAGTAGACTGATCAATATCCGGGTCCATACCAAAAATAGTCAACGAAGCCAGACGGAACGAATCATAATCGCCATTCTCCTTGTGATTGGTGACGAGATTATCGGTCAGTGAGGTAAACATCTGGTTGAGGTCGATAATCAATCGCTCTCCACTCAATGCGTTTTTGCGTTTCTTGTAGATCGCTTCACGCTGAATGTTCATAACGTTGTCGTACTCCAGCAAACGCTTTCTGATACCAAAGTTGTTCTCTTCTACTTTCTTCTGCGCTCTTTCGATAGATTTGGTGACCATGGAGTGCTGAATCACCTCACCATCCTTGTGACCCATTTTATCCATCATGCCTGCAATCCGCTCCGACTGGAACAAACGCATCAAATTATCCTCTAATGAAACGAAGAACTGCGATGTTCCGGGATCTCCCTGACGACCGGCTCGACCTCTCAACTGACGGTCTACCCTTCTAGAATCATGTCTTTCCGTACCCACGATAGCCAATCCGCCTGCTTTCTTCACCTCGTCACTGATCTTGATATCCGTACCACGACCTGCCATGTTGGTAGCGATGGTCACTTTGCCGGGCAATCCTGCTTCGGCGACAATCTCTGCTTCACGTGCATGCTGCTTTGCATTCAATACATTATGGTCGATTCCGCGCATTTGCAGCATACGGCTTAGTCTTTCAGAAATATCGACAGAGGTGGTACCCACCAATACCGGTCTTTTTGCTTCAGTTAGCTGTACGATCTCATCGATTACGGCATTGAATTTCTCACGGGCAGTTTTGTAGACCAGATCTTCCATGTCTTTACGTGTCATAGGACGATTCGTTGGTACCGTACTTACATCGAGCTTGTATATTTCCCAGAATTCTCCCGCTTCCGTTTCAGCTGTTCCGGTCATACCGCAAAGTTTGTGGTACATTCGGAAATAATTCTGCAAAGTAATGGTCGCATAAGTCTGCGTGATTTCACCGACTTTTACATTTTCTTTCGCTTCCAATGCCTGGTGCAATCCATCTGAGTAACGTCGACCTTCCATAATACGTCCGGTCTGCTCATCAACAATCTTTACTTCGCCATCGATTACGATATATTCCTCATCTTTTTCAAACAAGGCATAAGCTTTCAACAATTGACTGATAGCGTGCAGACGCTTGGATTTTACAGCAAATTCTAATGATAGCTGCTCCTTTTTTAGGATCTTTTCTTCTTTAGTCCAGTCCGTGTTTTCATCAATCTGAATTAAGGTCTCGGCCATATTCGGAATAGAAAAGAATTCCGGATCTCCGGTAATCTTCGCCAGGTAATCTGCTCCTTTTCTGGTAAGTTGAATATCGCGATTCTTCTCTTCGATAGTGAAATACAATGGCTCATCTACCAGCTTCATGCGCTTGCTTTGCTCTTGCATGTAGTGGTTTTCTGTTTTCTGAAATAACACTTTTACCCCTTCCTCACTCATGAATTTGATCAAAGGTCGGTTTTTAGGAAGTGAACGTTGTGCACGCAACAATGCAAGTCCCGCTTCACCTTCTTCCACGCCAACGATTCCATCACTAAATAATTTTTTTGCAGAAGCAAGGTATTGTGTAGCGTTGCGCTGTTGTTCTTGCAACAAGCGCTGCACCATTGGATTCAATTCAATATAGTCCTGATCATCAGTACTATGTCCTACCGGACCACTGATAATCAAAGGTGTACGTGCATCATCAATCAAAACCGAGTCAACCTCATCGACCATTGCATAATGGTGTTTGCGTTGCTTCATCTCGCTGGTTTCGCGCACCATATTATCTCTCAGGTAGTCAAAACCGAATTCGTTATTGGTTCCGTACACGATATCTCTGGTGTAGGCAGTTTTGCGTTCGTCCGAGTGCGATTTGTATTTGTCAATGCAGTCTACGGTAAGCAACAGGAATTCAAACAATGGTCCGTTCCATTCTGCATCCCTTCGGGCAAGGTAGTCATTCACTGTGATCACGTGCACCCCTTCTCCGGTCAGTCCATTGAGATAGGACGGCAGTGTCGACACGAGTGTCTTTCCTTCTCCCGTTGCCATTTCGGCAATTTTACCAGAATGCAGTACCATTCCTCCTATCAATTGCACATCATAGTGCACCATATTCCAGGTAATGCGGCTTCCTGCAGCCAGCCAGTTGTTTTTCCAGATGGCTTGATCTCCTTCGATAGAGACATAATCTTTTCCTTGTCCAGCCAGCATTCTGTCATGATCTGTGGCAGTCACTTCTAAGGTTTCATTTTCACTTAATCGCTTCGCAGTTGCTTTAACCACGGCAAATGCTTCAGGTAAAATCTGCTTTAGAATTTCTTCGTAGGCTTCATCTTTTTCCTTGACCAATGCATCAATTTTTTCAAAAAGGTCTTCTTTCTCTTCTACATCGTTTGTTGAAATCGCCTTTTCTTGCATTTGTGCAATATCAGTCTGAATTTCAGCAACATAATCCTGAATCCGCTTTCTGAATTCTGTAGTTTTATGACGCAATTCATCATTACTGACCGAGCGCAATTTCTCGAATTCTGCATTGATCTTATCAACTACCGGTACAAATTCTTTCAGTTCGCGCTCACTCTTGGTACCGCCCAATAAACTCTTTAAAAAATTAAACATATCCTTTTTATAAATCCCACCAAAAAGTGGAATACTTTTTAAATTTTAGATAAAAAAGTGTTTAACGCAAGAACAAAAACAAGTGTTGCGTCAACAGACAATACTTGGCTGTTAAAAACATGCCATTTTACATTACGTGCCATTTTGACAGAAAACGGCGCAAATATATGGCTTTTTGGCTATTTATTTGGCGCTATAATTTTTGATAAGAACCGAAAAGGCATAAAAAAGAGTTTTTGATATAAAATGGCGAACAAGACACAGATCAGCCACGTAGTAAAATACTATCTTTGCTGACTTAAATGAGTTGTTCAGATGAAAAAGTATTTCCTTTTATTGACCTTGTGGGCGATAGCAAAAATATTGCAAGCTCAAACATCAAATACCCAGTTTGTCAACCCCTATATCGGTACAGGTGGACATGGCCACACTTTCCCGGGCGTTAGTGCTCCTTTTGGCATGGTGCAGCTCAGTCCTGATACCAGACTCGAAGGCTGGGATGGATGTTCGGGCTACCACTATACAGACAGCATCGTCTACGGATTTTCCCATACGCACCTCAGTGGAACGGGTATACCTGACTATGGTGACATCCTATTGATGCCTACCAGCGGTAAAATCAGGCTCAACAGCGGATACAATGGCAAAAAAGGGTATCGTTCATCATTCAAGAAAGCAAATGAAAAATGCACCACCTCCAATTTCAAAACCTACCTTGACGACTATGGAATTGCCGTTTCGCTGATGGCAACCGAACATTGCGGCTATCATATTTACAATTATACTAAAAAAGAAGCAAAAAATGTAATTCTGGATCTGCTGCACAGAGATCAAGTACTGGAGGCGGATTTCAAACTGATAGACCCTCAAACAGTACAAGGATATCGTTTTTCAAAAGCCTGGGCTAAGGACCAAAGGGTATATTTTTACATCAGGTTCTCAAGTCCTGTCAAACTTAAAAAAACCATTTCGAAAAGAGACAAAAACTGGGTGGGCGCATTTGAGCTATTGGATAAAACCGACAACAAACTCTATGTCGGTGTGGGCATTTCCCCTGTCAGCATAGAAAACGCTAAATTGAATTACCAGACTGAATTGCAATCTTCATTGCAGACCAAAGCGGCCACGATACCGCAATCTGCTGCCGAATGGGAGAAGATCCTCTCGTCTGTGCAGATAGAAACAGACAATATCCACGACAAAATCAATTTTTACACGGCACTTTACCACAATTATCAAGTGCCCAATAGCTTTCAGGATGTTAACGGTGACTTTCCCGGCATGGATCGCAAAACGTATAATAACCAGACGGGCAAACACTATACGGTGTTTTCACTGTGGGACACATATCGTGCTACGCATCCTTTGTACACTATTCTTCAGCCGGCAAGAGTCAATAATTTCATCAATACTTTTTTAGATGATTTTGACAAAAGTGGAGCATTACCGATGTGGGAATTAGCAGGAAATGAGACCTGGTGCATGATTGGCAACCACGCAATTCCTGTTATTGCTGATGCTTACCTTAAAGGTATTAAAAGTTTTAATGCCACACATGCTTTGGACGCAATGATCAAAAGCACTGAAATCAACCATTTCGGACAAAAGGCCTATGGAAGGTATGGTTTCGTACCAGCTGAAATGGAGCATGAAAGTGTCTCTAAAACAATCGAGTATGCGTACGATGACTATTGCATTGCAAAAATGGCTAAAGCTTTAGGTAAAGATGACGTTTATCAAAAATACATCAGAAGAGCACAAAACTATAAAAATGTACTCAATCCTGAAAATGGTTTTTCTCAAGCTAAGATAAATCAGACCTGGGTGAAACCTTTTAGAGCTGATGAGGTCAACTCTCATTTCACTGAAGGCAATTCCTGGCATTACACTTTTTCTGCTCCACATGATATGAGTACCTGGATGCAGCTGATTGGCGGTGCATCTGCCGCTGAAGCAAAACTGGATGCTTTATTTGCAGCCGATAGCAAAACAAGCGGCAGAGAGCAAGTCGATATTTCCGGTTTAATTGGCCAATATGCGCACGGTAACGAACCGAGTCATCACATAGCATACTTATACAATTTTGTTGGAAAACCTTCTAAGACACAAGCTATTGTACACCAGATCATGAATGAGTTCTACAAGAACCAACCCGATGGTTTGATTGGAAATGAAGATTGTGGACAGATGTCTGCATGGTACATATTTAGTGCAATGGGTTTCTATCCGGTCAATCCATGTGGGGGACAATATGTTATCGGCACACCGCGATTTCCATCATTGAAAATTAACCTCGAAAACGGAAAGATTTTCGGCATCAAGGCAATTAATCTCAGTGACGTTAATTTTTATATTCAATCCGCAACACTTAATGGTTTACCACTTCAACGATCGTGGATTAGTCATGAAGAAATAATGAACGGCGGCGAACTCGTATTTACAATGGGCAATAAGCCATCAACCTGGGCAACTAAAAAAGAAGAATGGCCCCAAACAGAGATAAAAGAGTACCCGATTATTCCTGCTCCTTTTGTAGCCAGAGGGGAAAAAAGCTTTAAAAACTCGACAACAGTTGAACTGGCAAATGCAGATAAAAATGCGAAAATCGCTTACTTTATACCAAAGTCTAACAAAAAAGATACGATTTTCAGCTATACAAATCCAATTCAGCTGAATGAAACGACCGATTTGTATTTCAGAATTCAAAATAAAGATAGCGCTACCCAAAACGTTTGGTTCAATGCAAAATTCACAAAAGTACCTTTCAATCGCAAATTAACGCTCAAGTATAAATATGCCAACCAATACGCTGCCGGCGGGAATAATGCACTTATCGATTTTATTCGAGGTGGAAAAAATTATCACACCGGAGAATGGCAAGGATATGAAGGCGTCGATTGCGAAGCAATTATTGATCTTGAAAAACAAGAAGACATCAGCACTATCTCAGTCGGTATTTTACAAGACCAGAATGCCTGGATATTTGCTCCATTAGAAATCCAGACTTACATCAGTCAAGATGGAGTTCATTTTGAGCATCTTAAGACTATTAAAAATGAACTGGATGAAAAAGTAGATGGATGCATTGTCCGCGAAGTTCTAATAAAAAAAGAAGCTAAAGCCAGATATCTCAAAGTTGTCGCAAAAAACAGAGGCCTATGTCCTAAATGGCATCCCGGAGCCGCAGAAAAAGGCAAAGCCTGGATCTTTCTGGATGAAATTACAGTTGAATGAAAAACCAGTTGCAAATCTAAAACGCTACACTTGGCAATGTTAAAATATAGTTAAGTTTAGGAAGGCCTTATTTTTATTTCATAATTTTAACATATCGTAATTAACTGATAATGTGTGTATTAAATTTTATTCAACATTATTAATTTTGTATTTTTCAATAAAGAATAGTTAAAATTTTGGTTCTTTAAAATAAAATACCCATCTTTGCAGTCTTAATGGGTAATTAAGTATCTGTACTATCAACGCAATTGAAGCGGTTTTTTCTAATTCCACCGGTAAATAATCACTTTTACTTACTTTTTCGTTATCCCTAATTCAAGACTTTCTTGTGTTTTAGCGAAAAAATGTGACGAAAAAATTGCATATGTCTTTCGTTTTTAGGAGGATATTGACTATCTTCAAGCATATTTTCATCTTCGATTGCCAAAGGGCAGTTCGATACAAAACACATCCTATAAATGACAAAAAACGCTGTCAAGATAATAATGCTGGCTTTGCCAACATTATTCTTAACGATTTCGTGTACTGTCGTGCGTAGGGCTGAAAGCAGCACGACGGTTGTAAAACCCTCTGAAACTAATGCTGCTGTTGTAGATCTGAGATCAAACATTATCGATAATGCCAAAACTTATGTTGGGACACGTTATCGTTATGCCAGTACTAATCCAAAAGTAGGATTTGACTGCTCAGGTTTTACCAGCTTTATCTTGAGTAAATACGGTTACCGTATTGCACATGGATCCACCTCACAAGCTAGTCTTGGAAAAAGGGTGAGTCTGGAAGACGCACAGGCCGGTGATCTTGTCTTTTTCGGTAGGAAAAAGAGAATTAATCACGTAGCTTTGGTAGTAAAGAACAACAAAGGTATAATTACCGTTGTTCATAGCACAAACTCCCGCGGTGTCGTGGTTGAGAACATCAATTCCTCCGATTATTGGAGGAAACGTGTATTGTTTGCACGTGATGTCATCGGCACAGAAACCAAGAAAAATAGCTGAAAAGCTTTTTAATCGAACCAAAAATGCTATTCCAATATGGAGTAGCATTTTTTTTTGCCATCGATTATTAGGGCTCCATGTTGAATGTGGGGTAATTTTAGGTTATTTGAGTTAGATACATTCAAATTTCATGATTTGATAATTTGCCTGCCTGCCGTTAGCAGGAAAAATTTGATAATACTTAGGACTTCTTCGGAGTCTTTATTGGCTTAGCTGCCTGTTCTTTTTCAGCTTCGCGGCCCTTTTTCATAGATAATCAAAGGTTTGTGATAGAATTATAGAAATATTCCATATTGTCCGGAAGACTAGGAAAAAACTAATAATATCAACGAAGTTGATCTAAGTATTATCAAATTTTCAAACCTTCAAATTTTCAAATTTAATTGCAAAAAGCTTTAAAAAATCAATTACCCACATATTCAACATACAGCCATTATTAGGATATTGTTCCGAATTTTAAAATTGCCAATGATGCTCAGATTAACACTTTTTATATTTGTCGTTGCATTGCTTTCCTGTAAGCGTGACAAAACCACTGCCACTTCTAAAATCGAGACAACACCGGGTATAAGCTCTATTTATGCTATAGATATACTTGCTTCAAAAAGTGAATGGACAATGAACTTCAATGGACAAAAAATTGTGGTGGCTGTTCCGCTGTACGGAGGGAAAATATCAGTGCTGGATGGCATTCTTGCGGCAGGAGATTTTGAACTCAGCCTTTCTGATCTACACTTATCCAATCAAAAAGATACAAAAACACCGGAAATTGAGGGCTACCTAAGAGACACGCTGGTGTTTCATACCGATGAATTCCCAATTTCAAGGGGTATTTTAACTAAAATAGAACGGGTGGAAAACAATCCAACTTTTAATTACCGCTTAAATATTGATTTGAAAATAGCCAATCTAATCAGGCCAATACAATGCGCAGCCAATATTCAATTCGCAGGGTCATCAATCACAATGGTTTGCGAGCCTATAACTTTTGACTTGATAGAATGGGGAATAAAAAATCAGAGAAATACACGCTTACAAATCTCAATGACTTTTCGAAAAGAAGTCAATTTGACTAACTAAATAATGCAATCAAGCAGGGGCTATTCTGACTTTTTCCTTTATGGCTTGAATTAGTGCAGGAGAAGCGGCACATCGCTGAATTCGGCTTTTTACAAAATCGCGAAAATTTTGTTCGTTAGAGAGCAATTCTAGGGAAAGAGGATTGGAGTTGATTTCTTGCATTAGAGCAGTTTGTTCGTCTGCGCTAAGCGCATTGTCGAGGTACATGCTTACCATTTGGTACAATTCCTGATGATTGTTAAGATGCGACATGACAACATTTTTTGTGCTGAAGGTCTACATTGCTCCTCAAAAAGCACTTACTACCATCTATCTTGAGTTTCATGGTAAAATAAGTTCCCTTTGAATTTAATATTCCCAGCATATTAGAAAATAATTTTATCTTAATCAATCACGCGACTGGCGTGAAAGTAATTCAATTGAATTGAAAATGCTTACTATGAGCGTTTATCTTTATAGCCTAAATCTTCAGCATATATTTTTAACTTTTCCTTTAGCAGATTTCTCGCCCGATGCAATCGAGACCGAACGGTACCAATTGGAATATCTACAATGCCGGCAATTTCTTCGTACGAAAACCCCTCGATATCACACAATATAATCACCGTCCGAAATTCCTGCGGCAAATCACCAATCGCTTTAGAAACTTCATCCCCTAACAAATTGGCAAACACTTCCTCCCTCAAATCCATGAATCCGGAACCATGCTCTTCATCATGGTGATAATGCGCAATTTCTTCGTAATCTACCTTAGTGGGCTGTTTGACCTTTTTCCGATATTCGTTGATAAACGCATTTTTCAATATTGTGAACAACCATGCTTTAGGATTAGTTCCCGTCTCGTACTTATCCATAAAGCGTAGCGCTTTGAAATAGGCATCCTGAACCAGGTCATTGGAGTCTTCTTCCTTATAACCGGTAAGATGCATCGCAAAATTAAATAGCGAGTCAGCATGTGGCAGCAATTCCTGCTCAAATCGCAAGGCTTGTTCTGCAGTTATCGGATGAAGATGTTGTTCCATAATGTTAATGCATGCAATAATAGAATAATCTTTAGGAAAAATCAAATTTAAGTCTCAATATATTACGGAGCAACCGGGTTTGAGTATGAATTACGTTCATTTTTCTTACAAAAATAATATTGTAAACTGCTAAATGAAAAAACCTGGTCAAGATATAAAAGCACATTTTCAACTTTATCCTACAGTCGTCTGCAACCTAAAATAAAAAATTTAAGACTACTTAGAAATTACTACATTCTGCAAATCCTAAATTCGTAGTTTTGCTATTACTAAAGTTTGAAACTTACTCTCAATGTAACTGATTATACCAAACGAGATTTATGACCCAAAAGACAATCAAAAAACGAGACCTGTTTCAATTATGCAAACGTGTATTATTATTGACAATTTGTTGCACACTGATGTTCAATACACTTGCGGCGCAAACAAAATCCAAAGAAAACGCAGTTCAACAAGCCAAAAAGCACATAACTCAAAAGAATTACACTAAAGCAGAAATATTGCTGGCCAGCTATTATCAAAAACACCAGAAAGACCTCGAAACCATCTGGCTTTATGCTCAGGTTGCACATTGGAATCATCATGAGGCTTTATCTGCTTCTCTATTTAAAAGAGCAATTGACCTGGCACCCGAAGATTATAATTTAAAGCTGGACTTTGCACGCATGTCTTACGAATCAGGGCGGACCAATACCGCTTTAGAACTGATAAAGGAGATTAGAGCCCATGGAAAAGCAAGCGTTGAAGCATTATTGCTCCAGGCAAATATTTTATTCTGGTACGGGAAAATCAAGGAGGCAAAAACCATAGTAGAATTGATTAAGCAATATTATCCGGGCACTTACATTACGCAGGAATTGGAGAAAAAAATTAATTTAATCAGCAAGACACATCTCAAAAGCAATGTCGACTTTCAAAGTGATAGCCAGCCTATGAAGGTTTTGAGTGAACAAATATCCATCGAACAATTCAAATCATGGTTTTATAACCCAAAGCTATCAATCAGCAATGCAAATTTTACACCTGCCCAGAATACTTTGGAAGCAAACCTATCCAATAATTTTTTACTGGGGAAATACCGATTAAGTGCAATACTCTCCATCGGAATATATAAGAACTTTATCGCAAAAACAAACTGGAACGGCAACCTGGAGCTAAAGCACAATCCAGACAAAAAGAGTCGAATCAACGCTGGATTGAATCGTTCACCCTATTTGGGTACATTACAAAGCACCTCACTAGCACTTGCTCAAAATAACGCTTTTTTTAATGTAGAATCCGAACACGTAAAGCGGTTCTTGTTTCATGCCGGATATAATCTGCAATTTTTTGACGACAACAATTCAATCCATTCCGTTGGAGCTTGGGGAATTAGCAAGCCCAATCCTAAAAACAAGTTCAACATGCAATATGGAATTGGGATCAGTTATTCGAATTCGAAAAACAATGTATTCGAATCGATATTGCCACTATTTACATTGGTCAATCAATATACTGATGGCATGCAAATAGCAGGCGTTTTCAATCCGTATTTTACCCCTCAAAATCAGTTGGTAAATACAGCTTTATTGATGATGAATTATCGTCCATTAACCAAGCTTGAAATTGGCATTAAAGCCAACTATGGTTTTTATGCAGTTTGTGATAATCCTTATCTTTATCTTGAAAAAAATAAAAATGATGAAATCGGTATCGAGAAAAAATATTCGAAAGTAAGATTCAATCCTTATGAAATACAAGCCAATGTAAATTACAAGTTTACTACTCACTTTGATGCTTCATTGAAATACATCAATCAGGAAACTTTTTTTTACAGCAGAAATCTGTTATGTCTATCCTTACATTATATACGCTAACCAATGAATACCCGGCTGAGAAATCATCTCTGGAAATTTAGTGCTCCACCTGCGGTAACACAAATCGACCGATTTGTTTTGCTGGTGTTTGCACTTGCCGGCATATTGAGTATGGTAAACCTGGCAGAATGGTGGTTTCGGGAAGACCATATTGGAAACCTATTTTTATATGTAGTGCTTAGTATGTTTTTCTGGTATGGGATGGCAAGAATTATACTTATTTGGGTAAATTACTTGAAAATAAGCAAGCCACCCGATGTTCCTATTCCCGACAAAGGTTTATCTGTAGCCATTTTTACTACCGCTGCACCGGGAGAACCTTTGTCCATGTTTGAAAACACTTTCAAAGCCCTGCAAAACCTTAATTATCCGCATACAACGTATTTTCTCGACAGCACCGAAGATCCCGCCTTCAAGGATTTGGCAGAACAACATGGGCTTATTTGGTTTAATCTGGCAAATCTGCCGGGAGCAAAAGCCGGAAAAGTAAATGAGGCGCTTAAGCGAACAAAAGAAGATTTCATTCTAATTCTTGATCCCGATCACATCGTCTTTCCTAATTTCCTGGACCAGACGCTGGGCTTTTTTAAAGACGAACAAATTGGATTTGTGCAAGTGAGTCAAGGCTATTACAATATGTACAGATCCTTCACGGCGAAGGGCGCAGCAGAACAAACCTACACTTTTTATGGCCCCACCCAAATGGGTCTGTTTGGTTACGGCGGAGCAGTAGCGATCGGCGCAAATTGTACTTTTAGAAGAAAAGCGCTTGAAAGTATTGGTGGACATGCCCAAGGACTGGCTGAGGACCTGCAGACTTCAATCCGCATTCATGCCAAAGGCTGGAAGTCAATCTATAATCCTGTGATAGTGAGTCGCGGCTTGGTGCCAGAGGACTTTGCTTCTTTCTGCAAGCAACAGTTGAAGTGGGCGCGCGGTGTTTTTGAATTGCTATTTGATGAAATGCCTTTTGCTTTGAAGCATCTGAGTTTCTGGCAAAGAATCTCGTACTTGTCAATAGGCACTTATTACCTTTTCGGCACAGTGACAGCCTTTTTTATTTTTTTTCCGCTATTTTATTTTTTTACAAAGATTACGATTGGGAATATGGATTTTATTGAATTCTTATCCCGTGGTTCAATAATTTTATTTCTTGCAGTATGCATTTATGCATACGCACAGAAATTCCTTTGTGATCCATCAACCGAACGCGGATTCCATTGGCGAGGAATGATCTTGAAATATTCCTGCTGGCCGGTATTTTTTTATGCCTTCTTATTGGCTTTAGCTAAAAAAACCATCCCTTACATTCCGACGGCCAAAACAGCGGTAAAAGGCTTTTTGAATCCATTTGTAAAACCCTTGATCGCTTACTGCTTTGTATTTTTGATCACAGTGATAGGCGTATATGTGGAAAGGCGGTATTTCACTGCTGAAAGTGAACTCACTTTTTCTGCTCAGAGAACATGGGGTATGCTTGCATTTTCATTCGTGGCATTTATACAATCCGTGGGTGGAATTATGGCATCCTATGGTGGCTTGAACCTGAAAGCTGAAGACGCCTGGAGTCGAATTATTATTACTAATGACAAAAAAATTAAAGTAAAATGAAAACACTATTGCTAGCCGGTGGCTTTGGAACCAGATTCAGCGAAGCAACCGATCAGATTCCAAAACCAATGATTCAGATTGGTGCGCATCCTATATTATGGCACATAATGAAAATCTATTCTCAGCATGGATACAATGATTTTGTGGTCTTACTCGGTTATAAAGCATATGTCATCAAAGAATACTTTGTCAATTACTTTCTGCATCAGAGCGATATCTCAATCGACCTGTCCAATAACGAAGTAACTATCTTGAACAACAAATCCGAACCCTGGAAAATCACTTTGATTGATACCGGCCTTGATTCTATGACCGGAGGCAGGGTGCTGCAAGCCAAAGATATTGTAGGTGACGAAACCTTCATGTTGACTTATGGCGATGGCGTGGGAGATGTCAATATAAAAGAACTTGTTGCATTTCACAAAAATCATGGCAAAGCAGTCACGATGACCACCGTCCAACCCGAAGGACGTTTTGGCGGCGTCTCTTTTGAGGGCAATTCCGGGAATGTCAGTAGTTTTATAGAAAAACCAATTGGCGACGGAGGCTGGATCAATGCTGGATTCTTTGTCTGCGAACCTAGTTCTTTCAACTATATTACTAATGGATTTGCAACTGTTTGGGAAAAAGAACCGCTTGAAAATCTAGCTAAGGATGGTGAACTTTTTGCCTACAAACACCATGGTTTCTGGAAACCGATGGACACCCTTCGCGATAATGTACAATTAAATGAAATGTGGAAAAACAATACTGCAAAATGGAAAATATGGTAAATTTCGAATCCCTTTTTGATGGTATTTATAAAGGTAAAAAAGTTCTAATTACCGGTCATACAGGATTCAAAGGATCCTGGCTCGCGCTTTGGCTGCAGCAAATGGGTGCGGAGGTGTATGGATATGCTCTAAGAAATGATGAGATGAACCACCTCGAGCTCCTTGTTCTCCCTCTAAAACAAGAACTGAATGACATCCGCGACTTGGAAGCTTTAACTAAGTTCTTTGATACAGTTCAGCCTGATATTGTCTTCCATCTGGCTGCTCAGGCACTTGTCCGTGCTTCCTATGATGATCCTATTGGCACTTTTTCAACCAATGTAATGGGCACACTCAATGTATTTGAAGCGTGCCGAAAAACTCCATCCGTAAAAGCCATCGTGAATGTCACAAGCGACAAATGTTACGAAAACCGTGAATGGATCTGGGGCTATCGCGAAAATGAAGCAATGGGTGGATATGATCCCTACAGCGCATCAAAAGGTTGCGCAGAACTCCTGACAGCTTCTTATCGCAATTCTTATTTCAATCCGGCTGATTTTGGTAAAAAACACCGGGTGCTAATCGGCAGTGGCAGAGCAGGCAATGTAATCGGCGGAGGCGACTGGGCTTCTGATCGCTTAATTCCTGATATTGTAAGAGCTACGGCAGAATCCAAATCGGTAAAAATCAGGAACCCCAAAGCGACCCGACCATGGCAACATGTGCTGGAACCTTTAAGCGGCTACCTAACCCTTGGTTGGAAATTGCTGGAAGAAAATGTTTCTTGCGCAGAAGGCTGGAATTTTGGTCCTGACCAAAGCAGCAATTTGGCGGTGGATGAAATCATTGACCTTTCATCAAAATACTGGAATAATATTCAAATTGAATACAGCAAAAATCCCGATGATCATCACGAGGCTAATCTGCTGATGCTTGATTGCTCAAAAGCCAACAAATTACTTAAATGGAAAGCGTTTTGGGACATTGAAAAAACCATCGACAAAACAATTTCCTGGTACAAAGATTTCTATTCAAGTCAACAGGTAAATTCTAAAAACGATTTGATTGCTTATGTTTCAGATGCATCAAAAAACAAACTGATATGGACTCAAAACGCCTGATGAACAAACGGACATTGGTAATCGGAGGCCACGGCTACCTGGGCTCACATTTGATTCCGGTGCTTCAATCTCAAGGTGCCGACGTTTACCTGATGTCAAGGAAAATATCAGTAAACGAGAAAGAATACTGCGCCGATATTACTGATTTCGAAAGTGTACAAGCTATCGTACATGAAATCCAACCGGAAATTATTTTCCACCTGGCGGCCAATATCAGTAGAAATAGAGATTTCAGTATTTTTGACCAAATGATGCAAGTAAATGCATTCGGAACTTTGAATATACTTCGTGCGTTAGATAATAAGCGCTCCGTGCAACTTATCTTTACTTCGTCCAGTGAGATTTATGGAAACAATGAATCACCTTTTCATGAAAATCAGTTGCCAAAGCCTGTTTCACCTTATTCTTTAAGTAAATATACCGCAGAACAAATAATTCAGACTTATGCAACTTTACATGCGATTCCCTTTACTATATTAAGAGTATTCAATTTCTTTGGAAGAAATATGTCTGAAGATTTTTTCATACCACAAATGGTCAATTCACTGCTCAGAGGAGAAGATTTCCTAATGACAAAAGGCGAACAAACCAGGGATTTCCTTTTTGTTGATGATGTCGTAGACGCGTTAATTTTAGCCGCTGTCAGAAAAGAGGCACACAATGAAATATTCAATGTTTGTAGCGGTGTCGGAACACAATTGGCAGAACTAGCTTCAAAAATCAACTATAATCTCGATACAAAAGCACGAATAATTACCGGCGCGCTACCCTATCGCGAAAATGAGGTTTGGGAAATGATTGGTAGCAATAATAAAATCAAGCAAATGCTGGGCTTCGAGCCCAAAATAACCATCACTGAAGGTATTCAGCGATTAATAATTTAAAATTAATGAAAAGGCTACACAAAATATCCAGATTCTTCTACCTGGTCGTTGCACTGCTTTTCGGCTTTATTGTGGTTTTAGCGCTTTCTAAAGTAAGCGAAAAATCAAAAGGACCTATTGCTACGGTATTAGAAAAAGCTGAAAACACAGTAGCTGAAGTCGAAAAAACAATCATCCTTGAACGCAGAGAATTTAGCAGGGAAGACAAACTGGAATGGTTTAAATCAATAAGAAACAACAAGGAGAAATTAATTAATTCCAAAATTATACTTTTTGGTGCATCGGATCAGAGCAAAAAAGAATCTTATGAAACCATTATCAATTTGGAAGACTCTTTGCAAATGACTTTCCCGATCATCAGCATCTATGAAGCCTGGGGAGAAAAAGAAGAACAGAATTTCCCTTTGCGAGAAGTTAAAGCCATTCACAGTATAGGTTCCGTACCGCTTATCACCTGGGAACCCTGGGTAAGCGATTTTAGTCTGGAGAATTTCCCAGAAATCGCAGTTGTCGAGGAAAGGGATAAAAATGCCATGTCTTATATCTACTGGGGCAAGTACGATGCGTTTATTAAAAAATGGGCACTGGCAGCGAAAAACTATGGTCATCCGATATACCTGCGATTGGGTCACGAGATGAACGAACCTTATCGTTATCCCTGGGGACCGCAAAATAATACACCACAGGAATTCGTAGCCGGCTGGCAACATGTTCACGATGTCTTTGCTCAAGTCGGTGTTACGAATGTGATCTGGGTGTGGAGTCCGCACACGGCCTACGGGTATTTTGACGCTTACTATCCCGGTCCGCAATATGTAGATATGGTCGCTACAGGAATTCTAAATTTTGGCACCAGCACTAGCTGGAGTAAATGGTGGACATTCGCAGAAATATTCGGACAGCATTACAAAGAATTGGCTGCGTTCAACAAACCCCTGATGATTGCCGAGTTTGGCTCTTTGAAAACCGGCGGTGACAGGGTCAAGTGGTTTGGTGATGCACTGCTCGATTTCAAAAAGAACTACCCTTTGGTGAATTCCATCGTTTTCTTCCATTATTCCGGCGATAAAACCACTTCAGATAAAACGGTCAACTGGTACATCAAAGACGATAAAAAAGTAACTGCTGAAATAAGGAAACAAATCAGGAGCTGGGATCCAGCTATCGTACAACCGGGATTACACTGATGATAAAAAAGCCTCTGATCTATTGCAAGACAGAGGCTTTTCAGGTTAATGATTTGGGGTAAATATTTTACAATTAAAAGCAATATCCATTTGCTTCCAGCATTGTATCTGCAATCAATCTGCGTTGAACTTTAACATTCACCGGTGGATATTTGACAAATCGCTTCAGACCCATCAGGAATGTTTTCAATAAATCTCCCTCCGCAAATGAGCAGATGGCGTCGTTGGCGTATTTTGCAATTTTTGCCGTAGCATCCGTAAAGAATACTTGCAGAATCGCATCATAAACAGCTTGCTTGATCTTCTTATCTTCCATTCCACTCAGTTTTTCAACGCGGAGCAATAAAGATTCTGCATTAAAAATCTCAATCATGATGTCCGCAGTATTCATAAGAATTTCTTGCTCTTCTTTCAAGTTGAGTTTGCCGTCCATCTGCATTTTTGCTGCGCCACCGGCTACCATTAACAGGATTTTCTTGAAATCTTTCAACGCTTGCTTTTCATCAGCATAAGAACCACTCATTTTTTCCATAGAGGGCATTGACGAAAGCTCTTTCTGTACTGCCCATGCAGGGCCGACGATATCCAACTCTCCTTTCATGGCTAATTTGAATACTTGATCCACCATCAACAAGCGATTGATCTCATTGGTACCCTCATAGATTCTATTGATACGAGCATCTCGGTAAGCAGGTGCGGCACTATACTCTTCTGAATATCCAATGCCACCATGAATTTGAAGCGTTTCATCTACCACATAATCCAATGCCTCTGAAGCACCCACTTTGAGAATCGAACATTCAATTGCGTAATCTTCTGCAGCTTCCAATGTAGCTTTAGCAAAATCAAGTCCTTTTTCAGTATAAGCTGCTTTGGCGTCCTGTAAAAGGTGAGAAACTCTATACTGCGAACTATCCGCTGCAAATGTTCTGATTACTTGTTCAGCCAATTTGAACTTGATTGCCCCAAATGACCCGATAGACTTACCAAACTGAGCTCTTTCATTGGCATATTTAACAGCAACATCGATGCTTTTTTTGGCACCACCCAAACTCAATGCGCCCAGCTTAAAGCGACCTATATTCAATACATTGAATGCAATCTGGTGTCCTTTTCCGATTTCACCCAGTACATTTTCCACTTTAACCGCTACATTCTCCAGAAAAACCATTCTTGTAGAAGAACCTTTGATACCCAGTTTGGCTTCTTCCTCACCCAAAGTAAAACCGGGTAAATTTCTTTCTACAATAAAGCCGGTAAACTTCTCGCCACCTACTTTTGCAAATACAATAAAGATATCTGCAAAACCGGCATTGGTAATCCACATTTTCTGTCCATTCAGGATATAATGTGTACCATCAGGTGAAAGATCTGCACGAGTTTTTGCTGCCAGCGCATCTGATCCGGAGCCAGGCTCAGTCAGGCAATAAGATGCTTTCAATTCACCGGATATCAGTCTCGGCAGATAATGATCTTTTTGAGCATCAGTACCAAAATACAAGATCGGAAGCATTCCAATTCCGGTATGAGCAGCAAATGAAACGGTGAATGATCCAGATGGACCCAAAACATCGCAAATTAATGTATTGGTATTGGTATCCATCTCTGTTCCTCCATATTTTAGCGGCATGTGGGTACCCAATAATCCAAGCGCACCCATTTTATCCAGCAATTCGGTGGCTACACCCGGTTTTTGCTTTTCAATGTCCGCTTTATGGGGGATAATTTCATTATTCAGGAAATCAAGCGCCATATCGCGCACCATAGCTTGTTCTTCATTTATTTCCTCCGGGATAAAAGTATCTTCGGGAAGGGAGTCTTTGATAATAAACTGACCACCTTTTAGTACATCTTTTTCAATTGCTTCCATTAGCAGGATTTTAAATAATTAACTGTTAGCGAATTTTCGCTACAAAGATAATAACTTAAAGTGTACTTGTCAATATTCTAGCGAATTTTCGCTGGCATAATTTTTAAATGCGCAATTTTCAATTAAATATTAGTATTTTATATCATAAATACTTCATTTTTTCAATTCAGGCACGGCTATTGAACAATAGAAAAGCAACCAAAAAGAGATTTTATCGTTAAAGGGAGAAAAGAAAAGAGCCAAATGAATCTTGCACAGTATATTGATCACACCAATCTAAGTCCGATTGCGACTGCAACCGACATCAAAAAATTATGTGAAGAAGCTATTACATTGGGTTGCAAAGCAGTTTGCGTTGCACCATACCATGTTAGTAATGCTTTTGAATACATCGGAGATAGTAAAGTATTAATTGCAACTGTTGCCGGCTTTCCGTTTGGATATTCCACGATACCGCCCAAAGTGGAGGAGCTTAAAAAGGCGATTGACAATGGTGCCAAAGAGCTTGATGTAGTTGTTAATCTGGCAGCTGTCAAAGAAAAAAGGTGGAATTATGTTCAAAACGAAATTGAAATCCTGACGACTACCTGCCATTTGCAGGATAAAATTATAAAGGTCATATTTGAAACAGGCGTCCTTACTCGTGATGAAATTGTCAAATTGTGTGAAATTTGTACTACAATTGGCGTAAATTTTGTTAAAACATCAACCGGATTCAATGGTGCGGGAGCCACAGTAGAAGCCGTGCAAATTATGAAAGCCAATTTACCCTCACATATCGGCATAAAAGCATCGGGAGGCATCAGGTCCATCCAAAATATGCTGGATATGATACAAGCCGGGGCCACAAGAATTGGCACAAGCTCCGCAGTCAGTATTCTTCAAAACAAAAATTAATTTCTATACCTAATCAACACAATGTACTTATGAAAAAATACATCAGCCCCCTGGCTATTTTGATTGCCCTCTTCGCCATTTCGTGTACACAAACTGAAAAGAAAGGAGGATATTCCCAATTGATCAATTACAAAGATATGCAGCAAATCGCAGCTGAACTGGATCAAAAAACAGATAGTCTGCACATTTTCCAAACCGCCATACGCGATATGCTTCATGGTTTCGAGGCCTCTTTCCCCAAAGACACTTTCACCACTAAACTGCGGACGCAATTAAGCGAACTGAACAAAGCAGAATATACTTTTAATCAGTGGAAAAAGAACTACAATGTGCCCGAAGATTCCATCACAATGGAAAAAGCAGCTTTCGCAGCGCTAGGCAAAAATGAAATTACCGCCGTAAGAAGCGAATGGAACTACAACATAATTGCCACTAAAAAACTAATCGCCTACTTCAA
>JBMOJB010000053.1:0-20873 GCA_049316985.1 Saprospiraceae bacterium | reverse complement strand
TGGCCGGTGTTTTGGATGTGAATTCATCGAAGAAAGGTGCAAGATTTGTAAGATTCTGCGATTGCTTCAATATACCTTTGTTGGTATTGGAAGATGTTCCCGGATTTTTACCGGGAACAGATCAAGAGTGGAACGGGATTATCACCAATGGTGCGAAATTATTGTATGCATTTTGTGAAGCCACTGTTCCACGCATAACTGTCATTACCCGTAAGGCATATGGTGGAGCGTATGATGTAATGAATTCAAAGCACATTGGTGCAGATATGAATTATGCATGGCCTACTGCTGAAATTGCAGTAATGGGTGCGAAAGGAGCTGCAGAAATTATATTCAAGCGCGAAATTGACGCAGCGGCAGATCCTGTTGCAAAATTAGCGGAAAAAGAAGCAGAGTATGTCGCCAATTTTGCGAATCCGTATAAGGCTGCTGCACGCGGATTTATTGATGAAGTAATTCATCCTCGTGAGACTCGTCGAAAACTAATCAAGGCTTTTGCGATGCTTGAGAACAAATCAAGAAAGTTGCCTAAAAAGAAACATGGTAATATTCCATTATAATTTTTGTTGAGAAAATAGGAATGAAACAGACTTTGAAGAACAGTACGATCTACTTTTTATTTTGGATGTTTTATTATTCTATAGATCGTATATTTTCACTGTTTTATCATTATTCAAAGACCCAACAAATCCGATTGAGCGATTTGTTGGGTTGCTTTTGGAATGGCTGGAGGATGGATGCCTCGATAAGCGCTTATTTGTCGGTATTTCCTTTTTTGTTATTCATGTTTCCTTTTTTTAGTAAGACCAGCTGGGTTAAGCCAGTGCTTGCCACTTACACTTATATTTTATTGTTTGTTCATGTCGTTATCTGCCTTGCCGATCGCGGTTAATTTGCACACTGGGGGTTCAGGATTGACGCCACGCCTTTGCATTTTATTGAGACTCCAAAAGAAATGCTGGCTTCTTTTTCGACTTTAGAAATGATTATCGCGTTTGTATTTGGGCCATTGTATTATTTGATATGATGTTACACTGCGACCTTGTTTATTCGAAAAGTAAAATGGCCAATCGGATGGAATTTTCGCACATTTCTAGTCCAGTTTTTTTTACTTCCAGTTCTGTTTTTACTCATGAGAGGGGCCTGCAGCACTAACCCATGAATGCGAGTCTGGTGTATTTTTCCGATAACATTTATGCCAATCAGAGTGCGATTAATCCCGTTTGGAATTTTTTTTATGCGGTTTCAGTTCGAAGCGCTTATACAAAGGTCAATCCATACAATTATTTTTCTTCGGAAAAAGCGATTCAATTGTGCGGCTCCATGATGCCCATTGATCAAGATAGTGCCGATATCTCCATTTTGAAAATTAAAGAGCCGAATGTTATTGTTTTGATATGGGAGAGTTTTACTGCAAAAATGTTTGCTCCGCTTGGCGGCGAGCGAGGAATAATACCCAACATGGAAGCGATTGCGAATGAGGGTTTGCTTTTTACAAATATATACGCCAACGGCAATAGGAGTGACAAGGGATTGCCGGCGATTGGCAGTGCCTATCCCTCTCAGCCGGCACAATCTATTGCTTTTTTAACCGGGAAGATGCTAAAATTGCCAAATATCAGTCAGTCATTCAACAGAAATGGTTATTCGTCATCTTTTTAATATGGTGGTGATCTTAATCTTGGTAATATGTATGCCTATTACAATTATGGCGGTTATTCGCCCATAGTTGGAAAATCTGCTTTTGCGGAAAAGGAACTTTCCAAAAAATGGGGAGGCAACGATGGCGCAGTAGTAAGGAGATTTCTCGATGAAACACCTGATGGAAGTCATCGGTTTTTTAAGACATTGTTTACGTTGAGTAGCCATGAGCCATTTGAGGTGCCAATGCGTTCAATTTATTATGGAGAAGATGAAGATTCGAAATTCAGGAATGCAATTGCCTACACCGATAGTTGCCTGGGTGCATTTGTACGGGAAGCGAAACAAAAAAAGTGGTGGGACAGCACACTGGTAATAATTGTTGCGGATTATGGAACCATATTTCCGCGATCAGGCAATATCAGTTACGAAATGCCCGAGAACTTTCATATTCCTTTAATCTTAACGGGTGGCGCGTTGAGCCTGAAAGGTAAAATAGAAAGCTACGGAAATCAAACTGACATTGCAGCTACCTTATTACATCAGATGGGTTGGTCTTCCAGTGATTTCAAATTCAGTCGCGATTTATTTAATAGAAATCAAAAGCATTTTGCACATTATGTGTTTACGGAAGGTTTTGGATATGCAGATCAGCAAGGCGTGGCTGTTTATAAACACGATGCCCAAAAGTACATATAAAAAAAAGGACTAGAAGCGCAAATCACCGATAAGGCGAAGGCTTATTTGCAGCTGACCTTTGAGGATTTCAAAAATAAGTAAAAGTTGGGTGTTTGGGTTTTAAAATCACTCAAATAGCGAAATTATTCTTTTACGGATGAATGAAAATCAAAAAAATGACGTCTTAGTAAATCGTTGTTATTTGTTCAATATCAAGCTTTTTACCGCTTTCGCCACATTCTGACCATCCATAGCAGCAGAGATAATTCCACCCGCATAGCCTGCACCTTCGCCGCAAGGAAACAAACCTTTTATTTGTGGATGCATGTAGGTTTCTTTGTCTCGTGGAATCCGTATAGGAGAACTAGTGCGGCTTTCTGTGCCTACGACATTGGCCTCTTCAGTAAAGTATCCTTTCATCATTTTGCCGAATTGTTGGACACCCATACGGAGTCTGGCGCTAACATCAGCAGGAAGTATTTGGTGTAGAGGAGCGCTTAGGAGTCCCGGGATATATGAAGTTGGTGGCAAAGAAGAAGATTGCTTGCCTGTAACGAAATCAGTCAAGCGCTGGGCAGGTGCTTTTTGCGAACCGTCTCCTGCAGCAAACATACTTTGCTCAACATGCTGTTGAAATGCAAGACCTGCAAATACGCCATGTGACGCATATGACTGTAAGTCTTCCAATTCTATTGCGACGACTGTTCCTGAATTAGCATATGCGGAATCCCGTCGAGACATTGACATTCCATTTACGACGATCTCTCCAGGTGCTGTAGATGCGGGTACTATTAGTCCGCCGGGGCACATACAGAATGAAAAAACTCCTCGTTGTCTGTCATTTTGATTGGTTTGGCAAACGAGACTGTAACTGCTGGCGGCTAAATGTTCCTCTCTGGGATTTTGTCTGTATTGGATTGAATCTATGAGTTGCTGACTATGTTCAATCCTTACTCCAAGTGCAAATGGTTTGGCTTCCAGGAGAATTTTCTTCTTGTCTAATAAATAATAAATATCTCTGGCCGAATGACCGGTAGCAAGAATGACGGCATCGGCATAGTATTCTGTTTTATCATTTACGATGACACCTTTTATAGCATTATTTTCAATAATAAAATCAGTTACAAGGCTGTTGAAATGTATTTCTCCGCCATGATTCAAGATGGTGTTTCGGATATTTGTGACGACTTCAGGTAATTTGTTAGATCCAATATGTGGATGTGCATCTACCAGGATATCTGAAGAAGCACCATGTTCGACCAATAGCTCCAGTGCTTTCTTGATACTTCCTCTTTTGTGTGAACGTGTATAAAGCTTGCCGTCAGAATAAGTGCCAGCTCCTCCTTCGCCGAAGCAATAATTTGAGTTTGGATTAACTTCACCAAATTGCTGAATTGCGCGCAGGTCGCGTCTTCTGTCGCGCACGTCTTTGCCCCGATCTACGATGATGGGTTTCAGACCTGCTTCAATCAATTCCAATGCTGCGAAATAGCCTGCAGGGCC
Organism: Saprospiraceae bacterium; assembly: GCA_049316985.1. Taxonomy (GTDB): domain Bacteria; phylum Bacteroidota; class Bacteroidia; order Chitinophagales; family Saprospiraceae; genus CANHEE01. The sequence goes on along the minus strand of JBMOJB010000053.1, from coordinate 17,051 downwards.
TGCACCCACGATGAGTACCTGCTTCTTTTTAGAAACGTCTTTGAAATTGGAGGAAATCGCGGGTAATGTTTTTGGAGATTCGCCTATATAGGCAGCTACTTTTAAAAGAATAATGGGTTGTTTTCCACGGGCATCAATCGATCTGCGAATTGGCACTACGGCATTCAGCTGACTGGGCGCTAAGGATAATGCCTGAGCAGTACGCAATTTTATCAATTCAAAATCTATTGCTTCTAATGGCAAAAGTTTAAGTTCAATCTCTTTTATCAATTTGTGGTATTTATTTTTGTCAACTAAGGTTGATGGAGCACAAAGGAATCTAATTTCTCATGTGCTTTAGTTTTTCAGGTTCAAGTACAATTATTAAGTTGTCTTGTATATCGATTAGTTTTTCAGATTTGTATTCAGAAAGTGTCCGTATGAGCGTTTCTTTTGCAGTTCCTGCCAGATTTGCCAGATCTTCTCGCAGGAGGTCGATTTTATATTGTCCGGTCTTTTCATAACGTTCAAAGACATTCATTAGTGCTGCAGCAACTCTTTTTCTGACCGAGTTATAGGCGAGGTCAATTAATTGTTGTTCGCGTTCACTAATGTTTGCTGCTATCATTTTAATCATTCGTGCTGCTACTTCGTTATCCTGGTAGATTAGGTTTAAGAAATCATCTTTGGGTATTAGTATCAATTCTGCATCTTGCAGAATTGCCGCTGATTCAGCATGATTGCCACCTTTTAGTAAATCCGTATAACCAATAAAGTCACCTTCTGTTGCGATGTTCAAAATGAATTCTTTGCCATCTTCATTAGTTCGGTAGATTTTTACTTTCCCACTTTTAAGGACATACAGGTATCGCGGTGTTTTTCCTTCTTCATACACCAGGTCTCTTTTTTTGAACATTCGGACTTCCCGGTCTTCGGCTAGTTTTTTCAATGTTTCGAAGCCGCGAACTGTATCTAAGAATGTTTCAACAGATTTTGTTGTTCCGGGTTTGTGTCGCAGTTTTTCACTTTTTAAGAGCCGCCTTTCAATCGTTTCTAATAAATGGACATCGTCGAACGGTTTTGTAATGTAATCATCAGCGCCGAGCGACATTCCTTTTCTGAAATCATCTTTTTCAGACTTTGCTGTAAGGAAAATAAAAGGAATACCATAGGTTAAAGCATTTTTACTCAGTATATGTAATACGCCAAACCCGTCTAATTCTGGCATCATAATATCACAGAGGATTAAATCAGGTACTTCCTTAAATGCCATTTCGACGCCAATTTTGCCATTTTCAGCTACATTCACCTGATAACCTGAGAGCTCAAGTATCTCGGCCAGGTTTTCTCTGATATCTAGATTGTCTTCAACAACCAGTATTTTTTTCATATGTGTATTTTGGGTAATTTAACGATGAAAGTAGATCCCGCGCCGAGTTGGCTGTTAAAGGTTAATTCTCCGTTCAGCACATCGACATATTTTTTAACGATGTTCAATCCGAGGCCGGTGCCCTGTATATTGAGTGCATTAGATGCACGGTAAAATCGATCAAACAATTGTTTTTGGTCGTCGTCAGAAATTCCAATTCCTTTGTCTTCAATTTTTAAGGAGAAAGTATCATTTTGTTCAGATAATGTGCAAATAATTTCTTTTTCTGAATATTTGATGGCGTTAGACAGTAAATTATAGAGAATGTTTTTCAATATTTTATTATCGGTACAAACGTGAATTGTTTTTTCTGAAACATTGCAGATAATTGTTTGGTTAGGCTTCATCAATCCTTGCATTTCTTCAATAACTTCATGGCAGAAACTTTGAATTTCGAATTCAACCGGTTTTATATGAAAACGACCTTCTTCCAATCTGCTTAAGGATAGAATATCGCTTAACATTCCTGTTAGATTTTCAACCGCCTTTTTTATTTTAGCGATATGTTTTTCCCTTTGAATTTGTTGTTCTGTGCTTGAGTATCGTTCAATTAGTGAAACTGATGAGAGGATGGTACTTAGTGGTGTTCTGAATTCATGAGAGGCCATTGTAATAAAGCGGGATTTTAATTCGCTGAGTTCCTTTTCTCTGGCCAAAGCTTCTTCGAGTTCAGTTTCTTTGGAGCGAAGCGCTTCTTCGGCTGCTTCTCGTTCTTTTATTTGTTTTTTTAGCTCATAGTTGGTTTTTAATAGTTGATTAACAGTTTCGGCAAGTTGTTCAGTTCGCTCTTCAATTTTCTCTTCCAATAATAAGTTCATTTCGATAATATCGCTTTCAGCCTTTTTGATAGCGCTAATATCGTGAATAACACCTGTAAAAATCTTTCGGCCCTCGATTGTAACTTCATTTACATTTAAGAAAAGTGGAAAAATTGTTCCATTTTTCTTCATTCCTTTTACTTCTCTGCCAATGCCAATGATCTTTTTTTCATTGCTTTTCTTATATTTTTCAAGGTATGCATCATGTTCTCTAGTGAAAGGCATTGGCATGAGCTGATTGATTTTGCAGCCAATAATTTCAGCTTCTTCATATTCAAATAGTTTACATGCGGAATTGTTTATAGATTCAATAAACCCCTGCTCATCGATGGTAATGATTCCATCCAGAGCGACTTCCATTACGGCTTTGAACCGTATTTCGAGTTCTTTGGAATAATCATTTTCGAGTTCTTTCATTGGATTTTTTATCCTAAGTTTTGTGTAATGACAAATAGCATGGCAATAAATGATGCCTGTCATCGCAGTGAGAAATTGTTGAATTTAACTTTGTCGTAAAAATACGTATATTTTATCGAATATGAAAGAATCTTATTTTATTGAGAATATTAAGTGTGATGGTTGTGCTAACTCTATTTGTAGTGCTGCTATGAGTATAACCGGTATTGATTTTGTAGAAGTAAATATAGATAATCAGTCAGTTACAATAGAGTCTGATCAAGTTGAAGCTATCGAAAAAGTTTTAGAAAAACTAAACCAATTGGGCTATCCTGCGTTGGGTAATAATAACGTTTTAAAAAAAGCAAAATCATACGTTAGTTGCGCAATTGGGCGTATGGATGTAGCCTAAAAAAGTTAATAATGGTAATGAGAAGTGTTCAGATAATTGGGATAGGTGATTTTAAAACAAAATTACTTAGGAAGAATGTTGATGAGGCATTGCAGTCGCATCAGGGAGACGTGTCTGTCATAAATGTTACCGAAATTAATCAGATAAAATTCTTCTCTATTACATCAACACCTGCATTGAGTATTGATGGTCAGATTGTTAGTCAGGGTGAAGTGCCAAGTGTTGAAGACATTCGCGAATTGTTCAAAGATTCCGAGATTAGCTATCCTCTTCAGAAATTAAATAACATAATTGTAGCTTTTGATTTTTCCTCAAATGCCGAAAGTGTGCTTCGGTATGCTTTGCATGTTGCTGAGCGATATAATGCCGGTATCGAATTGGTTCATATTCTACCGATTGAAACCACACCTTTGACCAGCCTGAATTTCACCGATATTGATATTAAAAAGGCGGCACTTCAGCGTGCCTTGCAGAATGCAGTAGAGCGAGTTTGGATTGAAGATGAAAAAATGATGAAAAAACGGTGGAGTGTGCCGGTTACTTATTCCGTTTTGAATGGGCAACCTTCTTCGGAGCTTATTTTATTGTCTTTAAATGCGGAGTTGATGATTCTGGGCAACTCCAATTCTCATGAGAATATTTATGGAAATACAGCAAAGCAACTAGCACATGGAGCACATTGTCCGCTGATATTTGTACCCCAAAACTATTTCTTTAATGGAATTTCCAGAATTGTATATGGTTGCACCGAAAAAGGGTTGAATAAAAAGACAATACGATCAATTTGTAATTTTTCAGGATTTTTTGGAAGTGCTTTGGATTTCGTTCACGTTGGATCTGAAGAAGAAACTGAAGGTTTAAAAGTGCATATAGAGGAGCTTTTGAATGCGATTGATGTTAAGCCTCGAATTGGAAATTTTTATTTTACAGATAATCGCTCCGTCGTAAAGGCTTTGATGGACTATACCAATAATTTCAAACCTGATATATTGGTCATGGAACATGACCATAGTCGCAATGGGCTTGAGCATTTAATTTTGGGAAGTGTAACAACGAAGGCAGTTGAGTCGTTATTCAATATACCTCTATTGATTTTATACCATTCTTAAAATACTTGAAAATGAAACTAGTCCTATCACCAGACATTACTTTAGACCAGTTGAGTCATCAGTTGACTGAGAAATTTCATCAGTTAAAGCTTGTCTTTTTTACGAAAGGACATGAAAGATTCAAGGGCACGAATGCGAAATTTATTATTACTGATCGTTCAACATTGTTGAAGGATTGTTCGAATGTAGTGAAGGAGGAGGAATTGTTGTTGATTCCAACAATGAAAACATATGAATTGGAAGAAGCATTGGAAAACCGTTACGGATTATTTGTTCAGGTATTCAGATTGACAACCCGGCAATGGATTGAAACTTCTACGACTGATGCCAGAACTTTGGAAGAGCAAAATCATCAAGCAGAGGTCGAGGTTTTTTATGGCTCTACCCTTCAGGATGAGCACATTGATTACCGGGATCAGGATTAATCTAAATTCTTTAGTTTGCTTAAAAAACCAAAAATGAATCATATGAAAAAGATATTTGTTCCAACTGACTTTTCAAAGTGCGCTGACAATGCATTGAATTATGCTTTTGAACTGGCAAAAGTGCTGCCTGCCGAAATTATAATTTTTAGCGCAATCCATCCTTATGATGGAATCGACAATAATTTGTACAATTTAACCTTATTGGAAGAAATCATAAAGGCAAAGAGCGAAGCCTTGTTGCGGTACGGAAGAAAATACCAGAAGAAAAAAGAATTTGAGCACATAAAAGTAACCACTTTAAGCGAAGTAGGTTATGCAGCACCGCTTATATTATCTGAATCTAAGCGCAGCAAAGCTGATTTGATTGTTATGGGTACAACCGGAGCAACCGGTCTTAAAGAAATATTTTTAGGAAGTATTACTGCAGATGTAATCAATTCCGCAACGGTGCCATTGCTGGCAATTCCTGAAAAAGCGAAATATCAAAATCAATCAAAAGTAGTATTTTCTACAGATTTCAGCAACAAACCAACTGCTGCTGGAATGGAGTGGATGGAAATATTTAATGATCTCCATGGATCTCCTGATATCAGCATTGTTCACGTTATAGACGAAGAGAATGGTAAACCTAACGAAAAGCAGGAAGCTGAGTGGAGTAAAATTTTTGGTATCATTCCTATTGAGTATAACTATATCCACGATGTGAATATTTCGGTAGCAATTCAAAATTACTGTGAGTCAGTAAAAGCGAATGTTTTGGCGATGGTGGCCCCTCACCATAGTTTTTGGTACCGCCTTTTTTTCCCCAGCCAAAGCCGTTCTACAGTTTACCATACGCGAATTCCACTACTCGTTCTTCCGAGAGCTAAATGAAAGTATTGAAATATCGTATCTTTGTCTTGATATAAAATAATAGAAAACTAAATAATAACTGCATCATGTTGACTACTACCCAAATCAGTCATTTTATGACTAGAGAATTGATCACTGTTCATCCGAATGATACCATGGAAAAAGTGAGAGATATATTTGAAGCAAATTCCTTTCACCACTTGCCGGTAGTAGACGATGAAATATTGGTGGGTGTGGTAAGCACTAAAGAAGTGCTCAAACTAACTCGAAATATTGGAACGAAGTACGATCAAAAATTTAATGATCATTACCTAGCCTCAGTGCTGGTTGGCGATGTCATGAGTAAAGAATTAGTGACACTGGGTCCCGGGGATAGCATCTATACGGTGATAGAAAAATTCAATCAGGGATATTTTCATTCTCTTCCCGTTGTTTACGAAGGGAAATTGGTAGGTATGATTACTTCTACAGATTTAACGAGGTTTTTATACACTCAATTAAAAGGTGAGCGATTCCTTTTTTAAATCTAAGACTAGTATTTTTTATTTGTAAATTTAAAAGCTATTGCTGATTGTTAGCAATAGCTTTTTTCTATTAACTGCATTTTTAGATTTCAGCAGCAAGTATCCAATTGGCGACAATATTCTGTAAGGAAGAAAAGGCGTTTTGAATATCACTTTCATTTTTGAAAGTCATGATCGCCCGATCATTTGACTTCCAAAGCAATAATTTTTCAGTATCTTCTATGATTGGTCGTTGAGGTTGCGCAACTACTTTGGCACCTCTATGAAAAATTAATTGAATTTGTGGGGGAGGTTGCGTTCGCATCGTAATGAGGTCTTTGCCATCAACATGAAAATTTGGATTATTCCACTTCCAGTTTTCAGTCAACCCGGGACTGGCGGACAAAATACCGTTACGTAGCAAGTCTATTTCTTTTCTGCGGGGAAGATTCAGCTCATCTAATAATCTACTGACTTCTTTAGCAGGTAAATTGATTTTGTTCTCCATAAATTCTTTTCGTTTTTAGTCGTGTCTTAGCAAAATTTGATCCGGGAATAGTTTTAATTTCTATCCTGCAAAGCTAAATTATTTTGCTGTTTTCTCGCTATTTTTCTCTGTGTTAAGCGTTTTCAGAATTTGTTTACAATTACTTAATAATAACTTATACTTCAGTTTCCATCCGTCAGTTGAAAATGAGCGTAACTTTGCAGCGAAAGAAATAATATTAATGATTATGAAAATGAAAAAGATTTTTTATACTTTAATTGTCCTATTATTGGGAGTTTCCCAAATAATATTTGCCCAGAAGGGTACAGTTGCAGGCAAGATTATTGATAAAGCAAATGGTGAAACCTTAATTGGAGCAACTATTCAATTGGAAAAGCTGAATAATCCTGCAGAAAAATTATTTACAGCAACAGATATTGATGGAAACTACAGTATAAAAGCAGAAGTAGGTCAATACAAAATTAAGATCAGCTACATTTCTTATGAGAATATAGAAATGGAAATCGTTGTCAAAGAAAATGAAGTGACTTATGTCAACGAACCTATGGCTGAAGCTAGTAGTACTTTAAAAGAAGCAGTTATAACTGCTACAGTAATGCGCTCCGGAACTGCTTCATTATTCATCGAGCGCAAAAAAGCTTCGCAGGTTTCTGATGGGGTTTCTGCAGATTTGATTAGAAAGACACCGGATCGTACTACATCAGATGTATTGAAACGTGTAACCGGTGCATCCATACAGGAAGGTAAATTTGCGATTATTCGTGGAATGAATGATCGTTATAATGCAGGATATCTGGACGGAGCTCTTCTGCCATCCACTGAATCTGATCGTAAAGCTTTTGCTTTTGATGTGGTTCCAGCCAATTTGGTCGATAATTTAACAATTATCAAATCAGGAACTGCAGACCTTGTAGGAGATTTTGGTGGTGGAGTAATTAAGATTAATACCAAAGCAGTACCAGATGATTTTATGCAGTCATTTACCATAGGAGCACAAACAAATAGTATTACTACGTTTAATGATTTTAGTCAATTTAAAACTTATCCCGGCGAGAATTTTAATATTCTAAGTGACAAAAGAAATATACCCAACATTAGCGAAAGCGAAATGCGGATTGCTTCCACATTTGCAAGTGCTGAAGAGAAAACCAAACTTGCAGGAATCAGCAAAGGTTTCAACAACGATTGGACTATAAATAAATCTAATGCGTTGCCTAATACACGTTTTGCATATGTAGCAGGATTTCCCATTCGATTGAAAAATGATAGTAAAATAGGTGTGTTATTATCAGCGACCTATGCAGATACCAGAAGGGCTTCTGATGGATCTGTAAGTTCATTTGATGGAGCAGGACAAGTATCTGCATTGAAAGATAAGATCTTTGCGAGAAATACGAGCACAGGTGGAATTTTCAATGTCAACTATGTTAATCAACAAACTGCTATTAATTTTAGAAATTTGTTAAATGCTAATACAGACAACAATACCATTGAAAGATCCGGGATTGGGAATATCAGCGATGATGTTCGTGTGATGAATTTTTCTAATATTGTGAATTACAATCGTTTTTACAATAGTGTTCTCTCCTTAAAGCAAGTATTTGGCGACAATTTTCTTACTTTGACAGGGGCTGTTAATTATTCAAATATTGTCAGGAAAACACCTGATTATCGAATTGTAACTTACACGAAGCTACCGGAAAATGATAATTTTAATATAGCACTAGGTGATTTTTTCAATAGCAGCTCGGGACGCTTTTTCTCTAATTTGAACGAGACATTGCTTGGAGCAAATGTCGAGGTGGCCAAACACTTTGATGCTGAAAAAGTTAAGTCTGAATTGAAACTGGGTTATTTCACGCAGAGCAGAAATCGGAAGTTTGAAGGAAGAAGTTTTGTGTACAATGGTGCATTGGCTACTTCTACTCTTGAGCCTGCAAAAGACCTTGGAACTGAAAATATCGCTGCAAATAAATTATATTTGGTTGAAAAGACCTCAAATGACCTAGGATATTATCAAGGTAAATCGATGATGAATGCATATTTTGCGTCTTTAGATCAGACTTTCGGAGCTACACTACGTTCGGTTATTGGAATGAGATATGAAAATTCTAATCTGGATGTAATAAATCAGAAATTAGATACTAAAATTGCTGAAATAAAGCAAAACAATTGGTTGCCTTCAATTAATTTGTGTTATTATCTAAGTGAGCGTTCAAACCTTCGTGCTGATTATTTTGCCTCTTTGAATCGTCCGGAATTTCGGGAACTAGCACCATTCGCATTTTATGTTTTCGATAAAAATGTAGAAATCAAGGGTAACACGGACTTGAAAATTGCAAGTCTGAATAATTTTGATCTGCGTTATGAATTTTTCCCAAGTGGTGGAGAATTGTTGTCCGTTGGCTTGTTTTATAAAACAATTGCTAATCCAATTGAGTATGGAATCGATGTCACACAAGTGTTTACCACTTTCACTTTGAGAAATGAGAAATCTGCCAGAGTGTACGGAGTTGAAATGGAGTTGAAGAAAAAATTGAATTTCATTAATCCGGCTAAAATTTGGAACGATTTATCGGTTTTCTCTAACTTCTCTCTAATTCGTTCTCAGTTGCAATTTGACCCGGGAACTCAATCGCTACAAGACCGTCCGCTACAAGGTCAATCGCCTTATGTGTTCAATACGGGCTTGCAATATGATAATCTGGAGAAAGGTTGGTCTGCATCAATGGTTTTCAATAAAATTGGAAGAAGGATTGCATATGTAGGAGTGGATCCAAAATTTGGGGATACTCGTCAAGATATTTATGAGGCTCCTCGTTCGGTATTAGATGTTCAGATCGCAAAAACTTACAAGAAATTTAATCTGAAATTTACTTTAGGTGATGTACTTCGCAACAATTACACTTTCTATCAGGATGCAAATCAAGATGGTAAGTTCAACTCTGATGCAACATCAACAGATAGAGTAATGTTCAAATTCAACACTGGCTTTACCACGAATCTTAGTCTTGGATATACATTTTAAGAAAAATTTTCTTACATATTAGCATTTACGAAGGTAGAAATTGTATGTATTTAGTAAGGACTTTGACTCTAAAAGACCTCTGGCGTTAGCTTAATTCTAAATCTTTTATCCGGATGAAAACTTTCATCTGACCTAATAAATTGAAAATAATTTAATACTTTAAAAAACAATCACAATGAAGAAAAATTTCCTTCTAATCACTTTTTTATTTGCACTTTGTGTGAATTTTATTAATGCTCAGTCAAATTTCAAATTAACGCCTACAACTTATGTTGGTGCGATGGGTGCAGATGCATCTACTGACTGGACCCAAGGCTGGAGTAATTTTAACCCCAACAACACGGCGTATCCGGTGGCAAATGATACCACTACCTTAAATGGTATGTTGAGTAGCTTGCCAGTGCCAGGAGAGTTGAATATAACGGGTACTTTAACGCTGGACGCTTCCAAGACTTATTTAATGAAAGGTTTTGTTGTCGTAAGAAGTGGTGGAAAGTTGATTATACCTGCCGGAACAGTAATTCGCAGTAGTGCGAATGTTAACTCAAATCCTAAAAACTATGCTTCTATTCTCGTTGAGCGTGGTGGTCAGATCGAATGCAATGGAACGGCTGCTAAACCAGTTGTTTTCACTTCGGCTAAAGCAGCAGGAAGTCGCCAAAGAGGTGATTGGGGAGGCCTTGTGCTTTCAGGTAAAGCACAACACAATCTTTTAAATGGTTCGGACAATAACAATGTTCAGATGGAAGGTTTTAACAATGTTACTTTTGACACAGGCCTAGCCAGATTCGGAGGAACTGATCCTAATGACAACTCAGGTTCAGTAACTTATACCCGAATTGAATTTGGTGGATTGGCTTTCGAAACCAACAAAGAAATCAACGGCCTTACGCTGGGAGCTGTTGGAAGAGCAACTACCTTGCACCACATCCAAGTTTCGCATTCTAATGATGATTCATTTGAGTGGTTTGGTGGTTCGGTTAACTCCTCTCATTTGATTGCCTGGAAAGGAACTGATGATGACTTTGATACTGACAATGGATATTCAGGTATTAGCCAATTTGGAATTGGTGTTCGCGATTCTTCTTTTTTCGATTTAACATATGCGTTGCCTTCAGGTTCATCAACTTCAGAAGGTTTTGAAAGTGACAACGAACCGACAGGTACTGCAAGTGTTAGACCATACACCAATTGCATTTTCTCTAATTTTACTATGGTAGGTCCTGTACCGGTTGGTAGTACTTATTCGGCTTTGCCGTCGGTTGCCAAATCAGCTTTTCGCAGAGGTGCTCGTATCAGAAGAAATTCATCTCAGAGAATTGTAAATAGTATTTTTATGGGTTACCGCAATTTCCTTATGATAGATGGAGATAGTTGTGTTCGCAATACTAACCATCCCGGTGCACTTAGTCTGGTAAAACCTAGTACTGCTGTGGACATCAAAACTAAGCAAATTTCATTTGCGAATAACCTTATCATGAATACCGCTGCTGCATATACATCAGCTACAGATACAACTGCCAATGGTCTTGTAGAAGTAGCTCGTGCGAAAGGTTCTGGACCAAAATTAAATGCACTTGACTCATGGCTTAGATCTACCGGTATTTTAGCAAATAACATCAATCCGGTAGCTTATACAGCAGGTACATTATTGGTAGATCCAAGTGGCTATTCTGCGACACCTAACTTCCGAGCAGTAAGCAATTCACCTGCTTTGAAGGGTGCAATTTTCTCTGAAAATCCAACGATTACTAATTTGCTTGTATCTGCCAATGAAATTTCTGAAGCAGCTAAATTCCCGGCAGTATTCCCTAATCCAGTGATAATGGGAACCTTGAATTTTGGTCGCGAAGTAATCTCCTTTGGTATCTTTGATGCATCCGGAAGATTGTTGAATTCTGGCTTCAACACGGATCGTGCAGATGTTCAAAACTTGAATAATGGAATTTATTTCATTAAAATGGACGGACAAGTTCAGAAGTTTATAGTGAAGTAAATCGATTATATTTAATATTACTTTCTTTCGGCCGCAATGTTTCTTAACCAGAGCATTGCGGTTTTTTTATTGGTTCAATTTATTTATTAGTACATAACTTAATTTCATTTTAGTGTTAAATAATGTTCTGTTGCGCTAAAATAATGCTTACGTTGGCAAGAAAATTACTGAATGAAGCAGGAATTGCTTTTCTTTGCTTTATTTACAATATTTACAACATTATGAACAAATTATTATTCGCAGTAGCGGCACTATTTATTTCTCTTTTTTCCAGCGTAACTCAAGCCCAAAGCATTAAGAGAGATCCATCTTTTGGAGATAAGGGAACTATTTATCTTAAAGATTCAAAATTTGATTATACCACGCTTTCTTTGTTTCAAGATCCGGCAACAGAGGAAATGCTAAATGCCGGCACTTTCTATGATTATGATAATGATGTCAGCGGCCTTTTCTTTTCCAAAACGAAGGCCAATGGTGATTTGGATCAATCATTTGCAACGGATGGCATACTTAGATTGAGTGAAAGCGAATATCCTTTTCCCAATATTCTTCGAATCCGCCAGGGATTAGACAAGGGATTTTTGGTGCTATTAGGCAACGCCGATTTGTATAATGCTGATAGCACAGCTATTATTTGTTTTACATCAAAAGGAAAAATTGTTAGTGATTTTGGAATTGGAGGCTTTTTGTCGAGCAAGAAAGGACTGATAAAGGACTTTGATTTATTAGCAGACTCCAAGGTGTTGGCGCTTTCTACTAAACTTGACACTACCACTTTTCAAACAAGCAATTGGTTCAGCCAGTATTCGCAACTTGGAATATTGGAAACCAGTTACGGCGACGGTGGTTTCGCCGGATTCGAAGGTGGATTTTCTGAATATGTGAGAATGGATAAAAGTGGTCAGACTTACTTGTGTTCCGGGAATTCTTTGGATATTTCTAATTTGACTTTTTTACTTGCTATTTGCAAAGTAAATCCGCTAGGTGTACAGGATAAAACATTTGGTGCTCCGAAATTAGTTTTTGGATCACCGGCTCCCGAAAATGCTTTTGCTTTTCCGTTGAATTTACAAATTTTAAAAGATGGCAGTTATTTGCTTGATGGCTACTCTGTGAATATTGATAGTTTTACTACTGCCGGATTTGTGACAAAAATAGATAAGCTGGGTAAAACTGTGAATACATTCGGTAAGGCAGGTTATCTTGAATTTACCGATTTGTTTGAAGGGGAATTTTATACACTAAGTGCAATGGAGTTGCCTAATTCTCAAATATTGGTTACAAATACTGATGCTGATGATAACTCCAAACTTGAAATGTCATTTTCACTATTTGACAACAAAGGAGGAATAGTGAAATCATTTGGAACGAAAGGAAATCAACGCATGAAGATAGAAGGTCTGGAAACAACTGTAGTTAGTTCATTCATCAGCCCTACCGGGAAGATTTTCGTAGCAGGTGATGTTACCAACAAAGATGATATATATGAATCACAAATTTCGAAATTGTTGTTAAATACAGTGGCAGTAGCAGATGAGGAAGCTGCGATTGGCAACCTTGCAGTTTTTCCTAATCCAATGGCCGATAAAGCTACGATAAAATATGAATTAGCTGAAACTATGCCTGTTTCAATTGATATGTATGACATCAAAGGATGTAAAGTACAATCGTTTTTCAACAATCAAACTCGTATTGCTGGAAAGCAAACAGAAGAGCTTAAGCTCAATATTGGTATAGCGCCGGGTGTCTATATGCTTCAAATCAGCTCTGCTCAACATAGTATACAGACTATAAAAATTGTGAAGATATAATCAATATTGGCTCTATGTCGAATTGTTTGGGTAATTGAGTTTTTGAAGCTTTCGGCAAATGTGAATGTATCTATCTCCAATAATCTAAACTTACACCACACTAATCAACATAGAGACTCATTATTTAGTCGCAATAAATAGTAAGAAGCATCCTTTTTAAAAGTTAAAAAGGATGCTTTTTTTTGATATAAATTGGAGGTCTGCTTTTAATTCCTTTTTTTTGTCAAAACAAGCATTTGATTTCAACGCACATCTGATTTCCTTGAAAAAAGAACATTATATCCCCAACTCCAATATTTTTGTAAGTGTCTTGCTTCCATTGGCCATTCCCAAAGCTTATACGTACCGTGTGCCCAAAGAGCTGGTGGATTCCGTATCTTTTGGCGTACGTGTTGAAGTCCAATTCGGAAGAAACAAGATGTATTCTGCTGTGGTAATTGATATTCATCAGGCGGATCCCAATCAATATGATGCAAAAGAAATCGTTTCTGTTATTGATAAGGAAGCAATTATTACTAAAACGCAGCTAAAGTTCTGGCAGTGGATGTCTAATTATTATTGCTGTACCATCGGGGAAGTAATGAATGCAGCATTACCCGGAGGTCTTCGATTGGATAGCGAAACAACTTTAACCATTCATCCATTGTTTGATGGCAATGCAGATATGCTGAGCGATCGTGAGTACTTAATTTTTGAGGCACTTACTATTCAGCCCGAACTTAGTATTGAGCAAGTTTATCAGGTGTTGCAGATTAAGACCATTCGTCCAATCATTTATTCATTGATAGAGAAGCGAGTGGTGATGATAAAGGAAGAGCTAAAGACAAAATACAAGGTGCGTACTGTAACTGCCGTACGTTTGCAGGAGCCATTTCGCAGCGATGAAGCAAAGTTGTCAGAGGCTTTTGGAATGGTTGAAAAAAAATCATCAAGACAATTGGAAGCTTTGATGGCTTATATTCAGTTGTCGCGGAATCAAGAGCTTGTGTTGGCTCAAGAGATTTACGATAAGGCTCTCGTGGAATTATCTGTCCTAAGGGCTTTAGAAAAAAAAGGTATTTTTGAAGTATATAGAAAGGATATCAGCCGGCTTGGAATCTACGACGAAGATACTCAGCAATCGCCGGCACTAAGTGCCCAACAGCAAAAAGCGATTAGTGAAATAAAATTATCCTTCATAGAAAAGAATGTTGTGCTGCTGCACGGCGTTACAGGAAGTGGAAAAACAAGGGTTTATGCCGAATTAATTCGGGAAGCAATCGACAGGGGAGAGCAGGTGCTTTACCTCTTGCCCGAAATTGCATTAACTACACAGATAACCAGCCGCTTGCAGCAGGTATTTGGTGACGACATAATAGTCTATCACTCCAAATGTGGCGATGCAGAAAGAGTAGAATTGTGGAAAAAGGCTTTGGAAGGTAAACCAATCATACTATCAGCCAGGAGTGGATTATTTTTACCATTCAGTAAACTTGGCCTAATCGTGGTCGACGAAGAGCACGACGGTTCATTTAAGCAGTCAGAACCTGCTCCCCGGTACAACGCGAGGGATTCCGCCATTTTATTGGCAATGTTTCACAGTGCAAAAGTGCTGTTGGGGACTGCCACGCCTTCTGTAGAATCTTACTACAACGCCAGATCAGGCAAATATGGATTGGTCAGAATGGCCGAACGATTTGGAGGATTGCAGCTACCGGAGATTATTTTTGCAAATACGTTGAAAGACCCAAAATCCAAAGCAAAAATTGATTTTACCACGACCTTGATTGAGGCACTTAGGGCTGGATATGCTCAAAAAGAACAAAGCATCGTTTTTCAAAATAAACGGGGATATGCACCCTATTTGCAATGTCAGGATTGCGCATGGAAAGCAGATTGTGTTAATTGTGATGTAAGTCTTACCTATCACAAAGGTGCCGAACGATTGCGTTGTCATTATTGTGGGCATTTCGAACAAATACCAAGGGTATGTCCTGCTTGTGGTTCGGGAAAACTTTCGATTAAAGGTATGGGCACCGAGAAAGTTGAAGACGAATTGAAGATTTTTCTTCCCGATGCACAAATAGGCAGGATGGACACCGATGCGATAAAAACCCGTAATGCGCATTCCCGAATTATTAATGATTTTGAGGAGAAGCGGTTAGATATCCTTGTGGGTACTCAAATGGTGACCAAAGGTCTTGATTTCGATAATGTGTCGTTAGTTGGTGTCGTCAACGCGGATTCACTGTTGTATTTTCCTGAATTCCGAGCCAGTGAACGTGCATTTCAATTGTTGATGCAAGTCGCAGGACGTGCAGGGCGGAAAAACAAACGTGGTCGAGTTATTGTTCAGACTTCAAATCCGCTCCATCCGGTATTGAAGGATGTTGAAAAGGGAGATTATCTGAGTTTTTTCAATAGGGAGATTCAAGAAAGACGGGACTTTATGTATCCTCCATTCGTCCTTTTAATTCAAGTTCAGATCAGGCATAAAAAGCCGGAAGTCGTCAATGATGCTTCAAGAATTTATGCTGATTTATTAAAGAAGCAGTTAGGTAAACGGGTAGTCGGACCAGCACTTCCTTCCGTAGCTCGTGTGCGGAATTACTATTTGATGGATATCATGATCAAAATCGAAAAGGATCGGCAAATGATTGATATTGCTAAAAATTTACTCATCAATTCAATAATCGATTTGAAAAAACATCCCGGTTTATCCACCGTGGATGTCGTGATAAATGTGGATCCGGCGTGAGGCTACCGATATATTGTACCTACGGCACAATTTTGTTGTCCCGGAGGGACAAAACATCGGTAGGAAGGAAAAATAATATATCGAAGTTTGTCCCAGCGGGACAAAACATTGGTAGGCTGCCAATATATCGTACCTACGGCACAATTTTGTTGTCCCGGAGGGACAAAACATTGGTAGGCTGCCAATATATTGTACCTACGGCACAATTTTGTTGTCCCGGAGGGACAAAACATCGGTCGCAAGGGGAAAATGTAAAATTTATCCCGTCCCGGATGGGACGAGACATCGGTAGCATCGGAAAAATATAACATATATCCCGTCCCGGATGGGACGGAACTTGCCCCCAATTGATTATAAAAATATTTAATAATCAATCGGTTTGAAAATATATCGTTCGTCATGAGCGACGTCAAATTTTTCAAGAAATTCCAAATATTCTTGAGTAAAGGTTTTCTTTTGATGGTGAATTTCCTGGTTTTGTATGTATTTGATTACTCGATTGACATGTGATTTACTATAAGAAAATGCGCCATAACCTTCTTGCCAAGAAAATCTACCATTAACAAATCCTTGTTGTTTGATCCACTTAGATGAATCCCCCTTGATATCCTGCATTAGTTCTGATAATGATTGTGTAGGGCGCATTCCAAAAAAAATGTGTAGGTGATCTGGCATTCCATTAATAGCGAGGAGACGATGATCGTGATTTTGAACTATACCGGTAATGTATTTGTAGAGTTCATTTTTCCATTCTGGTTTTATAATACAGTGCCTATTATAAACGGCGAAAACTGCTTGAATATGAATTTGAGTGTATGTGTTTGCCATGGTCTATTGAATTAAAAATCTACTAAAAATAAGCTTATATCATGTTAAAAGATTGTTTTAATTCCTAAAACTAAATTTGACTAGGATTATTTTTTAATTTTTGTTAATATTTCGCTAAATTTATGAAATGGGCCAATAAGAACGCATCGGGTGATTGTTGTTAATGGGGGATAATATACTTGAAGCTTGAGATACAACATTTGTGCTATCTGTTGTCAGA
>JBMOJB010000052.1:0-21141 GCA_049316985.1 Saprospiraceae bacterium | reverse complement strand
CGTAATTCGTAATTCGTAATTCGTAATTCGTAATTCGTAATTCGTAATTAATTACAAAAATATCGTTCTCATTACCCTGTAATAGCCATACGCACCCACCCATAAAATCATTGCAGCAAAAGAACAATCACTAAAGAAAAGATACAAAGTATTGTAATTTAGAGAATAATGTAGGAAATACTGACTTAAAAAATTTGAAACGACAAAACTGCTATTTACCATAAGCAGGAAATACAAACCCTTTACCATTTTTCTTACCCGCTCAACATGTTTTTCCTCATACCTAGTATGATGTACATGAGCCAGTGCCTTTTGTTTGAACTTAATGAATCTGTATGCGAAGTAACTATAAACGGTGAAAAGTAGTAGATAAATCGGATATCCAAAAGTACCATACAGCAAGGAAAAGTCATTTTCCCACATTTCTATCTTTATTTTTGGATTCTTGAATAACATAAATGCAAAAAAACTAACCTGCGCCAACGCCAAAAGGAAATGCTTAAGATCAGACCATTTCAAAGAAAAATTCTTGTACAAAGTTGCTTTAACATAATAAAACAGAAGTGGTCCAAATGCGTAAGTATAGTAAATGGGGAAAAAATGTAAATGGGGAAATTTTAAGAAGAAATTTAACTTAATTGCAGTCGCATATAGCAGCGTTAACGACATAGCACTGATCAAAAGACTAAATATTAGCTTTGCCAACGAAGTCTCCTTTCGCGACAACCAAGAAACAACACTCACAATCAACCCCTGTACAACCGCGCCGGCCATAAAAAAGGTGGAAATAATATCAAGTGTCGTCATAGCTGCTTTTATTTAAATTCTACGATGCAATTGTCAAGATTGTACAATAAATGTGACTCAATAATATGAATTAAGCGCTTATCATACCCTTTTCTTCTGCAATAACTAGACTTTTCAAAAGCCCTGGCCCACTTTTTGTAATTTGTCTTGTCAATTTTTAAAAAAGATGAATAATTTCTGCTGATCAGTAAGGCGAAATCATCATAGCTTTCTTGAATACTGTCGTATTTTCGAAACCTGTTGCCAGCTTTACTGATATAAATATCTTTTTTCCATGCTTTACCGGCCTTCATTCCAAATTGGTTATTAGAGTTTTTCGCAACTTCACTTGTTCCGGCTGATGACTCCTCCAAAGCAATTGCCATTATTATACTTGCAGGAATTCCCGAGCTTTCCATTGTTCTAATTGCCCTTTCAGCATTTTTTTCTATATACAGGTAGACAAATCCTTTTCTTTGTGGGTTTATCCATGCTGAAAAAGTAAATATATAAAATAGCAGAAAGAATTGTTTCATTACCAACAGGATTAAAATGGTTAAAATAACAATCAACCAATCGATTAAGTGGACATTTTCGGAAAACAAAGGTAGATTTTTTTTATAAAATTTAGTTTGTATTCCGCATCATACATAAAAGTGATTACATTTGTGTTTAAACATTAAATACTAACAACGCTCTTTTTAGTCTATTTTAGGCTGTGGATAATTAACAAAAAGCAACAAATGAGACTTTTTGGATTTTTTTTCCTCTTATTGACTTTCTCACTGACTATGGTTGATTGTCAGCAAGAAAAAAAAATAGTCAATAAACCTGTACTTGCTTTCCGGTTTATCGACTTTGCTGATTCTATTGTAGATAATAGCAGCGACAATTTTTTTAAAGTTTCAATACGGTATCCGGTAGCCATAGATACTTCCAATATATTGGCAAAATCAATCGCGGACACGATAAAATATTACAGTATCGCTTCAATGTTAGGTGATGACCCTGATGTTGTTTTGCCGTCAACAATTGATATTGCAGCGCAGACAATGAACCAAAACTTCAGGAAAGAATTGTCTGAACAGTTATCGGAGCCAGAAAACGAACGCTATCCTGTAATACAACTGAGAGAAATAAATTGCAAAGAAATCTATCGAAATGAGAAAGTAATTTGTTTTGAATTAGGTATTTATGCCAATATGGGTGGTGCTCACCCTGGTTTTACAACTTCCCTTTTTACATTTGATATTAATAACGGAAAGCCACTTAACTTGCATGAAATTCTTATTGATGCTAAAAAGATGATTGAAGTACTGGAAAAGGGCCTGCGAAAATCGCGAAAAATCCCTGAAGACCAGTCGCTACAAGATGCCGGATTTTTATATGAAGACAGAGAAGCGACTTTGCCAATACCAGTTGATTATAGTATAGATTCCTCGGGGATGCGCATTATTTACAACAGCTATGAAATTGCTCCATATGTAATAGGTCCATCGGACTTTATTATACCTTTTTCCGAACTCGATAAAATAATAAATTTGAATATCCTAAAATAACTGCGACAATGATAAAAGAAATAAGAGAAAAATTCAACCGTGAATTTACACAGGAAAAATATGCTGGACTTCACCGATCAGTTGAACGGGAAGCTGGCCACCCCTGTCTATTCCGAATTGCAGAAACTCCCATTTTTGTTCCTCGTTCCTTTAGGGATAAATTGATAAAAGGCTGTGAAGATGCCTTTGACACGATTATACAACCTGATTTTTTGTCAAAGACACAAGCTTCGCTGACACATTTCGTCCCAAATGAAAATGCACATACCCATTTTATGCAAATAGACTTTGGGATCTGCTTGGATGAAAAAGGGGAACTCAATCCTCAAATGATCGAAATCCAGGGATTTCCCTCATTGTACTGCTATCAAGCGATTTTGGCTGAGGCTTATCGAGAAAACTATCACATTCCGAGCGACTTTACCAGTACCTTTAGTGGATTGAGTAAATCTGACTACATAGAGGAATTGAGGCAGGTAATTGTTGGAAATCATAATCCAAAAAATGTAGTATTGCTTGAGGTAGAACCCGAAAAGCAAAGTACAAATATCGATTTTTATGCCACCAATAAGTTTCTTGGTGTTAAAATTCTCTGCTTAACTAAACTAAAAAAATCCGGTAAGGATTTGTACTACCTTGACGATAATGGAGAAAAAGTTGACGTACACCGTATTTATAACAGAGTTATTTTTGATGAGCTAGATAAAAAGACAGATCTTAAGTTTGAATTCAACTTTGGTGATGAAGTAAATGTCGAATGGGCCGGTCATCCCAACTGGTTTTTTAGAATCAGTAAATTCACTTTGCCGCTACTACAGTCCGCCTACGTTCCAAAAAGCTTTTTTCTAAATGAAATAAAGCAAATTCCTGAAGATTTGGAAAATTATGTTTTAAAACCGCTGTTTTCATTTGCTGGAATGGGCGTAAAAATAAATGTCGAAAAAGCTGACCTGGAAGCAATTACTGACCCTGAAAATTATATACTGCAGAAAAAAGTAAATTATGCTCCGATAATTTCAACTCCCAATGTTGCTGCAAAATGCGAAATTCGCATGATGATTACCTGGAAAGATGGAGATGCCCGACCCAAAATCATTAACAATATCGGCAGATTGAGCAAAGGGGAAATGATCGGAGTTCGCTATAATAAAGACAAAGATTGGGTAGGTGGCACCGTTTGTTTTTTCGAACCATAAAAAGACCCAAAGTCGTCGGTAGTAAATTTTCTTTGAGCGAATCGACTCATATAGAGAGAAAAAATGGCTCTATGTCGATTTAAAAAGACAAATGAATTCAATTACCCACGCAAATCGAAATAGCGCACAAAAAAATGGTTGTCACGGAAACACCGGGACAACCAAAACCAAATTCAAACTAAGAGAAAACCAACAAAAAAATTTACCAAGGAACGGTAAAGGAAGGAAATATCTTGTGGCCATTTTTCGTGAGTCAGTACATTTTTTGATGTGCCCACCTATGGCTTGTTAGCATAATAAATTTCATCACTGACAAATGTAGTTTTTAAGATCTCTTCCGCCTTGAAAACAATTTCTTTTACTGGCTTTATCTTGCCTTGCTCAATACTTGTTAATTGGGAAGCATTTATATCTAAAGATCTCGCCAGGTCATTTATTGTCATTTTTCTAATTTGACGGGCAATATTTATCTGTTTGCCCAAGGTCTCGATCTTTGCCTTTCTAACTGATTGGTCAATTTTCTTTTCTTCTACACCCGTAGATTTTAAAAATACACTACCAGCCAAAGCCATTAACCCCGAGATTGCTATAGATTTTAGTAACATAATGCGTATTATTTAAGTGTTTGTTTGTTAATATACTTCTAGCGGTTTAGAAATGAATCAATTAATTTCATAAATAGCTATAAAAACGTATTTGTTTATATTAATAGTTTTAAAAACTATTTAACGAGACAAATATACAACATTTAATTTTAATATGTCAAGCATTTTTTAAATTAATTTGTGTTAAATATGGAATAATTAAAACTAATTACTGTTAATATCTTAATATTTAAGGCTTTAGCTATTGACAATTTGTTTTAAAATGTTTACTTTTGTGTGCTAAGGAGATAATGAATAGCTACAAATTATTTTATATATTAAATGTATTTGTTTTTTTATATTATAATTTATACATAAATTTGTGCTTCATTGTATTTTTTATTAAAATTTAAACAACTAGTGCTATGAGTACATTTTCTGATGCAATAACAAATAAAAGATTCGTAGAGGCTTACAATGTATTAAAAGCCGACAAAAAACTAAAAACTAAAAACGACATTGCCCGCGAGCTGGGAACGTACAACCATGTAATAGGTCAGATTCTAAATGGGGAAAGAGGAATCACCGTTGATCAAATTGGTAAGCTTTGTAAGACGTATGACATTGATGCCAATTATTTATTGGGAATTTCAGATGCAATGTATAAAACCGACGTTGTAAGATCCTCTACAGAACATCATGAAAGACAAAACATTACGCTGGTGCCAAGAAAAGCACTTGCGGGGTATGCAATGAGTCCCGGCGATTGGACTTTTTTAGACTCCCTTCAAAAATTCTCTGTTCCCGGACTTGAAGGCGATTTGACCGCTTTTGAAATTAGTGGAGACAGCATGCTTCCAACCATTACCAACGGAGATATCGTTATATGCGAGAATATGGAAAGGGGCGAGCCCATCCGGGACAATCAAGTTTATGTTGTGGTCACAGATGTAGTTGTCGCAAAGAGAATTCAACAACTAAAAAACGGCTCAATGGTCACTAAATTGCGATTGATTTCTGACAATGGTGATGTATATAGGCCTTACGACATTAACCTGGAGGAAGTGCAGCAAATTCTGCGAGTAAAATGCAGATTAACAAATCACGCGATGTTACATTAGTGTGTTGGCAAACAATCTGAAGAAATGGATGTAAATATCGATAGAAAATTCATTACAAAATACCCTTCAAAACCTGCCAAACATTCGCGCTGACTATCTTGTGCCCTTCAGGTGTTGGATGAATTCCATCGGCTAAATTTAGTGCTGGAATACCTCCGACTCCTTCTAGTAGGAATGGAATTAATGAAATTTTGTTTTTCTTTGCTAATCTGGGATAAATAGCCTGAAATGACTGGGTATAAGTATTACCCATATTAGTAGGTGCATACATTCCAGCTAATACAATTTTGCAGTCAGGATTCTTTAGTCGAACTTTATCAATGATCGTTTGTAAATTCTTCTCAGTTTCATTCACTTTTAGACCTCTTAGCGCATCGTTTCCACCCAATTCAAGTATAAAAATATCTACTTTTCCTTCTGAGATCACCCAGTCAACTCTGGAGACTCCCCCGGCTGTAGTTTCTCCACTATTACCTGCATGAATTACTTTGTAACCCAATTGTAAGGAATCCAGCCTTTTTTCTATTCTGCCGGCAAAGCCTTCAGCTATACTTAAACCAAAAGCAGCAGTAAGACTATTTCCAAAAAAAATAATAGTCTTATTCTTCTGAAGATTCATATTTGCAAGTTCTTTTTGTGCAGGTTGCTCAACTTGCTTATTGCTATTCTGCTGCTGATTACAGGAAATAACAAATAAGCCCGGAAAAAGCACAAAAATTAACCAATTTCTAATCATTTTATTCATTTGTTTTAACAAAGATAGGTGATTCTGCTATATTTGAGACGAATTTAAAAAAGGAAAATTGCCGCTCATTATATAGAAAATCATATGGAAGTTGAGTTGTCGGTAGTAATTCCCGTTTATAACGAAGCAGCAAATATAACTGTTTTAAATGGGCGACTGGAAAAGGTCTTAAGTCAAATGAAAGTATCCTACGAGCTATTGTATGTCAACGACGGCAGCAAGGATTCTTCATTATTATTGCTTAAACAAATGTCTATAAAAGATGACCGTGTAAAGTACATTCATTTCAGCAGAAATTTCGGTCACCAAATAGCCGTTAGTGCCGGCCTTGAGAAAGCTATTGGCAACAAAATTGTTATTATTGATGCAGATTTGCAAGATCCTCCTGAATTTATTCCTCAACTGTATGAAAAATTAAATGAAGGTTTTGAAGTGATTTTCGCCAGGAGAAAATCCCGAAAAGGAGAATCCTGGTTGAAACAAAAAACTGCTTTTTGGTTTTACAGAATTCTTAAAAAAATAACTTCCGTTGATATTCCTGTTGATACGGGTGATTTCCGCATTATGGACAGGAAAATTGTAGATATTTTAAAGGCAATGCCTGAATCACATAAGTTTCTTCGTGGTCAAATAGCCTGGATTGGATTTCGTCAAACTTCATTGGAATATGAACGAGAAGAGCGCTTGCACGGCAAATCCGGGTATACTTACAGAAAAATGATCAGATTTGCCTTAGATGGAATAACTGCCTTTTCAGACTTCCCTTTAAAAGTTGTTACTTGGTTCGGTTTTATGGTTTCATTTATCGCATTTGTAGTAATTCTCTTTGCTTTCTATTCGCGCTTTATCCTGAAAGACTATGTACAAGGGTGGACATCTTTGATGATCAGCGTTCTCTTTATCGGTGGTATTCAAATGATAGCAATTGGAATTATTGGAGAATACATGAGCAGAATGAATACCGACATAAGAAAGCGCCCCCTGTATATTGTTGAAGACACTAATATTATTGAACAAACTGAATAAGGCAAGAAAAGTAGAAAATGAAGAAAATTATTTTAGTGGAAGACAATATCGCCGATGCCGAATTGGTTAAAATTGCAGTCAGCGAATTAGAATTGCCCGTGAAAATACACCACGCTTCCGGTAATGATGAATTGTTTCACTTTTTCGAAACAGATGACCTCTCTCAGGTTGTGTTGATTCTTCTCGATCTCAATATGCCTCGGATAAATGGAATTGAAATCTTGAAAAAGCTAAAAGCAACGCCACGGTTGAGCAGCATTCCCGTTGTCGTTTTTACTACATCTTCCAGCAAAACAGATGTGCTTGCCTGTTATGATTATGGTGCAAATGCATACGTCTGTAAACCTATTGATTACGAAACCTTCAATGAAAACATCAAAGCTATCGTTCAATTTTGGGCACTGAATAACCTTGTGCCAACCAGATCATAGACGTCACGAGCTTTAAATTAAATCTGCGATGGTAATTCCGTTGCCCCCTTCATCCTCAGGTGCATGATGAATATTCGATATGTCTTTGTATTCTCTGAGTTTTTGAATCACCATTCTCCTCAAAATACCATCTCCTTTGCCATGCAAAACAATTACTGTTCTGGTCGAAGTCATTAAAGCTCTGTCCAGAAAATTTTGCAAGGTAATCATCGCCTCTCCCATTCGCATTCCCCTTAAATCAATTCGGGATTCAAACTGTGCCGCTTGCTGAACAAAATCCAGCTGCACCCTGCTGCGATCAATAATTTCGAGTTGTTCAGGAACATGTTGCAAATCACTAACCTTGAATTCTATGCGCATTGAACCCATGATGACGACCGCTTTGCTTTTTTCTATTCTTTCTATTCTACCGATCGCACCACCTTTGATTGCTTTGACGAGATCTCCCACCTGGAGTTGTCCTCTTTTTAAATCTTGATGTGTAATGGGAATATGGTGAATATCGTTGTTTAGCACTTCAACTTCCATCATCAGCTTTTCTTTCTCTTGCTTTCTTTGTGTGGCAAGTTCTTTAGCTTTTTCAAGATTTTGTTGTTCTCGGATATCTCGGATTAGCCGTTCCAGATCTTGTCCATCTCTTGCAAAAGATTGCAGTTCAGCTTCTTTAATTTCTAATTTTAGCTTCTTCCGCTTATACTCATATTCCTTATGCATTTCCTGATAAGCTTTTATCAGGCGTTGCAATTCTCGGTCTTTCTGTTTCAATTCATCCAGGTGTTCCTCTATCTCCTGCTTCTCCTTCTGAAGATCTACCAGTAATTCATCGACTGCTTTTTCATTTTTCCCGGTTTTATGTTTGGCATAATTAAGCAACTTCCGAGGAAGCCCTACTTTCTCCGCAATTTCAAACGCATAAGATGAGCCGGGACGTCCAATTCTTAACTCATAAGTGGCCGACAAAGTGTCTTTATCGAAAAGCATACAACCATTTAATAGCCCCTTGGTATTAAATGCAAAGACCTTTAAATTGGAATAATGTGTATTCAAAATGCCCCAGCATCCCTTTTCATTAAGTTCTTTTAAAATGGATTCAGCAATTGCTCCGCCAATTTGAGGATCAGTTCCGGCACCAAATTCGTCTATTAACAATAAAGTCCTTTCGTCCGCTTTTTCCACAAATTTCTTGGCCAGATTCAATCTTGAACTATAAGTACTTAATTCGTCCTCCAAACTTTGTTGATCACCGATATCTGCAAAGATTTTATGAAAAATTCCAACTTCTGAAACTTCGCTGACAGGAATTAACATGCCACATTGGGTCATCAGTTGCAATAATCCAATGGCCTTCATAGTTATCGACTTTCCTCCGGCATTGGGGCCTGAAATCAGTAAAATTCTATTATCCCGCAACAAAGTCATGTCAAACGGAACTGTCTTTTTTCCCGATTCTTTGTTTTTAAGTAACAGCAACGGATGATGACCCTTAAAAATACCGAAACAAGCTTTGTCAACCAGCTGCGGCATATTGGCATTCATCTTAACCGCCACCCTTGCCTTAGCCTGAATAACATCAAATCGTTCAGCCAAATCAAGATAACTTCTCATTTGAGGAGTGTACGGCCGTAGCTTAGCACTTAAATCTTTGAGAATACGGTAAATTTCTCTAAGTTCATCGTGTTCAAGCTCAAAAATATCGTTATTGATTTCAATTACTGCCTCCGGCTCGATATAACAAGTCTTGCCGGTTGCTGATTCATCATGTATGATACCTCTGATTTTTCTTTTATGTTCTGAAGGCACTGACAATACCCTCCGACCATTTCTAAAGGTCTCTTCATTGTCCGTCAGCCAACCTTTTTGTCTCATTTGACCTGCTATGCTTCGAAACTCCTTATCCAACTCACGTTGGCGATTAAAAATCTGTTTGCGGATCTTCTGTAATTCAGGTGATGCATCACTTCGAATTTCTCCATTTTGATCAATCACTTTCCCAATAGAAATAGCAAGGTTATCATCAAAATGTACATTTTGAATAATCTGGAACAACGTGGGATAAACTTCCTTTCTGGCACTGGTAAAAAAGCGATAAATATCACCGATGAGCAACAATAAAGTATTGATTTTTTGCATGCCTTCGATCGGCAGTACATAGTCTTCTATCTCAAGCATTTTTAACTCCTCCTTAATATCAAAATAATTTTGGATCGGAAATTTGTCACTCTTGAGGATAGAAATTTTCAGTTCATTGACTTCTTTCAATTTGCGATCAATCTCATCCATATTTATCGACGGACTAAGTTGATGCATAAATGCTACGCCCAAAGAGCCTAAACACTCTTTCGATGTCAATTCAACGATTTTGTCAAATTCCAGTTTTTCGTATAAATCCTTAGGTTCGAGTTGCATGTCAGTAATAACTAAAAAATGTCGGTAAAGTTATGGTGCAATTAACAATTTTTTGCGAAATGAGTTCCGAATCAAACCAATCTTTTTGTTTTATTGCCGAACTTCCGAATATATGGGTCGAAAAAAAAGAAATATTGGTCCTAATGCAATTATCTTTGTCACTTCTAAATATTCCTAATTTTAAATTATTTTATTCATATGCAAACGTCTCCACATCCAACAATTTTCAGATATGGCATCATTAGCGGCCTGGTTAGCTTCGTAATGTTTATCGCAGGCATCCTTAGCGGCTTAATGGATTTCAGTAGTATGACCTCTTCTTTGCTTTTTGGTCTGGTCTCAATGGCAGTGAGTATCGCCATTCTTGTTGTCGGTGTTCGTTTTCACCGCGATAAAGAACTGAACGGCTTCATTACCTTTGGTCAGGCTTTTGCTGTTACATTCGGAATATCGATGATTGGCATGTTGGTCAGCAATATTGGTCAGTATTTTTATACCCATTTTATCGACCCCTTATTTTATGAAAACATGGCTGACCAAATGGCTACAATGTTCGAAAAATTTAATGTGCCGGAAGCCGATGCAGAAAAAGCTATTGAAGATGTTAAAAATGCAGGTTCTTTATCCGGAATGTTGGGCAACATTGTAAAAGGAGGTGTAATGATGACAATCGTTTCCGCAATTATAGCTGCTATTTTAAAAAGAAAACCCAATAGCCCCTTTTCTACAAATCAACCTTCTGATGAATTATGAACAATAATTTGTCAATAAAATGGGGTATACTTGCTGGAATTGGTACAATTGCTTTACTGATGTGTTTCTACAGTTTCAACAAGGCACTTATATTCAACACCTGGGTATATTTCGGATCTCTTTTGGTAACCGTTTTTATCATGTGGCAGGTTGGCAATAAGCTCTTACTTAACACCGATATCAACTTTTCAAACCTTCTTAAGCAGCTTTTCCTCATTTTTGTTCTCTCAGAATTGATATATTACGTGTGGTACTACACAATGGTCAATTATATTGATACAACACTTTTGGATTTTCAAAAACAACAAATGTTGATTGCATATGAAGCACTAAAAGCAAAAGCAACTGATATTCAAGAAGTTCAGCAGTGGTCAAATATGATACATGAGTTGGAAACGAAAGGTTTAGCAGAAGTTAATCTTTCGTCAGTGCTATTACAAATGGGCCGGGGAATCATAGGCGGATTCGTATTGTCTTACCTGCTGACCTTCATTTTACAAAGAAGAAGATGACAATTGCTTTCGATGCCAAACGACTTTTTCAGAATTTTACAGGCTTGGGCAACTACAGCCGTACTCTATTAAAAAATTTAGCAAAATATTTTCCGGAGGATGATTATCAGTTGTTTGCACCGGAAATTAAGCTCAATTCATCAACGCAATTTTTTATAGACAATCCTGCTTTTTCTACCCATTCAGCTCCACACCCTTTTCATGCCGTTTGGCGCACCTGGGATGTAAAAAAAGACATTCGAAAAAGTGGCGCGCAGATTTTTCATGGACTTAGTCATGAAATCCCTATGGGAATCCAAGACTTGCAAGTAAAAACAGTAGTTACTATGCATGATCTGGTATTTAAAGTTTACCCCGAATACACCCCTGCACTTCAGCGAAAATTATACGATTTCAAATTTAGATATGCCTGCTTGCATTCAGACAGAATTATTGCTATCAGTGAACAAACCAAGCGAGATATAATAAATTTCTACCAGATCGACCCCGCAAAAATAATAGTGATCTATCAAACCTGCGGAGAAAACTTTCAGCATTCGGAAATGGAAGTTGAATCGCTCCAAATTTCAAATTTGCCCAGCGAATACATGTTGTATGTGGGCTCTGTTATTGAAAGAAAAAATCTGCTGCGTATCATTGAAGCCATGGATATTATCCCGGATTCGGTTCGACTTCCATTGGTGGTAGTTGGTCAAGGTTCAACTTATTTCAAAAAGGTAAAAGAAAAAATTGCTGAAAAAAAGTGGAAAGATCAAGTATATTTTATTGAAAAAATGATCTACAGTCAATTGCCGGCTTTGTACCGTGGTGCTTCTATTTTTCTCTATCCTTCTGAATACGAAGGATTTGGAATACCCGTAATTGAGGCCTTATTTTCGAAGATTCCTGTAATCACATCAAACGTATCGTGTCTTCCAGAGGCAGCAGGTCCCTCTTCGTTATTGGTAAATCCAAAATCTTCAGAAGAAATCGCAAGTGCCATCGAAAAATCGCTCGCAGATTCAATTTTAAGACAAAAAATGATTGCCGACGGATTAACCTATGCTCAAGAAAATTTTAGTTCTAAAAAAGTTACCACTCAAGTTCATCAGCTCTATCAGAATTTGTTGAGCTGATTCTATTCTCTTTTGTATTCAGTTTATGAAGAAACGAGAAATTGAGTACCTTTGCACGCAATTTTGATTAATCTTTTGAAATCAAATTACTTTACAATTATATTTTTATTTGGTAAAAATATCAGAACCTACTCGAATGGACCCAACTTTGCCATTTATTAATTTCCATGCGCACCACCAAAGCAATATCGACGGCGTACTGACTGTGGTAAATATTGATCTTGGAAAAAATGAATCCTGGAGTCCATTGTACCAAGCTTGTTCGGTCGGAATACATCCCTGGAGTATAGATAAAAATACAATAATTCAACACTTTTTCCAACTTGAAGATGCCTGTAAAAATGAAAATGTTGTTGCAGTAGGAGAAGTAGGTTTAGATAAATTAATTGATACACCGTTGACGTTACAGTCGAAAGTGCTGGAACAGCAGATTGAGATTGCCGATTTCTTCAATAAACCCATAATTATCCATTGCATAGGCGCCTATTATGAACTTATTGCAATCAAAAAAAAGCTAAAAACAAATATTTCATTCGTAATTCATGGATTTAATAAGAATGCACAAGTTATGAAAGATCTACTGGATAATGGTTTTTACCTTTCACTGGGAACTGCACTGAATCAAACGGGTTCACCTTTACTGCAGTTGGTAAAAGACATTCCTAGTACTAGATTACTATTAGAAACTGACGATAAAAATTCACCAATTCAAGGCATGTACTTGGTTGCATCGGAGGTTTTGAAAATAGATATCGAAGAATTAAAACTACAAATATACGATAACTACAAACGGATTCTAAAAATTCAATAATCCAATGCATTGATAACATGGAAAAAGATTGGTTAGAACGAACCGAGCTTCTAATTGGCAAAGATGATATTCAAGCTCTCAAAAATAAAAATGTCCTCGTCGTTGGTCTTGGAGGAGTGGGAAGTTTTGCCGCAGAGTTTATTGCGCGCGTTGGAGTGGGAAAAATGACCATCGTGGATGGTGATACCGTCGATATAACTAATGTCAATAGACAATTACCAGCTTTGCAAACAACAGTAAACCAACCTAAAGTCTTTCTGATGGAAGATCGCCTCAGCGCGATTAATCCTCAGATTCAACTTACTTGCTTGAAAGAATTTCTGATGCCGGAGCGGATGGAAGAGCTGGTTGCCAATGAAAAATATGATTTCGTCCTCGATTGCATCGATAGTGTAACGCCAAAGCTCAATTTAATAATGGCTTGCCTGAATCACGAAGTTCCTATTATCTCATCCATGGGGGCCGGTGGCAAGCTGGATCCTGCAAAAGTGAAAATTGCAGATATTTCAAAATCGCATACGGATCCTTTTGCACATCAAGTGCGAAGACAAATGAAAAGAAGGGGGGTTAAACCCAAAGGTTTCATGGTCGTCTTTTCAGAAGAGTCAAATGTTGAAGATTCGCTACGGATGACAGATGGCACTAATTTCAAAAAATCTTTTTACGGAACAATCTCATATATCCCGGCATTGTTTGGTTTACATATGGCAGGTTATGTCATTAGAAAATTAATTGACCGTGTATAAAGTAAAAGAAATTTTCTATACCTTACAAGGGGAAGGTGCACATGCAGGCCGGGCCGCTGTTTTTTGTCGATTCTCTGGATGTAACCTTTGGTCTGGCAGAGAAATCGATCGCTCCAATGCCATTTGTCAATTCTGCGACACAGATTTCAAGGGAACTAATGGTATAAATGGCGGTCGGTATTCAGCAGTTCAGTTGGCTCAAAAAGTATTTTCTCTTTGGAAAAACGACCAGGAAGGGAAACCTTTTGTAGTTTGCACCGGTGGTGAACCACTTCTACAAATGGATAAAAAAATAATAGATGCATTTCACCGTGTTGGCTTGGAAGTTGCAGTAGAGACGAACGGAACGATAATTGTCCCTGAAGGTATCGATTGGGTTTGTGTCAGTCCGAAAGCAAAAACAGAAATTGTGGTAACCAAAGGAGATGAACTAAAACTAGTTTTTCCGCAAATAGGCGCTGAGCCTGATAAATTTACGCATTTAGATTTCAGGCATTTCTTTTTACAACCGATGGATAACTTTGACAAAGATTATAATACACAGGTCTCCGTTCGATATTGCTTGGAGCACCCGATGTGGAGATTGAGCCTTCAGACTCATAAACTGCTGAATATCCCTTGATTTTCAAATGTTTAAAAATCAAGGTTGGCACTGTTAATTTTACATACTGTTCTTCAAGACAAATTAAAATAATATTTTTTTATCGCTATGTTTTTTGATATATTGTTTTATTTTTCTATA
The DNA here is from genome assembly GCA_049316985.1 of Saprospiraceae bacterium. GTDB lineage: Bacteria > Bacteroidota > Bacteroidia > Chitinophagales > Saprospiraceae > CANHEE01. The sequence continues at coordinate 6,608 of JBMOJB010000052.1, read as the reverse complement.
AACAAACATTATATCTTGAAACAAGGCTATTTTTGGGTAATTTTGCGGGCTAAAAATTTCTTGCATTAATAATAAAATCATCCTATGCTAAACCTTATTCTTTTTGGACCCCCGGGAGCTGGAAAAGGAACCCAATCCATAAAACTAATTGAAAAATACCACCTTGCGCATATTTCGACAGGAGATATGTTTCGCATGCACATTACAAATGACACCGAACTAGGGAAGCGGGTAAAACAGATTCTTGCAGATGGGCTTCTGGTTCCGGATTCTGTGACAATTGATATGCTGGAGGAAGAAGTCCGCAATAATCTTGACGCCGAAGGGTTTATTTTCGATGGTTTTCCTCGAACGGTGCCACAGGCAGGGGCCTTAGATGCATTTTTGGCTTCCAAGGGACAGCAGATAGACGGAGTTGTTCAATTAGATGTTAATGAAAATGAAATTAAGGAGAGAATCGCTGAGCGGCAGAAAGTTTCTGGAAGAGCGGATGATGATGCAGAAAAACTTTTAAAAAGGATTGACGAGTACTTTTCAAAAACAGTACATGTCATTCCCTACTATGAAAAACAAGGAAAAGTGACTAAAATAAACGGCGTAGGAAAAATTGATGAGATATTTGTCAACATTTGCAATGCAATAGATTCTTTTATTTAACAGCACTGTTTAATGTTCCCCTTTTTAATCTAATGCTACAGGCTGCTATTTTTGCATAGCAGCCTGTAGATCTTATGACTTTAGGATTTTTCTAATTGCTCCAATTTCGATTGAACTTTCTTTACGACACCGCGCTGATCTTCAATGTTCTTTTGAGTGTCCTTCTGATCCTTATCATTCTTAATGATATCTGATTCAGCTTTTTTAATTTTCTCTTTGTAATTTTCAATGTCTTTGTGCAGATTTTCGTTATCTTTAACCAGATCTTTTAGATTCGACTCTTCCTTTTTGAGCTTTTTCTCTTCTTTTTCTATTTCTTTTTTGACCAATGCTTTTTGTACTTCATTGTTGAATTTAGACATAAATTTTTGAGCTTGCTTGTATTTCTCTGCATGCTGATAGGAAGAGAGAAAGGCGCCACCTAAATCGAACCAAACACTTACCGTTGTAATATCACCTTTTGAACCCTCGATTGTAGCGTATATGTCAATTGGATTATTGCCACCGATTTCTTCAATAATGGCATTGTCAGAAAACCATTCTTTTTCCTTTTTCATCCATTTCGGCTTTGCCTTAAACGAATTTAAGAAATCCTTCCATTGATCTTCTACTAAACCATCTTTGGCTGCGATCTCCATTACCAAAGCATTCCTTTCACCTTGGCTCATCAATTTTTCTTCTTCTTTTATATAAGCGAAACCCGCCGATTTGCTTCCTACCTGAGCAGTAGTACTCATAGTCCAGGACAATACAAAAAGCACTAAAATAATATTTTTCATCTGGTTAATTATGTATTAGTTTTAAATTTTGATTACAATTTTAGAAATTTGATGGTATTTACTTCCTTGTTTATATCTATGACTTTCAGAAAATATATACCTTTTGCCAGCCCATCGCCGTTAATCAGCGCTTCGCTCGACTCCACTACTAGTTTGCCATTTAAATCAAAAATGGCATAATATCCTATTTTGCGATTACTGAACACCTCAAAATATTCACTCACAGGGTTAGGAATCACCTTTAAAAGAAATTGATCATCGCTTGATGCAGAATTGAAACTCAACGGAAGTTGTTGCCTGGAATAGGAAGTAAATGCAATGCAGGTATCTGCAGAATTAAAACACTCACCTACACCCCTAACACACAAAGTTCTACTTCCTGCCTCAGGCCAGTTGACAATTACGGTATCTCCGATCGGATTGTTTAACACACCAGTTGAAATCCAGTTATGCTCAACCTTTGACTGTCTTTCCACTACAAAACGCATTCTATTTGTAGCAACCCATTCGCCTAAAATTAATTTAGGTGTTTTAGGAACAATGCTCGAAGATAAAATTTGAATGCAAGTGTCATTTCCGATGCCACAAGCTGCTGTTAAGCGGCAACAAATCACTCTGTTGGGGTCTGTTGACCACAATACCTTAACAGAATCACCGGTGCTTTTGCCCTGTATTGTTCCATTCGTAACTGTCCAGTTATAAATGCCGTTTTTCAGTTTAGGTTGGTAGTATTGCACGACATCGCCATTACAAACTACAGATTTGCTAGCTTTTGGCAATGGAGTAACTGGAGCATTTTTTACCGATCCGATGACGAGCATGGTAGCAGATTTTGAGCAGGTCCTGCTCACAAAACCTGTTGGAGAGCGCCATCGGTAGCTATATGTGATTGTCACGGTGTAAGTGCCCGGTGAAGAAACAGTTATGCGCGAAGTTGTAGACCCATTGCTCCACTTATAGCTCCGAACACCGGTCGTTCCCGATCCGGAAGGTAACGCTGCAGGCAAGGTGGTGGATTTCGAAACATCAAGCACTACCGATGTATTCATACAATCCAATATTGAAGTTTGCGGACTTACGATAGGTGTTACTTTAACACATTGCACAGAAATTGTAAAACTACTATCGCACTGTTTTCCATCGCCGGCATAATCCACTGTAAATTGCTGCGGAACAAATTTGGAATCAGTACAAGAAAATTGTTTTCCTCTCACATTGACTTTTTCTCCATCGCAAAGCAACAAGGACGGCAAAGTAATTCTCTTAGTGGCCAGAATTTCGTAATTCAGATTGACCTTTTCTGTGCAATTTGCTCCAGTTACATCATAATCGATACTTACACTTTTTTTTGCACCGGGGCTGTCTTTAATATAATAAGTTGACGGATTAATTTCCTTATTAAAAGTAGGGTTGAACTTTTGCACCAATGCTTTTAAATCCAGTACATATGGCATTTCTTCCGGGCAAATTTTTAAACTTACAGAAGGGTCCGTCAAATCAATCACCTCGACATCCATACAAGTCTTGGTTATTGTCGGAGAACAAAGCGCAAAATTGGGCTCAAAACAGACTTTACTGATTCCTTTTTTTGTTAGCTGGATATCAGCAGTACCATTCTGATTGTCACCAATGAAGCCTGTTCCCTGAGCAATTGACCAGCGGTACAATTTCCCATCGGTACACGGTATCTTCCCCACTGCCGAAAATGTAGCTGTTGAATTGCGACAAACTATTTTTGGGCCTGCCATTGCCATTGGATTAAGTGTTTTCAGTAATTGATTGGCATTGAATGTCAACGTCACTGTACATTGGCAAGTATTAGTACTACCTGCCTGAATCCAATAGGAAAAACAAGGTGAAAGATTTGTCAGCGTAAAAGATCCCGATGTTCCATTCTTACATTGTATCTTGGTCAAAGCGTTGCAATCAGAACCACTATATACCACAACATCTGCTCCCATCGGTCCACCTGTACTGCAATTGCATCCGGAAGTCGTGTAGTTAAAGTTAAATGTAGTGCCGGACGGTCTGAAACTCCACCAAACAGATGTATCTGAAGGCAACATATTGCACACAGCTATACCTTTAATTTTCGTAGGTGTTTTTTGACTTGGTGTAGTAGTTATGTCCAGGCAAACAGCTCGACAGGGACTGGGCAAGGTCTGAGCCGTCAAAGTCCGTAGAAACAAAGTAAAAACAAGAATTAGTTGGATTTTGGAAAAAGTGTACATCTGGGAAAATTTAACACAGAGAAGAAATGTAGAATTTTGCTGAACAAAGTTATAAATTTAATACTTATTATGCAAATTTATAAGATGAAGAGACGTCATTTAATGGCCATGCATTGTTAAAGCAACTAATTTAACTAATTGGAACAGTTTAGCTCTTAAAACAATTCTCTATTTGTGGCAACATGCTCTGAATCCGATCGATTGACATGCTTGGGATGAAGAGGTTTTTGAAATAGCTCTCTACGAAAATCCACCAATTTCAATGTGCATTAAATAATACTGGTTCCACACTTTTGAAATAAATGAGACTGTAATTGTCGGAAGAATGCGTTGGATAAGGCAATCCAACTATAAAAAAATTACACAGGACCATTTACTGTGATAGCCTCCAGCGTACAGAAGCAGGACAATCATCCTCTTCAAGGTAAAGTATACGCAGAAGATAGCAATACTTACATCTATTGGCAAAAATCATGTGAAGCTCCGGTGAAGAGTATTCAACAAGCCCTATCACTGTTGAAATAAAAAAGTCTGAATAATCTACACTGGATTATTCAGACTTTCAAATTAAAATCTGATAAGCTACCGACCGACATGTATCAATAAAACAGAAATATCAGCTGGTGTAATCCCACTAATCCTGCTTGCCTGACCAATTGTCCGTGGTTTTTGTTTGGTTAACTTTTGTCTCGCCTCCATGGATAAAGAAGGCAGAGAGTGATAATTTAAGTCCTCCTTCAGGAAAACATCTTCAAGTCGGTTCATTTTGTCTGCCATGTCCTGCTCTTTCTGAATATAGCCTTCATACTTCATGTGGATCTCGGCCTGTTCAATATACTCCGCTTCAAAGGTGTTTAAATATCTTTCCAGCCAAAACAAATTTTTTCTTAAATCTTCAATTCCAATATGTGGTCTTGAAAGTACTTGATGCAACTTCACTTTTTGCTTAATTGGTGCAGAGCCTATACTTTCGAGGTAGGGATTGATTTGATCAGGAGTAACACTGTTTTCAAGAAAAAATTCACTGATTTCTTTTGCTGCGGCAATTTTTCTTCTCACTCGATCCATTCTCAGGTCGGTATCTTTCACGCCCATTTTATAAGCAAACTCAGTCAGTCGAATGTCCGCGTTGTCTTGTCTGAGTAGAATTCTGAATTCTGCCCTCGAGGTAAACATTCGATAAGGTTCGTCTGTACCTTTATTTACCAGATCGTCTATCAACACGCCCATATAGGCGTCGGACCTTTTCAAAATAAATGGATCAGATCCTTTTATAGCCAACGAGGCATTATAACCGGCAATCATACCTTGACATGCAGCTTCCTCATAGCCGGTAGTGCCATTGATTTGACCTGCAAAAAACAAGTTTTTAATCCGCTTGGTCTCAAGTGTGAGATCCAACTGCGTCGGAGGAAAGTAGTCGTACTCGATAGCGTAACCCGGTCTGAACATTTTTGCATTTTCAAATCCTACTATTTTTCTCAATGCTTTAAATTGCACCTCTTCAGGTAAAGAAGAAGAAAATCCATTTACATAGACTTCGCAAGTATCAAAACCTTCCGGCTCCACAAACAATTGATGACGGTCTTTATCGGAAAATCTTTCTATTTTATCTTCAATAGATGGACAATACCTGGGTCCCAAACCCTGAATTCTTCCGGCAAACATGGGTGACTTTGCAAATCCGGTCTTTAACACTTCGTGGACCTCAGGACTAGTATAGGTAATGTGGCAAGGCAACTGTTTTTCTAGTCGAGGGGTTTCCGTAAACGAAAATTTACCTGCAGGCGTATCACCATGTTGTGCTTCCATCCGGGTATAATCGAGGGTGCGACCATCAATACGAGGCGGCGTTCCTGTCTTCATTCGACCAGCTTCAAAACCTAGTTCTACCAATTGCTCTGTGATTCCCTTTGCCGCTTTTTCGCCTGCGCGACCTCCTCCCAATTGCTTCTCTCCAATATGAATAATTCCATTTAAGAAAGTACCGTTTGTCAGTACCACTGAGTGACTTTCTATTTCTAATCCAAGGCTGGTATAAACGCCCCTGACCCTGCCATCTTTAACCTTTAAGCCGACAATCATATCTTGCCAAAAATCGATATTGGCATGCTCTTCCAGCATTTGCCTCCACTTGTTTGCAAATCGCATTCTATCGCTTTGAGCGCGTGGACTCCACATGGCCGGACCTTTTGAAAGGTTGAGCATTCTGAATTGAAGCATTGTAGAATCGGTAACGATACCGGAATAACCTCCCAAGGCGTCCACTTCCCGGACAATTTGTCCCTTTGCGACGCCACCCATTGCCGGATTACAACTCATTTGTGCAATGGTATGCATATTCATAGTAGCAAGCAGTACCTTAGAACCTAAATTAGCTGCTGCAACAGCTGCTTCGCAACCTGCATGTCCTGCACCGACAACAATAACATCATATTTTGGAAACATCTCTTATTATTTCTTTTGAAAGTACTACCTACACTTTACAAAAAAGGTAGGATAAAGTTCATTTTCTGCTGGTTTTTGACCTTCAAAATATGATCAGCAGTCGTTCATAAATTCAGCAAAATCTAAATTGAAATGCAAAATTAGGCATTTTTTTCATATCGCGCTCAAAATCAGTCTGTATGAAATGTTTTTATTGCCAAATCAAAAGATCAGAGCCTCAAGTTTGAGTCTCTGATCCTTAAAAATTCAATGTAATAGCAAGGTGAGTTTGAGAAAATGCTAATTCCAATAACCAAAAAGATCGTTTAAGAAATTATGAAAACACACTTATATTCATTTGGCGTGTACTTACTGTTTCTTAACCCTGAAATTCCCACTGACCGTAATGGTTTGTCCAATGGACAAACCTATGGTTCCTCCCAAACTCCCCGCAATATATCCTCCACTTACAAAATTTACTTCAGTCAAAGTAACCAAAAGCGCTTCTGAAGTT
>JBMOJB010000051.1:0-21416 GCA_049316985.1 Saprospiraceae bacterium | reverse complement strand
AAATCGACATCACTGTTGAAAGATCCCACATTTTTTACCAATAAAACTGTGCTACAAGAATCGGCTATGCCTCGCACTTTCAGCTCCAGTTCTTTTCCTTTTGGAATGCAACCCAAAAACACTCCATTCGCATCGGTTTGCCCATGTCCTCCCATCCAGGAGCCTACAAGATCCAGACCAACAAATACTCCTGCAAGCGAGTTCCCATTCTGATCTATTATACGGCCTTTCGCAAATACTCGATCATATGGAAAATCGCAGTTCCAATAAGAAAAATGTTTAACCTTGCCTACATATCGATTATTACTCAGGTTTGCTTCCCCTTCCTCTCTCCAAGCGCCAATTTTTTCATCAAAATGCCATAAAGGCATTTTTGCAGGTGCTGTTGCCAATTTGGGTTGTGGAAAACTCAGCTCTGCTTCTCCTCCATTGCCCAAATTCAGCTTATTGCCTGTTGGATCTGTTAATTCAACGGCCGCCATTCCAAAAGATTCCAGAAATTTTTCCTTTCCTTGAAAGTCTACAGCCCTCAGATCTCCGGGCATTTTTAATAGGGTTTGAATATCGCTCGGATCGAGATATTTGGCAGCAACATTGATATTTCCAGAATAGCTTTTCCCATTTGCATCAACATATCCATTAGCAGGAAACTTGATTTTCAAACCTTGAACATTAATTTCAGCGCCTTTCGAACTAGAAATGGAAGCCACTTTTTTCTGCTCCATCAGGATAATCTTGACGATGTTTTGTCCGTTTTTATTTCCCCGAATTACCCTGGCTCCATTAAAATAACCCTTTTTCTCAGCTTTGACATAGATAAAATCTATTGATTGCAGACTGTTTTTAACAACAAATACTCCATTTTTATCTGTAAATGCACTGACATTTGCTGCAGTAATTAAAACATCTTGGATGGCTATTCCTTTTTCATCAACAACCTCTCCGTTAACATTCAGTTCTGTTTTTGGAAGATTAGACCATGGGTTTTCCGGATAAGGTTCAAAGATTTCCTTGTCTTTAAAGCAAGAAGATAGAAAAACTGCAACTAAAATTAAAAAAGGCAAAAGCTTCGAATTACTATATTTGAGTTTCATATAATTAATTTTATAGTTAGAATTGACAATAAAAATCGCTGCGATATACCACATAGATACCTCGCGTTCGCAATTCGCTGCACATACCATAAATCTTCAATCTAAAAGATAGGGAAACTCACCAATGCTCATGTTGCACTATAGCAGCGCACTTAAAAATGCAATCTCTGCACCCAACTTGACATTATTACTTTCTAGCAATTCTTTTGCATAGCGTTGTAGGTCTTCTATTGCATTTCCTGACCCGGAAATTATTTCTACTGCACGGATATCTGAACTTTTCAGTTTCAACACATCCTCCAAAGCCGGCAATTCTAACAATCCGGCCAAATGCCCAATATTATTTCCTGTCAGAATTTTACTTTCTTGAATAGCTTTTGGCAAAGCATCAAAACCAATGCAAATATCTGTTTGAGTTTGTGCAACAGTAAAGATGGAATCTCCGCTCGCACGCGTGTAATATGCCCTGCCAAGTCGTCCAACCAAATCAAGTTTGTGTGGATTAATCCTTTGATTTTCATCCAACACATTTTCATCGATATGAATCATTACAATATTACAAATGATAAGGTGCCCTGCGCCACCTTTATCACCTAATGGAATTATTTTTTCAAGTTTACATTCGAAATGAATGGGAGATTCTTTTACTCGATAAGGAGAAACTAATTCTGAGTGTATCATCGTCAGACCCGCTTTTTCAAATTCATTGACTTCTTTTGGAAACTCCACTCCGGTCACAGCCATTTGTCTTACTAAAGCATAATTGACCATATTGATTACAACTTCACCCGTCTTTTCAATATTATGAAGTGTGTCTTTAGTAGTATTATTCGAAACTCTTCGATTAGAAGAAAATACCACTATTGGGGGATTCGAACTAAACGCGTTGAAAAAACTATAGGGAGCCAAATTAGGATTGCCTTCTTCATCCATCGTACTAGCCCATGCAATTGGTCTAGGTGCTACTGCGCCTACGATAAATTGGTGAAGGTCTTTTGTTGCAATTGCTTTTGGATCTATCTGTAACATTGGGAATGAATTTTATTTAACTGCAAGTTTAAAGTATTAGATATAAATTCCGTAATTTGCGAAAGTATATTTTATCAATTGATATTTATTTTCATGAAAATTATTCCATTTCAAGCTGTTATTCCCGATTTAAGTAAAATAGAAGCTACTGAAGCTTTCTTCAATTCAGTAAAGGAAGAATATCCAAAATATTCAAGTCAGAATTTATTTAAAAAAACAGGACTTGATGCTTTTTATGTGTACGAAATAACAACAATTAATTCGGTTCACACGGGGGTAGTTGCCGCTTTGGATTTAGACGATTACAGGGATGGGAAAGTTAAAAAACACGAAAATACGCTTTTAGAAAAGGAAAAAATCCAAATGACGCTATTGCTGGAAAGAAAAGCAATGGTAAAACCAATTCTATTGACCTACAAACACGCCAAAAGAATAGAAGCAAAACTGGAGCTCATAAAAAATAGCAAAGATCCATTTTATGAAATTTATTTCAACAAAATCAAACAACACCATCGCTTCTGGCAAGTCGCGACTCTGGATGAAATTACAGCGTTCCAACAACTTTTTGAGGAGAATATCGCTTGCTGTTACCTGGGAGATGGACACCATCGACTAAGTTCAAATTTGCTATTAGACCACAATGTACCTTACAATGGAAAGGAAAAGTTTGACGAAGCGCTTTGTGCATTTTTTGCAGATGCTGAATTGGTGGTTCAACCATTTCATCGGGTATTTAAAGACCCTGATATTAGCGAAGCGGATATAATTAATAAAGTAAAGGCATACGCCGAACAAGTAGATTTAGATCAAAATATACCTTCCCAAAAAGGAGAGTGGTCAATGTGCATAAAAGGAAAATGGAGCAGTTGGCGATGGAAAAATGATCTTGTGGAATCTTATCGTAGCAATCGCCATGTTGTTCTTGATGTTGATATTCTGAATGATAAGATTTTACACGAAGCACTTGGGGTTGAAGACATCCGAAAAGACAAAAGAATCGCCTATGTTGAAGGGAATAAAGCAATATCTAGTTTGGTTAAAATGAGCGCAGCTGGAGTGTCATTCCGGCTATTCCCTGTTGATATTGAAGATCTGATGATTATTTCTGATGATGGGGATATTATGCCACCAAAATCTACTTTTTTCGAACCGAGAATGCTGAATGGTTTGTTGGTGCAGGAATTGCCTGATGCATTGTTAGGGTAATTGTACAGCTGTAATGTAAAATGCAATTTAGAATTTTTGTTTTAAGCTATTATTTTTTGAATAATACATTAACTTTGCGTTCCAACATGTTCTGAGCATTTGCCACTTTTCATTATTTTCTCACTATTTTACAATCGCTTGTATTTTAAAAACTCGATAGCAATGAATTTAAAGGCATTACTTGTAATTCCTATTTTTATTTTAAGCTTAGGAAACATCACCGTGGCGCAAAATATCAGTGCAGGAATATTTACCGGTGTATCTAATTATCAAGGAGATATTGTAAAATATCAAATTATACCTCGTGAATCAAATTTTGCTTATGGGGGCTTTTTTCGATATACGCTCAGCAGAAAATTTTCTATCAAATCAAATGTTTACTTTGGAAAATTGAGTGGAACGGATAACAATTTCCCGGACAGGATTTCAAGAGGTTATTCATTTTCAACAAAAATTCTGGAAGGTGGAATCAACTTCGAGTACGATCCTTTCGGCAAAGGTCGTTACAATAAAAAAGGTCTGTTTACACCCGTCAGAACTCCTTATATCTTTACTGGAATCGGTGCGGTTAAATTCAATCCGGTTACAAAGGGTCTTCGTGATGACGCAAAGGAAAATAAGTTTTTTGAAAACAGACAGACTGTTTTCAACTATATGATTCCGTTTGGAATTGGATATAAATACGACTACAACGAGCATTTTTCTCTGGGTATTGAATTGTCATCCCACCTTCCGTTCTCAGATTATATGGACGGAGTGAGCGAATCAGCAGATCCTTTGCACAATGATTGGTACGTTTTCGGAGGACTTACTGCCTCTTACTGGTTTACTGTCAAAAAGAAAAAGAAAAATTAAGACAAAAGCCAAGCTGGGTAGGTACAGATGAAAGCAATGATTTTTGCGGCAGGGCTGGGAACTCGGATGAGACCTGCGACTGATAATTTGCCAAAAGCACTAATCCCTATCGATGGCGTTCCGCTTCTTGAAATTATTATCAGACAGTTAAAATGTTTCGGCATAAAAGATATTATCATCAATATCCACTATTTAGCTGATCAAATTGAAGCATTTCTTGCTGATAATCAAAATTTCGATATTAATATTCAGATATCTGATGAGCGGTCGCTTCTATTAGAAACAGGCGGCGCGCTTCAAAAAGCTTCCTGGTTTTTCGATGACGATCAACCTTTCCTCGTTTGCAATACTGATATCCTCTCCAATATTGATCTTTCTCAATTTCTTGAGCAACATAAAAAAAATGCTTCAATTGCAACTTTGGCTGTACAAAACAGAAAGTCCTCCAGATATTTACTTTTCAACAATGAAAATCAGCTCTGCGGTTGGATGAATACCGGCCAAAGTAAAGTGAAATTAAGCAGATTGTCTGATAAAGAACTTAAAATGAGAGCCTTCAGTGCTTTCCAAATTATCAATCCATCTATATTCAAGTACTTCCCTGAAAAACAGTCTGTTTTTTCAATAATCGATACTTATCTGCTTGCCTCCGAACATAATTTCATCAGCGCTTTTGACCATAGTGCAGATCAATGGATTGACGTTGGAACTCCGGAAAAAATTTCAGCAGCAGTAAATGTACTTCGTTCAATAAATATTGGCTAAAAAAAGCAACGCTCCTGGCAATAAAATGCAAACTCCACTTGTTTATAATACTTAACGCTCAATTAAAAGCTTTTCCTATGATTTGACAGGTACTTTATTTTTCAAATTTTTAAAAAATTTTGGTCAATGAAAGTACTCTGCTTGATAGCCCTCCTCGGCGCCTGCTGCCCCAACTTCAATGTGTTTGCGCAACAAAATAGTAACATGTGCTTTGATGGCACTTGTACCCTTCGTTTTGAAAGCGGCGCCTTCTACACCGGACAAGTTAAAAAAGGAAAAATGCACGGTATGGGTGTATTGACATTTTCTAATGGCGAAAAGTACATCGGACAATTTGCCATGCAATACCGCGAAGGCGAAGGAAAAATGTTTTTCAAATGTGGCGACGAGTATTGTGGAAGTTTTCTAAAAAATAAATTTTCGGGAAACGGTACCATGAAATATGCGGATGGAATTGTCTACAAAGGTCAATGGCTTGACAACAAACCCCACGGTAAAGGTCAGATTGTTTTTCCAAATGGATGTCAATATGAAGGTGATGTAAAAAATGGAAATCCCGATGGTCACGGAATTATGCAATATTCCGACAAACATAAATATATTGGACTATGGCAAAAAGGCAAAAAAGAAGGCAATGGAGAAGAATATGATGAAAATGGAAAAATAACAAAGGGGATTTGGCATAATGACCGCTTAATTATAAAAAATAAAGTTTCGGATTTTCTACTAAAACAAAACAATGTCGAAAATGAAACGAACTGCAATTTATCCTTTTGTCACAATACTATAGGGAATTTTACCTATTCCGACGGTTCAAAATATTATGGTGAATTCAAAAATGGATTGCCCGACGGTAATGGAAAAATGATCTATCAGTCTGGTGACAAATATGAAGGAGCTTGGCACTATGACGCTCCGCATGGTGAAGGTATTATGCAATTCACCTCCGGTAGACGATACAGCGGAATATGGGAGCACGGTAAGGCAATAAAAGAAATAAATATACTTGCATCTGATCCTTCAATGCACTCAAATCCAGAAAAGAGCCTCGAAACAAAAGTTTGGGCACTTGTCATTGGCGTAAGCAGATATACTAATATGCCATCCTTAAAATATTCGGATGACGATGCCTATCGCTTTTATTCTTTCTTAAAAAGTCCTGAAGGAGGTGCAGTACCAGACAAACAAATACGAATCCTTATAGATGAGGATGCCTCGAGAGACAAAATAATTAACAATATGAAACAGCTATTCTTACAAGCGGACGAAAACGATGTAGTCGTTTTGTATTTTTCAGGGCATGGTATTGACGGTAGCTTCATCCCAATAGATTTTGATGGTCACAACAACCGGCTTCCACATGCCGACATCAAAAGAGTTTTTGAAGAAAGCAAAGCCAAAAATAAAATATGTATAGCAGATGCATGCTATTCTGGTAGCCTGTTAACATCCAAAACAGCAAATTCTGATCAGACTATACATAAATATTACCATGAATTAGAAAATACGAAAGGTGGTCTGGCTATGTTAATGTCTTCCAAAAGTCAGGAATACTCCCTGGAAGATCAGGGCTTGCGATCCGGTATATTTAGTCACTATTTGATTAATGGACTGAAAGGTCAGGCCGATCAGAATTTAAATAAAATAATAACAGTGAAAGAACTTTTCGATTTTACTTTTAAAAAAGTAAAAGAATATACCGCGGGCGCACAGTCGCCATGTATATCAGGGTCTTTCGACCCGCTTATGCCAATAGCAGTAGTCCGCTAAGAATTGAAATCTAACTGTTCTAGATAATTAAATTTTTAAAACAAAAAAGGGGGGGTAAAAGGGGGAATAAATTAGTGCAAAGTATTTAAAACCCAACAAACAACTAACACAATTATAATCGAGGGGAAACTAAAAGCAAGAGGGAGGTGGCAATACCTTTAGAAAAAAACTCAATAATGTTCAGCAAAGGTACTATTGATATTTATAAAAGACAAAATTTTTCGCATTTTTGTCACATTTTTTGACAATTATTTTTACATTAAATTAAAAAAATCACTAATTAATTGATTTTCAATACAAAATAATTTATAAAACATAATTATGTGATAAACATACAATTTAGCCGTGTCACACATTTCGCACAAAATAAGTAATTGTAGATTGTGCCTGATTTGTGACATGAAAAAGTCCGCCTGAGCCTCAAATGAGCCAGGCGGACTTTTTTCTTTAATGGTTATGCATTCGTATTGCTCTGCTCCTTAATTTTCGCTTCTGCATGCTGAGAATTCTCCTTTCTTTTGGTGTAATTCTGCCGTCTGCCATAGCAATCGACCGGTTTACAGCGAGATGCTTCTTTTCATGTCTTAACACGCTCGCTTCTCTCGCTGAGATAGAACGACTCCGCTTACATCTCTGCGCTTCAGCATTGAAAAGAATAGTAAATACAGATAGTAAAACTAAAAAAAACCTGACTTTCATAATAAGTGAATTTTAATGAATAATGCACTTTTGACAAAATCAGATCTAATGCGTTTAAATACAAAACAGCCTTTAACTTTTAATTAAGGTATAACCAAAAATAACGAAAAGCATAGCCAACAACGCAACAGCAATTTTGGCAATATAATCACCATAAAGAGTATAGAAAGTTATTTCTGAATACAATTGGAGGCTCTCTTTAATTACATCTTGCTGATTGTAAGCGGTAAACTGATCAATCGAGCCATCGCGATCTATAAATGCCGAAGAACCTGAATTGGCAGATCGCGCAATAGCCCTCCTCAACTCTATTGCTCTTAGTGAGGCAAACTTCAAGTGTTGCATATAACCCGGAGTATCATCCCACCAACCATCATTCGTCATAATAAACAACGCTTGTGCTCCCTTGTTAACGTAATCAGTGCAGTACGCTCCATATACAGATTCATAACAGATAAGCGGAGCGATAGCAACACCCTGATTTTCGTTAAAGAAAACGCTACGTTCTGCTTGTGTGCCGAGGCCTTCTACGGTGCCATTGAATTTATGAAAAAGTGGCTCCAAAAAACCTAAAAAATCGCGAAAAGGAAACATTTCTGCTCCCGGTACCATTTTTCCCTTCTTATAATAGGGTATTTCTGTACTACTTTTAGAAACTTGAACAGCACCATTGTAAATCTCCATTAAACCGCGACCCGTTTTTCTGACACTTCGTGGCAAATTTTCAGCGGGCTCATAAATCTTGAATAAATCCATACCGGATACAATATGCAAATTGGGAAAACTATCAGTCAAATCCTGCAATTTTCGAATAGTGGGATAAGAACCTAGATTATCTACATTATAGTAACCAAAACTCGTTTCGGGAAACAGCAAATAATTGGTAGATGGTCGCACACATTTCAGCGACAAATCGAGAAACCGCTCCAATTGGACATCATCCGGCAATTTAAACTTCTCGTAGTGCGGCTCATAATTCGGTTGTACAACACAAATTTCTATCATTTTTTCGCCATAAATTGAATGCCAAGAAGCTTTTAAGTAGAAGCTCCATATAAAAGGCAGCAGCAAAATGATAAGCGGCATCATAATTTTTCTGAAGGACACCAACCCTTTCGAAACTTCAAACAGCATGACATTCAGCACTAATATCCATAAGCTTCCTCCAAAAACTCCAGTGTACTCATACCACTGAATCCAGGTTGGGTGTTGCGCAAATGCATTGCCAAGGGTAAGCCAAGGCCAACTTAATTCCCAGTTCAAGTGGAGGTATTCCCATGATAACCAAAAACAAACGAAAGCAAGTGCCGACAGGTTTTTTGATAGCCGTTGCTTGAATATATAATAAAACAAAAATGGAATACACATGAATAATGCATTCACGAAGTTGGCAATTAACCCGGGTATAATACCGGCGTTGCTCACCCACCATGTCGAACCAATATTCCAGATGACGAAAGCATTAAAAAGGTAACGCATCAATATTCGTTTTTTATTCCTTTCTTTACTTTCGCTAATTTCCTCAGCAATGATCAGCAACGGTACAAATGCAATAAACAATAACGGGGTTAAGGGACTATTTGGAAAGCCGCCAACAAAAAGAAAACCACTTAAAATAGATAACAAAAACCAGCGGTGATTGCCTTCAATAATATAAATTTTAATAAAAAATAAAAGCCAGGTGGCCCACCCTGCGGCAAGAAAACCCAATGTCCAATATCCCCATAGCGAATCTGAAGCGGCCAGTTGATACATTTTCCAGCCGCAAGCCAAAAAACAAAGTATGGTAAGCGGAAGAAATGTGTTCCTAAATTTTCTGTTCATTTGTTAAGATCAAATCATTATAAATTAAGCGAACATACAAAATCGATATCATCTTTGATAATCATCTCTAAACTTTGCTCCGGTCGGCGCTCTGTACTCGCCAAATGGCATCATAAGCAAACCTTTCAAGGTATCACTTTCTCTCGCCTCCATATGCGTGTCAATACCATAAATTATTTTTTCCGGTCTTTCAACATAGGCAAATGTTCCAAAGATTCTATCCCAGATTGAAAAGATATTTCCAAAATTAGTATCAGTTAAAGGCAGCATATAATGATGGTGTACTTTGTGCATGTTGGGAGATACAATTACCCAACTCAATATAATATCTAACTTTTTTGGAAGTGCAATGTTGGCATGATTGAATTGAGACAAAAGAGCTGAAAGAGACTGATATAGCATAACTAACCAAATCGGCGTCCCAAGCACCCAAACGCCCACAAGTGTGAAAACTGCCCTAAATATACTTTCTCCAGGGTGGTGCCTGTTTGCAGATGTAGTATCTAAGCATTGATCAGAATGGTGAACCAAATGAAAACGCCACATCCACTTTATGCGATGCTCCAGCCAATGTATGAAATATGCACCAATTAAATCGAGCAAACAAAAACCAAGCAGAAAATACAGCCAAAGCGGCATTTCAATCATATTAAGTAAACCAGACTTGTTCTCAACAGACCAATCACTGGCTTTTATAATCATGCCTGCAAATGCAAAGTTGATTACTATTGTCGTTAAAGTAAAAAAAATATTGATTCCTGCATGCCTCCACTTAGCATATTGTAAAATCGTTAGTGGAATAATACCTTCAATAATCCAAAAAAGCAGAATGCCTCCCATCAGTATAAAAAAACGGTGGGTCGAAGGGATATGACTGAAATAATCTACGATTTGTTGCATAATACTTGTTGTTAACTTTAATTAATGAGTTGCTTATTCCGGGCTAACCTTCCGATCCCTGCTAAAAAAAGTATATATCGCTGGTATCACAAATAGCGTTAATGCAAGGGAAAAACTCAATCCTCCAACAATCACCACACCCAAAGGAATTCTGCTGGTCGCTGCCGCACCCAACGACAAGGCAATTGGCAATGCCCCCAATGCTGTTGCCAAGGTGGTCATCAAGATTGGCCGCAATCTTTGGGCGGAAGCATTCAGTGTCGCCTCCCATTTTCCTTCTCCAGCCTCCCGTTTTTTATTCGCAAATTCAACTATTAATATTCCATTCTTAGTGACCAAACCCACCAGCATGATCATCCCTATCTGAGAGAAAATATTGATTGTTCCATCGGTTAAATAAAGTGACAACAATGCACCCGCCAAGGCTAAGGGCACTGTTATCATTATCGTCAGCGGATCAATAAAACTCTCAAATTGCGCAGCCAAAACCAAATAAATGAGCAACAAAGCGAGCAAAAATGCAAAAATTGTACTGGAATTACTCTCTGCAAAATCTCTGGAAGGTCCGGTTAATGAATTACTAAAAGAGGAGTCAAGCATTCGATTGCCAATGGCTTTCATTTGCTCTACTCCATCACCAATGGTCTTACCTGTAGCCAAAGATGCACTGATAGTGGCACTCTTATAGCGATTGTAGTGATATAAACTAGGAGGAGAGGAGCTCTCATTCACCTCTATCAGACTGCTTAATGGAATTAACTCGTTTCTGGAATTGTTAACGTAAATCCGGTTGAAATCCGAGGGATCATCTCTGTTATCACGACTCACCTGTGCAATAATCTGATACTGTTTGCCATTCATCAAAAAATAGCCGGCCCTTCGACCGCTTAAAGATGCCTGCATCGCTTCTGAAATATCCGCCACATTCACCCCTAAATCTCTGGCTTTAATTCGATCAATCTTGACCTCAAGCTCAGGTTTATTGAACTTCAAATTTACATCTACTTGTTGGAATACCGGATTTTGACGTGCCTCCTGGAGAAATTTGGGTAAAACTTCCTTAATCTTGTTAAAATCCTGATTTTGAATTACATATTGAACCGGAAGACCTCCGCGCCCACCGATACCACCTGCTGAAATCGTTTGCTCCTGTATACAAAATATCCTTCCTTCATTAAAAGCCCCTAATCGCTTATTTAAATAATTGGCAACATCCATTTGGGATCTTTTCCGCTCTGCAGGATCGACTAATATTATTCTCCCAAATCCCGAGTTGGCTCCAGTGCCAAAAAAGGGATTGTTTGCTGAACCAAAAACAGATAGTGTCTCTGGAATCGAATCTCTTAAAAACAAAGTAACCTTATCGACGTACTTGTCCATTCTATCAAAAGAAGTGCCTTCGGGTGCTGTAAAAGAAAAGCGAATACTACTGCGATCCTCCAAAGGTGCAAGTTCCGTCTGCAAGGTTCCAACGAAATAGTAAATCATCCAAAAACAAATAAGGATAATCGCAAATGCCACCTGACGCACCTTTAAAAAACCAGCTAACAAATTCCGATATCCATTTTCCATACCTTTAAAAAATGGTTCCGTTTTTTCATACAACCAACCGTGTCCTGTCTTTTTACTTTGCATCAAAACATTTAGAACCGGTGTTAAAGTAAGTGAAACAAAGGCTGAAATTAATACGGCACCTGCCACTACTATTCCAAACTCCTTGAACAACGAACCAACAAAACCTTGCAAAAAAATCACCGGTAAAAACACAACGGCCAAGGTTAAAGATGTCGAAATTACGGCAAAAAAGATTTCCTTTGAACCCTCTAATGCAGCCTGTCGTATCGGTAGACCTTGTTCCAGCTTCCTGAATATGTTTTCAGTCACAACTATTCCATCATCCACAACCAGTCCTGTTGCCAAAACAATGGCCAATAAGGTCAATACATTGATTGAAAACCCCATGACGTACATAATGAAAAATGCCGCAATTAACGATACCGGAATATCAATCAAAGGACGAATTGCGATGAGCACACTTCTAAAAAAGAAAAGAATTACCAGAACTACCAGACCAAAAGAAATTATCAAAGTTTCTTTTACTTCACTTAGTGATCGTCTTACGTTTTTGGTAACATCAATTACCACAGTCAATTCCAGGTCTTCTGCACTGTTTTTCTTTAACTCTTCTAACCTTTTATAAAATTCGTCGGCAATCTTAATATAATTCGAACCGGGTTGAGGGACTATGGCCAGAGCACAATTTACGGAGCCGTTCAACCGAAATGAATTTTCCTCGAATTCAGGGCCAAGAGTGACATCAGCAACATTTTCAAGGCGCACCATTCCATTGCTATCTTCCCTGAGAATAAGCTTGCGAAAGTCTTCTTCGGTTGATAGCCGACCCATCGTCTTGATATTCAACTCCGTATTACTGCCGGCTACTTTACCGGCTGGCAGTTCTATGTTTTCTTTGTTTAATGCCTGTTGAATGTCCTTCATCGTCAAATTGTAGACATTTAGCTTATCAGGCTTAATCCAAAGCCGCATGGAATATTTTCGTTCTCCGAATATATTTACTCCACTGACTTCTGGAATTGTTTGAAATCGTTCAACCAATACGTTTGCCGCATAATCACTTAATTCAAGCATCGACCGATTTTTACTCTGAACACCCAAAATAATTATAGGATCGCTGTTGGCATCTGATTTTTGAGTGGTGGGTGGAGCATCAATATCCTGCGGAAGGTTGCGTTGACCTTGATTGACCTTATCGCGTACATCACTGGCCGCTGCATCCATGTCAATTCCCAATTCAAACTCAACGGTAATGGTTGAAGAACCGGAAATAGACTGAGAAGAAATTGATCGAATGCCCGGAACACCATTAATTGCCTTTTCAAGTGGCTCGGTAATCTGACTTTCCACTATTTCAGCATTGGCTCCGGTATAATTGGTCCGAATGGTAACAACGGGAGGGTCAATGGCCGGAAATTCTCTTAAACTTAAGAATTTATATCCAACATAACCGAAAAGCACCAAAACGATGCTCATCACCATAGCCAGCACTGGCCTTCGAAGAGATAATTCACTTATATTCATTCCGGAAAATTGACTTTTATCAGCAAAGTTAATTTTAATTTTCCCTAAATGACAAATTTTAGATGTTTGCTTGGAAAGTTATCAATTGTCCTAAGCTCCTTGTAAGTATAAGAAGTATTGTGATAACTAAACTGCTTCGATTTTTTCCACCAAAGCATTTTCAAGAATTGATACCAGCACGTACAAAACGGTAATCAAAGAGACTGCAACTTCTTTCAAAAGAATAAAACTTAATAATACCAAAACTAGATAAAGATACCTGAATTTATTTTCAACCAAGCCAAAGCCATTCACCCGAAAATTCATCAATGGAATTTCTGCGATTTGCCAATAAGCCAATACGGGAATAAGTGAAAACAAAAGATAAGGGTTGAGCAATTTGTCTCCCAATTCAACGCCAAATAAAATCGGATTGTGCGTGTAAATTAACAAAAGCCCCGCAACAAAGATGGTATTTGCAGGTGTTGGAACACCAATAAACTTATCCGATTGTCTGGTGTCTACATTGTATTTTGCCAATCTATACCCTCCGGCAGCAGATACTATAAAAGCAGCAAGGGCCGGTAGCACTACTCCTGTTCCATCTTGGGTATATCTCGCCCAATCACCACTCATTGCAAATGACTTACATAGCAAAACATAAATAATCATTCCCGGCGCAACTGCAAAAGAAACTGTGTCAGCGATAGAATCTAACTCTTTCCCAAGTTTTGAAGAAGTATTTAATATTCTCGCAACTTGGCCATCGAGTCCATCCGCAACAAATGCCGCGACTAAAAACCAAAAAGCACTCATTGGAGCGGCGTAAAGTACGCAAATTATTGCACAACAACCAAAAAACAAATTGGCAAGAGTGATTAGGTCAGGTATGTGCTTCTTCATATTTTCTAAACAGATAAGTTGAGCTTAATCTTCTAACTATGCTCAACATGATTTCATAAAACTTTATTCATTTACAATTGCAGCAATACTTTTTGCTTTTCTGGATGCCGGAATCGAAGCAATTATTCCAATGGTGACCACTGTCGCACCAACAATCAAAAAATCAAACCATCGAATACTGGCTGGATAAGTATCCATCATAAATCCTTCAGGCACAGGTATTAGTCCAAATTGTTTGTGGTAATAATAAATCAGTATCGCCAAAACAAACCCTATTAACATACCGATTGAAACGAGCCAGAATCCTGTTCCAAGAAAAATGTATCCGACACTAATATCTTTCATTCCCATTGCTTTTAAGACAGAAATATCTTTCTTTTTGTCAAGGACAATCATCCAAAGTGAACCAATCATATTAAATGCAACAAGTATTAACATGAGACTAACAATTGCAAAACTCATCCATTTTTCGATATTCATGATCTTCAGAAATGCTTCGTTTTGTTGAAAACGATCTTTAACTATGAATGAACTCCCCACCAGTTGTCGAATGGCGTCTATTGTTTTCCGGTCATCCCGTTGTTCCAACTTTATTTCATAAGCACTTGCTTGGTCTTTTCTTGAAAGTAACCTTTGAACAAGATCAATTGAAGTTATAACATATTGATTGTCGAATTCTTGTTGTACTGAAAAAGTCCCGATTGGCATCGCAACTTGCTGTCTGAACTGTTGTTCCAGTGCGCCGGTTTCTTCACTTTTTGCCATAAAAATGGATAGTGGCTCCAGTGGATTTTCAACATTTACAGCAAGCTTATTTCTGAGTCCGGCACCAACAACTGCATAGAAATTATCCTGATCTTCTGTTTTGAATCGCCCTTCTTGAATAGTGGAATCAATATTTACAATGCGGTTGAAATTTTGATCCACGCCTTTGATAATGCCAAAATCCTGCACCTTTGCATATTCAAAAAAAGCAACTTCCTCGAGGCTCAACCCAACGACCTTTACACCTTTGATTTTCCGAATTTCGGAAAGCTGGACAGAATCGATTACAAAAGTTTTTCCCAATGAAGGCGTGACCGTGACATCAGGGTTAAAATTACCCAACATACCATTAATCAAGTCTTCAAAACCATTAAATACACACAAAATTAATATTAGCGCAGCAGTACCAACAGCGATTCCTGCCGTTGCGATACCCGTGATGATATTGATCGCATTAGTTGATTTTTTTGAAAAAAGATACCTGCGGGATATATATAACGGTAGCTGCAACATCAATTGGTCCACATATAATAATTTTAAGCCAACTTTGCAGCAACTTCCTTCATTAAGTTTACCAATAGTTGAACACTACTGGTTTCCATAGCATTGTACATAGAAGCTCTGAAACCACCAACTGATCGATGTCCTTTCAAGCCTTCAATTCCATTCGATTTGCACAATTCCATCAACATGTTTTCTGCTTCGGTTGTCGTAGCCAGGAAACAGACATTCATCCTTGAACGATCACCTTTTTCAACGGTTCCTTTAAACATTTGGTTCTCATCAATTTCTTTATAGAGTAGATTTGCTCTTCTTTTTGCTCTTCTCTCCATCGCTTCCAGACCTCCTTGCGCCTTCATCCATCGCATAGTCAGCATCGAAACATAAATGGAAAAAACCGGCGGCGTGTTGTACATTGATCCCTCTTTCACATGGGTTTGATAGTCCAACATGGCAGGAAGTTTTCTGCCTTGAACTTTTGCATTTTCCAAAAACGTTTTTTTCGCGACCACAAGCGTCATTCCAGCAGGGCCAATATTTTTTTGCGCCCCGGCATAAATAAAGTCAAATTTGTCTGCGGGTATCGGGCGGCTAAAAATATCAGATGACAT
Organism: Saprospiraceae bacterium; assembly: GCA_049316985.1. GTDB lineage: Bacteria > Bacteroidota > Bacteroidia > Chitinophagales > Saprospiraceae > CANHEE01. The sequence goes on along the minus strand of JBMOJB010000051.1, from coordinate 5,416 downwards.
ATCGCAAATCACCGGAAGATCTGTTTTGGGCCATTTGAAATACTCCGTTCCAAAAATGGTATTATTGCTAGTTATATGCAAATATTTGGCATCCTTAGGAATCTTGGCATTTTTAGGTATAAAAGAATAGTTGCTTTCTTTAGAAGAAGCTGTAACTTCAACGTTTCCGAACAATTTTGCTTCCTTAATGGCCTTATTCGCCCAGGTGCCTGTATCGAAATAACAAGCGGTTTCATTTTCACCTAAAAAATTCATCGGAACCATAAAAAACTGCGAACTCGCTCCACCCGTTAAAAATAGGACCTCGTAATCGTCTCCTATGTGAAGAAGCTCTTTAACCAGACTTTTTGTTTCCGCCAGAATGCTCTCAAAAACTTTGCTTCTGTGCGAAATTTCTAAAACAGAAAGACCACTTCCTTGAAGTTCAAGTACATTTTTTGCTGCTTCTTTAATAACTGTTTTAGGTAAGATAGCAGGACCCGCATTAAAATTATGTTTTTTCATTGAATTTAAATTTAAAGCAAAACCAAAATTTTGCTAATTATAGTAAAACTAAAGACCAACTGAAATTTCCCCACATTTTATTTTGCCGGCAGAACTTTGCCGCTTGCTTCACCGAAACCAACTCTTTTCCCATTTTTCTCTGACCATGCTTTCATAATGACAGTGTCACCGTCTTGAATGAATCTTCGTTCCGTTCCATCAGGCATCTTTAATGGTTGGGTTCCCTTCCAAGATATTTCAAGCATTGAACCGAAGCTATCCGGACTTGGACCACTGATTGTCCCTGACGCCATCAGGTCGCCGATTTGAATATTGCAACCGTTTACCGTATGGTGAGCGAGTTGCTGTGCCATATTCCAATACATATATTTGTAATTTGAATGACAAACTGACCTTGAAGCTCCCGATTCTGTTTCTATAATTACTTCCAGTTCAATATCAAAATTTTTATCCCCTTCAAACTCCAGGTATGACAAGACAGCGGGCTCTTGTATGGGACCTTTTGTTCGGAATGGCTCTAAAGCTTCAAGAGTTACAACCCAAGGAGAAATCGTCGAAGCAAAGTTTTTGCCTAGAAATGGACCCAAAGGTACGTATTCCCACTGCTGAATGTCACGAGCCGACCAATCGTTAAACAAACATAAGCCAAAAATGTAGGATTCCGCTTCCTTCGTGCTGACTGAGTCTGAAAGCTCCGTATTTTTACCTACAACAAAAGCGACTTCCAATTCAAAATCCAATCGTTTCGTACTTCCAAAAACGGGTGTGCTTCCTCCTTCAGGTGGCAACATTTGTCCTTTTGGTCTTCTAATATCAGTACCTGATACTACAATTGAAGACGCTCTTCCATGATAACCCACAGGCAGATGCAGCCAGTTAGGCAACAAAGCATTGGCAGGATCACGAAACATAAGACCAGTATTGGTTGCATGTTCTTTGCTAGAAAAAAAATCTGTATAATCTCCAATTTTGACAGGCAAGTGCAGAGATACTTCACTTATCGGATGTAAATAATGCGCCGAAAGACTTTTTGACTCCAAAAAATCCGGATCGGTGAAAACAGTTATCAGCCTATTCCTCACCGCAGTAGTCTTTTCCTTCCCTAACGCTATGAATTCATTCAGAAAATCTTGCTCAAATACATCTTCAAGATCTAATCCATTAAAAAAATCGAGATCATAAAGTGCTTTGATATCTGCTACATAATCTCCAATTGCTGTAGCTACCCGGCGTGTCGCAGTATGTGGATTTGAAAAAATTCCAAAAGGAATATTGTGGATAGAAAAATCGGAATCCGGCCTAATATTAATCCAGGACATATAGTTGTGTATAGTATAACTTAATAAATCGGTACAAAGTTAAGACATTTTTTATTACAAAATCTATTTCTATATTTGTCAAAATATTCAGATTATGAAAAAGAGTATTCTCTTTTTATTTTTAGTGCTTTCTGTTAAAGTAAACGCCCAACAGACTTTTCCAAAAAATGGCCCGGCAGACATAAGGGAAGGCAAATTCGCCTTTATTAATGCCACCCTATACAAGTCCTGGAACGAAAAACTAGAAAATGCTTCTTTGATAATTTCTAAAGGGAAAATTGAAGCCGCTGGTCTGGGATTGAGTATTCCACCGGATGCAGTACTAATTGATTTGAAAGGTAAATTTATTTATCCTGCATTTATCGATTTGTTTAACGACTATGGTATGCCTGATACCAAGGCGGAAGGTAAGGCACCGGAGCAAAGGCCTCAAATGCTTAGCAACAAAAAAGGTGCTTTTTCATGGAACGAGGCACTGAAAACTGAATTTAAAGCAGAAGAGAATTTTCAACACCAATCTGAAAAGGCGAAAATCCTCCGCAGTGTTGGTTTCGGAACCGTACTTACGCATCGTTTTGATGGTATATCCCGAGGATCCGGTGCGCTCGTCAGTCTCGCCGATTTGCGGGAACACGAATTGTTGCTAAAACCAAATGTGGCGCACTTCCTCTCTTTCAGCAAAGGTACATCAACTCAGGACTACCCCAGCTCGCTAATGGGCTGCATAGCATTGCTTCGACAGACGTATTTCGATGCGCAATGGTATCAGTCGCAAAAAGAAGAAATCAATCAATCTCTTGAAACCTGGAATTCCTACCGAAATATCCCACAGATTTTTGCAGTAGGAAGCGTTCTTGAAGCGCTGCGAGCAAATAAAATCGCAAAAGAATTTGGTGCGAAATATATCATTAAAGGAGTGGGCGACGAATACAAAAGGTTAAAGGAAATTAAAGAGACCGGAGCAGACTTAATTCTGTCGCTTAAATATCCTGACGCCTTTGATGTCGAGGATCCATATGATGCATTACAGGTTGACCTTTCTGACTTAAAACACTGGGAAATGGCACCTTCAAATGCAAGTAGAGTTGCGAAAGCAGGGATAAGTTTTGCTTTTACCAGCAGCGGACTAAAAAATACAAGCGATTTTCTGCCTGCACTTAGAAAAACAGTAGAAAATGGTTTGCCCGAGGAAATAGCTCTAAAAGCTTTAACAATGGGCCCGGCAGATATGATTAAGGCAAGTAATCTGATTGGCTCACTTGAAAAAGGCAAAGTGGCCAGTTTCTTTATCTGCTCTGGTAATATTTTTAGCAAAGAAAGCAAAATTTATGAAAACTGGGTTTCTGGCCGACCCTATGTAGTAAATGATATGAACATTCCACTGCTTAATGGTGAATATGAATTAGGTATATCTGATCTGAAATACAAATTGATCGTGACCGGTAGTCCTGATAAATACGATATGCAGATTGTTGCTAATGATACTGTCAAAATCAAATGCGACTACCAACTTGGAATTGGATCCATTGCGCTCACATTTTCAGCTGATGGGAAAGAAAAAGAATTCTACCGGCTTAGTGGTAATATTTCAGAAAAAAAATGGAGCGGCCGCGCCCAAATCAGCAATGGCGATTGGGTCAATTGGTCCGCAGCTTTGGTCTTGGACGGTACATCAGAAATTAAAAAAGCCGAAGTTGTACGGGCAGATTCGACCATCGGAGATGTCATTTTTCCGGCCTTGGCATTTGGAAACAGTACGCTTCCAAAGCCTATTACTTGCCTTTTTAAAAACACTACCGTTTGGACAAATGAAAAAGAAGGAATATTAAAAAACACAGATGTCCTTGTTGCAAATGGTAAAATAATAAAAGTCGGTAAAAGCCTAACGGAAAATGGGGCGGTTGAAATTGACGGAACAGGAAAACACCTTACTGCAGGTATTATTGATGAACACTCACACATTGCAATCAGCCGCGGCGTAAATGAGGGAACACAAGAAAGTTCAGCTGAAGTCCGAATTGCAGACGTCGTAAACTCGGACGATATTAATATTTACCGAAATCTGGCGGGAGGTGTAACCGCGGTGCATTTGTTGCACGGATCAGCAAATCCAATTGGTGGTCAAACACAGCTCATTAAATTAAAATGGGGCTATTCACCAGAAGAAATGAAATTTCCCAACTGGGATGGATTCATAAAATTTGCATTAGGGGAAAACCCAAAACACTCCAATGGTGGTGACCATGCCAGAATAAGGTATCCGCAATCCCGTATGGGTGTTGAACAAGTATACGAAGATTATTTTACCAGAGCGGAAGAATATTCAAAAATTAAATCTTCCGGCAAGTTATTTAGAAAAGACTTAGACCTAGAAACGATTCTTGAAATATTGGAAAAGAAAAGGTTCATCACTTGCCACTCTTATGTTCAAAGCGAAATCAATATGTTGATGAAGGTCGCAGAAAAACACAACTTCAAGGTTAATACATTTACTCATATTTTGGAAGGCTATAAAGTGGCCGACAAAATGGCGAAACATGGCGCTGGTGGCTCATCTTTCTCTGACTGGTGGGATTACAAAATGGAAGTCTATAATGCTATTCCGCATAATGCGGCTATCATGCATGAACAAGGGGTCGTTGTTGCAATCAACTCTGATGACGCTGAAATGTCTAGAAGATTAAATCAAGAGGCTGCCAAATCAATAAAATATGGAGGAGTCTCTGAAGAAGATGCCTGGAAATTCATAACACTTAATCCTGCAAAATTACTGCACATTGATGATCGAACAGGAAGTATTAAAGTTGGCAAAGATGCAGATCTGGTATTGTGGTCAGAAAACCCACTATCCGTTTATGCTAAAGCAGAAATGACTTTTGTAGATGGTATTCGGTTCTTCGATATTGCCGAAGATAAGATCAAGCGATCGGCGCTTCAAAAGGAAAAATCGCGAATCATTCAAAAAATGATAGTGGCGAAAAAGAATGGTGATGCAACGACCACTGTTCCAAAAGCCAATAAAAAACTTTACCATTGCGATGATGATGAAGATGAAATGAGAGATTAAAATACAAGCCCTTGACCCATAAGTGTGCCGTTGAATAACTGACTAAATGAATAAAAAAGCAATATTTACAATAATTGTGCTCATGGCTTTCGCTTTGTTGGGAAGTATGGGACTGCAAATCTATTGGATACGCAATGCTGTAAAACTAAACGAAGAGCAGTTTGATAAAAACGTTTTTGCCGGATTAAGGCATGCGGGAGAACGCCTGGAAAAGGAAGAAAATAGCAAAATTTCGAAGATTAGTGATTTCGTCCTTCGCAACAAACCCAATGATCATTACATCAGCGATGAAGAAATTATCGAACTCGGACTCGATCCCGAACAAGTACAGGCATTTGATAGTACCTATCGAAGTTCTAATGATTTTATGGAGAACGGTCAATCTTTACAGGAATATAGGCGTACACACAACATGCTGGAAACCATGCTTGCGCAGCAAATATTTGGAGTAAAGCCTATTGAAGAAAGGATAAATGCTGAAACACTTGAAAATATTTTAAAACAAGAATTGAAAAATGTCGGTCTT